>JASJCD010000165.1 GCA_030066135.1 Desulfobacterales bacterium | reverse complement strand
GGCAACGCCGCCCGGGGCATGTCGCTGGTGGCCCTCCACAACGGGGGCGGGGTCGGGATCGGCAAAGCGATCAACGGCGGCTTCGGGCTGGTTCTGGACGGCAGCCCGCGGGTGGATGAGATCATCCGAACCGCATTGAGCTGGGATGTCATGGGCGGCGTGGCCCGCCGCAACTGGGCACGCAATCCCAACGCCATGGAAGTTGCGGCGGCCTACAATAGGGCAAACGTGAACGGCGACCAGATCACCCTGCCGTACCTGGCCGATGAACAACTCGTGCGGGCGGCCGTCGAAGAGATCTTCAGCGAAAATCCGAAAACGAACAGGGCAGGTCAATGCAAAAAATAGTCGAGTGTGTTCCCAATTTTTCGGAAGGGCGCAATCCGGACATCATCGAGGCGATCGCCGCGGCGATCCGCAATACGGAAGGCTGCCAGCTGCTGGATGTGGACCCCGGCGCCAGTACCAACCGGACGGTCTACACTTTTGTGGGGGCGCCGGATGCCGTTGTCGAGGGGGCCTTTAACGCCGCCCGCGTGGCCCGGGACCGAATCGACATGGCCCGGCACAATGGCGAGCATCCCCGTTTCGGGGCGCTGGACGTGTGCCCCTTTGTCCCTGTTGCCGGCGTCAGCATGGCGGAGTGCGTGACGCTCGCCGAAACCTTCGGCCACCGCTTGGGAGAAGAACTCGGCGTCCCGGTTTACCTGTATGAGCATGCCGCCCGGGAAGATTACCGACGCAAACTCCCCGATGTCCGCCAGGGTGAATACGAAGGTCTGGCCAATCGCTTGAAGGATCCCCGCTGGCGTCCCGACTATGGACCGGCTGAATTCGTACCGTCCTGGGGCGCTACGGCTGCCGGGGCCCGTAATTTTCTGATTGCCTACAACGTCAACATCATCGGGACGCCCAACCAGGCCCATCGCATCGCGCTCAATCTGCGGGAGGCGGGGCGCGGTCCTGAGGCGCCGGGTCGTTTGGAAATGGTGAAGGGCATGGGCTGGTTCGTGGATGAGTATAATCTGGCCCAGGTGACGGTTAATCTCAACGACTATACCGTAACGCCCCTCCATACGCTTTTCGAAGCGGTAAAAGAAGAAGCCGCAGCCCTGAAAGTAGGGGTCGCCGGTTCGGAAGTCGTCGGCGTGGTGCCCCTGGAAGCGATTCTCATGGCGGCCGATTACTACATAGAAAAGGAGAACCTGTTCGTTCTGGATGAAGACCAGAAGATTCGCCTGGCGATCGACCGGCTGGGGCTCAACACGGTGGCTGCATTCAACCCCCGCGAACGGATCATCGATTACATCGTGGCCGAACCGGCCCCCGCGCCGTTGGCCAACATGAGCCTGCGCAGGTTCATCGAAGAGGTCGCTTCGCGTTCATCGGCGCCGGGGGGCGGATCGGTGTCGGCGCAGCTGGCCGCCGTTGGCATCGGCCTGGGTGCCATGGTGGCCAAGTTGACCTATGGTGTCCGTAAATTTGAAGCCGTAGATGTCGAGATGCGTGCAATTATCCCGCCCCTGCACGCCATTACCAAGCAGTTGATCCCCTTGATCGACGCCGACACGGATGCCTTTGCCGACTACATGGAAGCGCTGCGGCTCCCCCGGGAAACCAACGAGGAAAAACGTCTTCGCCACGCGGCCATGCAGGCGGGATTGAAAACGGCCATCGACATCCCCCTCGCGACCATGCGTCTGGGCGACCGTGCCTGGGAACCCATGCGGGCAGTTGCCCAATACGGCAACCCGGCATCAAAATCCGATATCCAGGTCGGGGCGCGGGCATTGGAGACAGGCATTTGGGGCGCATGGCAGAATGTGCTTATCAATATGATTGATATCGAAGATGAAGCCTATAAGGCCGCGATTCTTGATGAAGCGCAGCAGATCGCTGACCGGGCGCGCGACAACTGTGACCAGGTGCTGGCCATCCTGGAGCAGCGCTGAAGTCCGTTTAGTTTTAATCTAAACCCTCCACCTCGGGTGGAGGACCCGGAGAGGTTTTATCGATCCGGGGCAAGGTTGATTTTTATAGGTTTGTTCATTTTCTTGCACGTGCAAGAAAACGAACCAAAAGAAGACGCCCGTGTCCCGCTCAATCCTGCGCGTCGCCGCGTCGGTCGGCGCGCGCGGAAACTCGCTGCGCTCAGACAAGTCCGCGCGCTTATTCCGCCCGGCGCGCCGATGCTCGGCGCGGGACAAAGGGAATTAGGAAAACCAAACGTTCAAAAGCCGTTTTCAAGCCCCCTTCGAGGGGGCTACCTGATGCCTCCCGCTCTGCGGGATGAGACTCACTTGAGTTCAACCGGTGTTTGTAAGTTTCGAGGGAAAATGACGGCCAACCAAGCCTTTGACACTCTATGGATCAATTGCCATCTGGCGACCATGGCTGGCAGCGACCCCTACGGCATAGTCCGCAATGGGGCGCTGGCTGCCAGGGCCGGGCGTATTGCCTGGATCGGTGCAATGAACGAACTGGCGGGTGATCCGCTGTCCCGATCTGCCTCGGTTGAAGATCTGGGGGGTGCCTGGATCACCCCCGGATTCATCGACTGTCATACGCATCTTGTCTATGCGGGCAACCGCGCGTCTGAATTTGAGTTGCGCCTGAAAGGGGCCAGCTATACAGAGATCGCCCGGGCGGGAGGCGGCATTCTGAGCACGGTGCGCGCCGTGCGGGCGGCCACTGAAGACGAGATTTATGCCCAGAGCCTGCCCCGCCTGGAAGCGATGATGGCCGATGGTGTTACCACGCTGGAAATCAAAAGCGGCTACGGTCTGGACACCGCCAACGAAGTCAAGCTGCTCAAGGTGATTCGTCGCTTGGCAGAGGATACACCGCTGACCATACTACCGACTTTTCTGGGCGCCCATACCATACCGCCTGAATTCAAGGGCCGCGGTGATGCCTACGTGCAGGTTGTCATTGAGGAGATGCTGCCCGAAATCGCCCGTCGCCGGCTGGTCTCGGCTGTGGATGGCTTCTGCGAAAACATCGGATTCACCCTGTCCCAGACGCGACGCATTTTAGAGGCCGCACGCGCGCATGGGCTGTCCGTCAAACTCCACGCCGAGCAGCTGTCCGATAAGAAGGGCGCCGCCATGGCCGCAAGCTACCGGGCGCTCAGTGTGGACCACCTCGAATATTTGGCCACGGACGATATCCCCGCTCTGGTGGAGGGTGGCTGTGTGGCCGTCCTGCTGCCCGGTGCCTTCTATTATCTGAACGAAACCCGGAAGCCTCCTGTGGATGCGCTCCGCCAAGCCGGTGTGCCCATGGCGGTCAGCACCGATGCCAATCCCGGCACGAGTCCGGTGCTGTCCATCCGCAGCATGATGAACATGGCCTGCGTTCTGTTTGGCCTGACACCGGCCGAAGCGTTGGCCGGCGTGACCGTCAATGCGGCCCGGGCATTGGGCCGCCAGGACGATATCGGCACCCTGGAAATTGGCAAAGCGGCCGATCTGGCGGTCTGGGATGTGGAAACCCCGGCCGAGCTGGCCTATCAACTCGGCGGCCGCCCCTTGCGCTTACTGGTTAAAAACGGTCGGGAAGTAATTGCGTCTCAATCATTAAGACCTGGAGAATGAGCGCATCATCCAATTTCAATAACACCAAAACAAAACGGGGCTCAAAATCACGCTTGACAAGGCTGTTACGCAACTTTAAGTTTGCCTGCATCGCCAAAGCTGGCAGGCGTACCAGTTCGAAGCCACTCCAAAAAGCCTTTTGATCCCTTCCGCCCCAGGCGGATCAATCTTGGTATCGAGGGTATGATATGCCCGCCAATAGCGGCCATATTCCTCCGGCTTAAGAAGCGCACACAGGAAGATCCAACAGGGATCCTGCATAATGGGCCTGCTTGAGGCCGTCACATCCGGAACCAGATTCTTGTTACTTAAAAATTCACTGATTGAGAAGATGACAGCAATCCTTGTTTTCAAGCACAGAGGCAACGGGACCGAATCATGCATACTAGTGCTGGGCGCAGCGCTGTGCTAAAACGCTTATATCGTTCGCCCTTAGCGGATATCTTCCAGTTTGTGATCCTCGTGCTTCTGGTCATCTGGTTTTTTGCGCGTAGCACGGAAAACCTTGGTTACGACTGGCAATGGGGCCGGATTCCCCCATTTCTATTCAGCTTTGATGAGAATGGCCTGACCTGGGGGCCGTTGATGCAAGGCCTGATGGTGACCTTCAAGATATCCGGCATCAGTCTAGTGCTGGCGTTCACCATCGGTCTGACCACCGCTTTGTTTCGGGTGTCGGGTTCGTTCGTGGCTCGGGCGATTGCCCATGTTTATCTGGAGACGAGCCGCAACACACCCCTGCTGATCCAGCTTTTTTTCATCTATTTCGTTGTGGGGCCGGTGATCGGTCTGGACCGATTCACATCGGCGGTGCTGGCCCTGAGCCTTTTCGAGGGCGCCTACGCTTCTGAGATATTCCGTGCCGGCATCGTATCCATTAGCCGGGGGCAGCGGGAGGCCGGCTATTCACTGGGGCTCTCCACCCTGGACGCCTACCGCTTTATCATCATGCCCCAGGCGATTCGGCGGGTTGTGCCGCCCTTGACCAGCCAGGCTATTTCACTTATCAAGGATTCAGCCCTGGTCAGCACCATTGCCATCTACGATCTCACCATGCAGGCCCAAACATTGATTGCGGAAACATTCCTGACCTTTGAACTTTGGTTCACGGTGGGTGCGATGTATCTCTTCGTGACGACGATTTTGTCCCTGTTGGTTAACCATCTGGAGAAGCGTTTCAAAGTATCAGCCTAAACGGGGTCTGAAGGGGGGCTTGCGGTGGCGTTGAATAAGGTTGGCGACCCGATCATCCGGGTCGATAGACTCTATAAAACTTTTCCGAACGGCGTTAATGCGCTGGTGAATTTTTCTGGCCATGTCCACCGCGGTGAAGTGGTTGTGATCATCGGGCCTTCGGGCGCCGGTAAATCGACTTTCCTGCGCTGCCTTAACGGTCTGGAGGAGATCGACAGCGGCACGATTGTGATCGACGGCATACCCCTGGACGAGAAGAAGAAGAACCGGTTGGAGATCCGCAAGGAAGTGGGGATGGTTTTCCAGCAGTTCAACCTGTTTCCGCACATGACCGTGCTGGACAATGTGAACCTCGCCCAGATCAGGGTGCGGCACAAATCCAGAGAAGAAGCCACGCAAACTTCCATGGAACTGCTCAACAAAGTGGATATCGCCGATAAAGCCGCTGCATTCCCCGATCAGCTTTCCGGTGGGCAGCAGCAGCGGGTGGCGATTGCACGCGCCTTGGCCATGATGCCCAAGGTCATGCTTTTCGACGAGGCCACCAGCGCCCTGGATCCGGAGATGATCGGCGAGGTGCTGGACGTGATGAAGAACCTGGCCCGGGAAGGCATGACCATGGTTTGTGTGACCCATGAAATGGGATTTGCCCGCGAGGTGAGTGACAGGGTCATCTTCATGGAAAAGGGCACCATCGTCGAAATGGGTACGGCCGAGCATTTCTTCGAAAACCCGGCCGAAGAACGAACCCGGTTGTTTTTAAGCCAAATTTTGTAGATGCCATATCAATATCATGACCCCCAATGAATAGGAGAGACCGATGACCGAGAAGCGATGCATAACCTCAATTCTGGCCCTCCTCCTGAGCTTGACGTTGATCTCGCCAGCTCTGGGAGGTGACCTGCAGAGACAACTTGCGCAGGAGAGCACCGTTGCCCAGGCAGTTAAACGCGGTTCACTCAAGGTGGGCCTCGACATATTCGTGCCCTGGGCCATGAAGGATAAAAAGGGTAACCTCGTGGGTTTTGAAGTCGATGTCGCCAAGGAATTGGCCAAGGACATGGGGCTTGAAATCGAACTTGTGCCCACCAAATGGGACGGTATCATCCCCGCCCTTCTGACCGGCAAATTCGACGTGATCATCGGCGGAATGGGCATAACGCCCAAGCGCGCCCTTCAGGTGAATTTCAGCGTTCCCTACGAATATTCGGGAATGGGCATCGTCGCCCACAAGAAGAAAGCCCCTGGATTCTCTTCGCTGGAGGATTTCAACAAATCCGATGTGGAGATTGCCGTAAAACTGGGCACCACGGCCGAAGCGGCGGCCAAGAAAATGATGCCCCAGGCTAAACTGCGCCGCTTCCAGGACGAGGCCCAGGCCTACCAGGAACTGCGCAACGGCAATGTGCATGCCGTTGTGGGCAGCGCACCCCGGCCGGCTTTTGAAGCCGCCGCCTATCCGGAAACACTTTACCTGCCGCTGGAAGGGACCTTTACAAAAGAGCCGATTGGTTTCGCCGTGCGCAAAGGCGATCCCGACACCCTGGCCTTTTTCAACAGCTGGATCAATTTAAAATGGGAAACCGGCTGGCTCAAAGAGCGGTACAACTATTGGTTCCGAACCAAGGAATGGGAGCCTCTGGTACAGTAACTAAGCCGCAAAGGCGTTGTATGCATCGGTGGCCGTCAAACCGGGGGGCGGCGGCATGCCGCCCGCCCGGCTCGCTGCCACCGTCGCGGCTTTAAGGAAGCGCATTCCGGTATGAATCGCAAGCTGAAAATAACCACCCTCGATGTGGTCATATTGACGCTGCTGCTGGCGTTGGCCGCTTACGTGGTCTATCGGCTGACGATGCAGCTCAATTACAAGTGGAACTGGGGTATCCTGCCGCAGTATTTTTTCTACATTGACGAAGAGACCGGACGCTGGGTGGCCAACATCCTTGTCAAAGGGCTCTGGACGACCATTCGCCTGAGTTTCTGGGCCACGCTGCTGGCCATCGTTTTCGGCGTGGTCACCGGTTTGATGCGCATCAGCAAGCGGCTTTTCTGGCGACTTATCGGCGCCAGTTACGTGGAGTTGATCCGCAACATGCCGCCGCTGGTGCTGGTTTTTATCTTCTATTTTTTCGTCAGCGACCAGATCATGCCACTGCTGGGGGTGGAGGATTTTGTGCGCTCGCGCCCGGACAACGTAAAAAATTTACTCACGTTCCTTTTTGCATCCCCCCAGCAATTCACGGCCTTTACCTCCGGTGCCATAACCGTGGCGGTTTTTCAGGGGGCTTACATCACCGAGATCGTGCGCGCCGGCATCCAGTCCATCGAAAAAGGTCAATGGGAGGCCAGCTACGCGCTGGGCTTGACCTGGGGGCAGCAGATGCGCTGGGTGATCCTGCCCCAGGCCGTTAAGCGCGTGCTGCCGCCGCTCACCAACGAGTTCATCAACACCATCAAATACTCCGCCATCGTATCCGTGATATCCATCCAGGAACTCACCTTCCAGGGCATGCAGATCATGGCCTCTACCTACGTGACCATCGAGGTCTGGATCACCATCACGGCGATCTACCTGCTGATTTGCTTCAGCCTGTCGATGGGCGTACGCAAACTGGAAGTGCACCTTGCCCGAAGCGAAGCATAGCCTCTAACGCTGCCGCCTTGCATGTTTTTAATTTGGTACCGTGAGTGAAACTTGATCTGAATTTTCAAATGGCCCTGAAGACTGCAGATATTGGGGCAATATCTGCAATTTTTAGGTTAAAACATTAAATTCAGATTGGTTGGAGATATCTTAGGTCAATGGGCAACTTAGAACTTTGTGTGTAATAGCAGATAAGTTGTCGATATCTGATTTCAATTAATCCTGAAGGTATTTACTTGACGGTGATATGTTCGTTGTCCGTTTGAACGAGCTCATCGATGTTTTCAAGAACGTCTCCAGTCTGATAATCATGGTCTTTTTCTTTTTGAGCGATCAAGTAGGATGCATATGATTGACCCCAATGGAACATCGCGTTCAGGACCGGAACGAACGATCGACCTATATCTGTCAGGGAATATTCAACCTTCGGTGGTACCTGCCGGTATACTTTACGATTCACGAGGCCATCTCTTTCCAGGTCTTTCAAACTCTGGATCAGCATCTTTTCAGATATTCCAAAAACGGCCCGTCGCAATGCACCGAAACGAACCGTGTCGTTTTGCCCCAGATGGAAAAGCACCTTGGGCTTCCATTTGCCGCCGATGACCATCATGGCCAATTGAAAGTAGCACCTGAATTCCACATCACCCGTTTTTTTCATCGCATTGATAGGTCATGATCCGCTCCATTCCTTAATACATACCTTTTTGTAAGTATCTAACTTTTTAGTAGGTACTTGATTAATTTATAGCACAAGTAATATTAGCGGCGATGTAAACTGGTTTCTTAAGAACGCTGTCGCGGAAAATATTCATCGATACAAAACCCTTTTGAGAGAGGCTATTTGGACATGAATGCGAATATCTACACGATTGCTGTTTTGACGGCCCAAGAGGGTCGTCTGGATGATCTAAAATCTGTACTGGAAGCTTTGGCCAAGGAAACGCGAAAGGAGTCAGGCGCAGTTGAATATTTCTTCATCCATGATGAAAGCCATAATCCCAATACAATCGTGTCCTATGAGAAGTGGGAAAATAGCATTGAAGAGGGCAGGCATTGGAAAACGCCGCATTTGACGAGTGCGATGGAGCAGCTAAAGGACATTCTTGACGGCGAACCGATTATTCATAGAGGCCCTAAAATCATTTAGATCCTTTAAACTCAGGCTAAGGAAACTTCACGATGAGCAAAACAATATTGATTACGGGTGCAGGATCTGGTCTTGGACACGGCACGGCTTTGGGGCTGGCAAAGAATGGGCATAAAGTCATCGCTACGGTTGAAAACTGGCCGCAGGCCAGTGCCTTGTTGGAAGATGCGAAAAAGGCGGAAGTTGAACTGATGGTCGAAAAACTCGATTACCTGAACAAGGATGACCACGACAACATACTGCGCAAATATGGCGCGCAGATCGACATTTTTTGCCCGAACGCCGCTACGGGAGAAACGGGACCGATTGCGGAAATCCCTGTTGATCGTATACGTCACGTGTTTGAGGTGAATGTCTTCAATACCCTGGAACTGGCGCAGCGTTTTGCTGGGATTTTTGCCCGGCGGGGCTACGGGAAGATTTTCTTTACATCTTCGATCGTCGGCTTTTCCACCTTCCCGTTCCTGGGACCTTACGTGGCATCCAAACATGCATTGGAGGCGATTGTACAGTTGATGCGTGAAGAGATGGAAGGCACGGGCGTCCAGATTGCCACCATCAATCCTGGTCCATTCCGTACCGGTTTCAATGACCGCATGTATGACACGCTGGACCAATGGTATGACCCGCAAAAGAACTTTACGCCGGAAAAGCCGATCCGTGACGTACAAAGTTTGTTTGGCGGTAAAGAGCTGCAACTTGATCCACAGGACATGATTGATTTTATGGTTGATGTCATACCGCAAGATGAGCACAAATTTCGTAATGTTTATCCCGAGCGCTTCATCGAGAATTGCAAGGAATACCAGGAAAGCCTGTGGGATCTTAAATCTTCTCCGGAAATCGCAAAAAAGAAAAATCCATAGTTGACAATTAAATTGCGGATCCTGATCAGGCGTTTTTTAGGGGACGCGGCGTGGAAGATCTGTTCTGGCCGATGCACCTCAATTTTTAATTTTTCGGGATGACGCCTCTAAAGACATTTGCCTGTCACGATGTGCTCAAGGACCCGAATGGCGAGAACGATTTCAATCACTTTGAAACGCTCCTGAACAAGCTTTTTCCTCCGGTCGGGTAATCGGAGGGCGTAATTTAAATTTTTCAGGGAGGGTAAGTCATGTCGATCCTCGAACGGCTCAAACCCGATCCGATGCCCGCCATCCACCCGATGCCCGAATACCTGGCATCCGGTCAGCGTGCCGCGTGGTACGAAGACACCAAACAGGTGCTCCAGCTGCCCTGGATGGGTGTCGTCACCATGGCGTATACGCACTACCCCAATTTTTTCGGTGAACTTTGGCGGGGCCTGAGACCGTTGTGCCAGAGCCGGGCTTTTGTTGCGGCGTTTATGGATCTGCGCGACACCGTCGAATCGCGGACCGCGGAGTTGAACCCTACGTCCGTCGTTGAGCCGCTTGCGGCAATGG
>JASJCD010000164.1 GCA_030066135.1 Desulfobacterales bacterium | reverse complement strand
ATCTGGTGACGGTGGAGATGGCCCTGGCCAGCGGCCTGGCCCTGTTGCCCGACGCGCATAAAGATCCCACCCGCACCACCACCTTCGGGACCGGCGAGCTTATCCGCGCGGGATTGGACCTGGGGGTCGAACATATCGATGTGGGCATCGGGGGCAGCGCCACCAATGACGGCGGCATCGGCATGGCCCAGGCTCTGGGCGCTCGTTTTCGGGATAAAGACGGCCGGGAACTACCGGGGATCGGGGCCTCTTTGGCGGCCATTGCCGAAATCGACCTATCCGGGCTCGATCCCCGGGTGAAAACAACCCGCTTCGAGGCGGTCTGCGATGTGGACAATCCGCTCTGCGGACCCCGGGGCGCGGCGGCAGTCTACGGACCCCAGAAGGGCGCCAGTCCAGAGCAGGTCCAAGCACTCGACCAGGGGCTTACGAACCTTGCCGCCGTCATCCGCCAGCAGATGGGACTGGATGTGGCCGATATTCCCGGTTCGGGAGCGGCCGGTGGGCTCGGTGCCGGGCTGCATGCATTTCTGGGGGCCGAACTGCGCCGGGGCATCGATCTGATCTTTGAACTTGTCGGCCTGGAAGAAAAGATGGCCGGCGCCGATCTGGTGATCACCGGAGAAGGGCAGATCGATTTTCAGACGGTTTTCGGCAAGGCCCCCGGCGGGGTCGGCGCCGCGGCCAAGGCCCAGGCGATTCCCTGCCTGGCCATTGCCGGCAGCGTGGGCGATGAGCTAGGCGATCTGCACGCCACCGGCATCGATGCCGTCTTCAGCCTCTGCACCGGCCCAAGCACTCTTGAGGCTGCCATGCACAACGCTTGGGATCAATTGGCCCGGGTAACCCAACAAGCCCTGCGTGCCTTTATGGCCGGGAAAGAACGTTGATTGCAGATCCTGAAATTCGCTGGTTTCCTGAAAGCGCGCGCCAGAAGAAGTGCCACCTTTTGGCACGCCCACCTTCCTTTGCGCCGGCCGCGCCTTACCGCTTCTCAGCGCATGCGGTAATCATCTCACCGCATTCAGCAGAATGCCGGTATCGACCCCGGTGGCAACCGCGGCCGGAACGCCATCGAAAATGCTGGGATACTTCGGGGCCATCCCAAGATCCTTCCACAGCAGGTCCGGTTCCACCGCCAGGTTGAAATTATAGGTGCGCACCGCTCCCGGCGTCTCCAGGCCCGGATTGGGGCGCAGGCGGCGAAAGGGGGTCAGCAGGGTCGTGGCCAGCAGGGCCAGCCATTGGGGCAAGCGCAGCACACGCGCATGAGGGTAGTGGGACTTGACCTGATCAAGGAATTCATTCCAGGTGGCCGGGCGACGGTCACCGAAGGGCAGGATGCCGGTGTAAGACTGTTCGGCACAGGCAATGATGGCCCGGGCCGCGTCGGCGACGTGCAGGTGGGTGTAGATATTCCGACCCAGACCCGGCAGAATCATGCGGCCGGCCTGCATCTGGCGGAAATAGAGATCCCGCAGACCGTACACGTGCGGCAGGCGCAGGGCGGCAAAGCTGACACCGGCCGAGGCGGCCATGCGGGCGAGTTGTTTTTCGGTATCCACCTTGATGCGGCCGTAATCCAGAACCGGTTTGACCGGCGTGTCCGCTGTTACCGTCCCCTGGTTGTCACTGTAGACCAGAAGGCTCGAGCTGTAGACAAACCGTCGGACACCGGCATCGATAGCGGCCTGCATCAAGGCCAGGGAACCGTCCAGGATGGAAGGTTTAAGCGTCTCGTAGGATTCGAACGTGGCCCGCGCGGCGAGATGAAGAATGCCGTCAACACCCCGTACGGCCTCTTTGAGACTTTTGTGATTCCGGAGATCGGCCATGGCGAATTCCGCGTCGAAATGGCAGATTTCGCAATCGTCACCGGCCTTGCGTATCATCAGCCGGGGGCGATAGCCGCCCACCGAGAGCTGGCGGGCCACCTCGTGGCCGATAAAACCCGAAGCGCCGGTGACCAGCAGTTTTATTTTTGGGGCCCCGCCCGTCATGGTGACCCACTCTTCGCGATGCAGTGTATGTCAGTCCGTATTGGCATGCCTGATCTCCATTGCCGTGTAAGCGCACCCCTTGCGGGGAGATCACGTTCGGCTATAAAATGGGATCCGATCGCCATCTGTCAATCCCGGTTATTCGTCTGGCGCCGCGGCGTGCCACATGACAGTCCACATCGCAGGGCGTGCTCCTAACTTCCCTTTTGCCGTGAGCCTGTATCCGGACCACCCTGCGGACGCGGGCGGTCCCTGGCGGATACCGGGGAGCGCTTGTCCCAAGGGCTTGTCTATACGACGGTTCATCGCCCGGATCTTTTTCCCGTTGCAATCGGTCCTTTTTGGGGTAAACTGATCCAGGGTAATTCTCTTTTGTTATCAATGTGATCCGCTTTGCCTGCCAGAGCAACCACGCATGCCCAGCTCCGGCACCACAGCGAATGCCAGGCGGGGGCATGAACCGCCTGCTTTCCAATGGAGAATTTGTTTGCGGCCCAGATGAATAAACCTGACCATACTATGGCCAAGATCAAAGCCTTGCTCTGGGATGTCATTGCCAGCGGATTGTCGGCCGATGACGACATCGACAGGCTTCGCAAGCACTTCCTGCTGAATGCTATCATGCTGGTGGGCATGCTGTTCCTGTTCATCCTGGCCGTCCTGGCCATTTTTCAGGATGACTATGTCCTCAGTATTGTTGACCTGGTGATTTTCCTGTCTCTGGCGTATCTTCTCCACCTTCTCCGCAAGACAAAAAATCACCAGGGGGTAGGATTGGTCGGTACCGTCATTACGGGTATTTTCTATCTTTTTCTCGTCGTCCACGGCGGCCCCCAGAAACCGACCTACCTGTGGTCCCTGACATACCCCTTGATTGCATATTATCTGCTGGGGAAAAGAACGGGCACCATCATGGCGATGGCGCTGCTGAGCCTGGCCTGCCTTTGCTTCGCTTTGGGCGGCCGTGCGGATTTTTTCCCCCTTTACGATATCAACCTGATCATCCGCTTCACGGCGGTTTATTTGACGATTGTCCTGATGGCGCTCATCATGGAAATCGTGCGTGAAAGGGTCCAGAACCGGCTGAAGGCCTCAAAATCTGATCTCGAAGATGTATTTTTGACGGTGCAGGAAAATTCAGAGGAGCTAGCACGCACCAACCGCCAGTTGCAGACGGAAATCGATGAGCGCAAACGCGTTGAGCACGCCCTCAGGCAGAGCGAGAATTTTCTGGACAATATCATCGAAAGCATCCAGGACGGCATCAGCGTTCTCGATCCGGACCTGACCATTCGCTACACCAACCGTGTGATGCGGGAGTGGTACCAGCAGAATCAGCCCCTGGTGGGGAAGAAGTGCCACGAGTGCTATCATCACCAGAGCGCGCCCTGTCCCGACTGCCCCTCGCTGCGATGCCTCCAGTCCGGGAAGACCGAGCGGTCAACCGTGCCGGGTCTTCCAGGGTCGCCGGTCGAATGGATCGAACTCTACAGCTTTCCGATCGTCGACAAGGGTACGGGCGCGATCACCGGCGTGGTCGAATTCGTGCGTGACATCACCAGTCAAAGACGGTTGGAAGAGCAACTGGCCCACGCCCAGAAGATGGAAGCCGTGGGCACCCTGGCCGGGGGCGTTGCCCACGACCTCAACAATATTCTGTCCGGGATTGTCAGCTACCCGGAATTGCTGCTGATGGATCTTCCGGCCGACAGCCCGCTGCGTGAGCCGATCGAAACCATCCAGACTTCGGGTCAGAAAGCCGCCACCATCGTTCAGGACCTGCTGACCCTGGCCCGGCGAGGGGTGTCCATAAAGGAAGTCGTCGATCTAAACGCCATTGTAACGGCCTTTCTGAACGCTCCCGAATGCGCCAAAATCAAGGAGTTCCATCCCGGCATCCGTCTTGAAACCGATTTTCAGCCTGATCTGCTGAATATCGCCGGTTCCCCCTTTCATCTCTCCAAAACCATCATGAATTTGATTTCGAATGCGGCCGAAGCGATGCCGGCAGCCGGTGTGGTAACCCTGACTACCCGCAGCGTCTACCTCGACCGTCCCCTGAGCGCCTACGAGATGATTCCCCAGGGCGAATACGCTGTCCTGGAGGTTTCGGATGCAGGCGCGGGTATCTCACCCGAGGATCTGCACCGGATATTCGAGCCCTTCTACACCAAGAAGACCATGGGACGCAGCGGGACCGGCCTGGGCATGGCCGTGGTGTGGGGCACCATGAAGGACCTGGGCGGCTATATCGATGTCAGGAGCACACCCGGGCGGGGAACCCAATTTCGCCTTTATTTTCCCGTCACCCGCAAGGCGCCGGCGCAACCGCAGGTTTCGGTTTCGATTGAAAACTATCTTGGAAATGAAAAAGTGCTCGTGGTGGACGACGTCAAGGAGCAGCGCGATATCGCCTCGGCCATGCTTGCTAAACTCGGCTATACGGTGTCCACCGTACCCAGCGGTGAGGCGGCGGTCGAATACATGGCTGCAAATCAGGCGGATCTGTTGATTCTGGACATGGTCATGGACCCCGGTATCGACGGTCTGGAAGCCTACCGCGAGATTCTCAAGACCGCGCCCGGCCAGAAAGCGATTATCGCCAGCGGTTTTTCGGAAACCGATCGTGTGAAAGAAGCCCAGCATCTGGGGGCCGGGAGCTACATTCGCAAACCCTACACCCTGGAAAAGATCGGTCTGGCGGTCCGGACGGAGCTCGATCGATAGGCTTCTTCCCGACCAGCCTTCGAGCGAATTGGCGATCGTCCATGACATTCTGTGCCATGGGCGCCGCAGGCTGCCCCGGATATTGTATGATAAATTGGGAACGGGCCGGCAAGCAGCACGCGGGACCCTGCGCCAGAGAATGCCGCAAGGGTCCCAGGGCGCCTGGTATCGTGTATTCGGCCCCCAACGTGAAATGACGGCATTTAAGTCCGGGGGCCAAAAAGCCGATAAAAATTCGCTAGGCTTTTTCTTGAGGTCTGTTTTAACTAGGGAGGTTGATATCCCTCCAGTGCATCGGGGCGGCAATTCGCGCTGAGCGCCAACACTGACACCAATTTGGCAATCCCTGACTTGCAAGATCGAGCAGAGGTGCCCATGTATGCGTCGCGACGGCTGAGAACAACATTCGGGTTATGGGCTTTATGGTTCTTTTTCCCGCTGACGCTAGTGGCGATGGCTGACCTGTCGTCCCACGTTTCCTCCGAAATCGGTCGGCATCAAACCCTGGTAATTGGAAAGGTTTCCGTTGATCCCAAGAAACAATATGGGGTCATGAAACCCATTGCGGACTATGTGGTCCGGCGTATGGGAAACCTGGGGATCAAACGCGCACTGGTGATGTTTGCCAAAGACAACGCCATGATGATCAGCTATCTCAGACAGGGTAAGGTCGACTGGATTACCGAAACCCCATTCTCGGCGGGTGTATTCGTGGAGAAAGGCGAGGCGGAAATCATCCTGCGACGCTGGAACGGGGGTGTCCCTGAATACCATACAGTTTTTTTTGCGCGCCGGGACAGTCCGATCAACAGTCTCCGCGATCTCAAAGGTAGAACCATCGCGTTTGAAGATCCCGGATCCACCAGTGCGTTCCTTCTGCCGGCCGCCACCCTCATTCAGCACGGATTGCCCCTGGTGCGGCTGACCACGCCACGGGAAAAGCCGCCCGCCGATATGGTGGGCTATATCTTCGCCAGCAGCGAAGTCAACGCACCCGCCTGGGTTTTCCGCGGGCATGTCGATGCCGGGGCGTTCAGTAACCTAGACTGGAATGACGATGGCCGCATGCTCCCGTCGCTCAAAAAGGACATGCGAATCTTCTTTCGCACGAAGGCCATCGACAGGGGACTGGAATTGGTGCGCCGAGATCTCGACCCGGCAGTCAAGAACCGTCTGAAACAGATTCTGTTGAATGCCCATAACGATCCTTCGGCCCGGGCGGCGTTGAAGGCCTATAAAATGACCACCCGTTTCGACGAACCGGATGCCGACATGGCCCGCCGGATGGACTGGATCAAATCCTTGTCTGCCATCATTCAGGAAAGTTTGAACTGACCGTGCGGGTTTCGCTCAAAAAAAAGTACGCCCTGACCATCGTCGGCTCGATAATGGTAGTGGTCGGGCTGCTGGGCCTGGCTTCCTATTTCCACACCCGGGAAATGGGGGCGGCGCTCACTCTCTCCAGCTCCCGCGTACTGAAGACGGAATCGCTAAAACAGGTACACAACTTCGCTGAGAGCTATGCCAATATATTGTCCGAACGCCTGGTGAATCTGCTGTACTATTATGACCTGGACGCCATCAAATCGATCCTGGTCGAAGCCAAATCCCAGAAACGCATCACCTCTGTTTACGTTTACGACACCGATTGCCGGATCGTGCATGACGGTACCGATGCGGTTGACGACTACGGTGCCCCGGTTCCCCACTATACCCTCTGTCGGGAGGCCACCGGCGGCAGGCGTCAAGCCACCCTAGAAACGCAGGATCTGATTACGGTGGCACGTTCCATCTGGATCGGAGATGAATACCTCGGCGGGGTGACCATCGCTTTGTCCCTGACGGATATCAACGCCAACATTCAGACGATGCATGCGGCGTTGCGCCTGATTATCAAACAGACCATCAGGGAATATGCACTGAATATCGGGCTGATTACACTGGCCCTGGTGGCGCTGGGCATTCTGCTGTCCCTGGCGATTTCGCGGCAGTTCGTCAAGCCCATCAAGGAGATGATCGGGTACCTGCAACGCGTGGGCGAGGGGGACTATAACGTCAAGTTCGACCGTAAGCCCAGGGACGAGGTCGGTGAGTTGTTCTCCTCATTCGAGCAGATGACAAAGGAACTCAAGACCTCCACCGTTTCGGTAACGGACCTAAAACGCGAAATCCGTCAACGGGCCAGGGCGGAAGCCGAGCGCAACGAAATGGCCGCTCAACTGCAGCGCTCCCAGAAGATGGAGGCTGTCGGCCGACTGGCTTCGGGGGTGGCCCACGACCTGAACAACATGCTTTCCGGTCTGGTCAGCTACCCTGAATTGCTGATGCTGGATTTACCCGCAAACCACCGGATGCGGCCTCCACTGGAGACAATCCAGAAATCCGGTCAGAAAGCGTCGGCCATCGTGCAAGATCTGCTGACGCTTGCGCGGCGGGGCGTCTCCAACACGGAGGTCGTTGATTTCCTGAAAATCGTCCGGGACTATCTGGACAGCCCCGAGTTTCACAACTTGATTTCCTTTCAGCCAGCCATCGAAATCCAGACCGATTTTGATCCGGTCGTAATGAATATCAAGGGCTCGGCCGCCCAACTCGGCAAGGTTGTCATGAACCTGGTCAGCAATGCGGTCGAGGCCATGCCCGATGGCGGGACGATTCATCTGCAAATCACCAACCGCTATATCGACCGGCCGATTCCCGGCTACGATAAAATCGAACAAGGCGAATATCTTCTCTTTACCGTTCGCGATGAGGGGATTGGGATCAAGCCGGACGACTTGGAGCATATTTTCGAGCCTTTCTATTCCAAAAAAGTGATGGGGCGAAGCGGCACAGGCCTGGGTATGGCCGTGGTCTGGGGGGCGGTCAAGGACCACCGCGGCTATATCGATATCCAGAGTCGTGTGGACCAAGGGACGCAGATCGATCTATACTTCCCGCTTTCGCGGGAACCCATCGAGCCGCAGGGCCCCCGCCGTAAATTGGATGAGTTCCTTGGCGCCGGCGAAACCATCCTGGTGGTCGACGATGCGGCGGCGCAGCGCGAAATTGCTTCCGGCATTCTAGAACGCCTGGGCTATCGCACCGTGACCGCCGAAAGCGGTGAAGCAGCTCTTGGCTACCTGGAAACCCAGGCGGCCGATTTGATTTTGCTGGATATGATTATGGATCCCGGTATCGATGGCGGTGAAACGTACCGGCGGATTCTCGAAATACGCCCCGGCCAGAAAGCGATCATCGCCAGCGGTTACGCCGAATCCGTCCAGGTTGAACAGGCGCTGGCCATGGGGGCCGGGGCCTACCTCCGCAAACCCTACACCCTGGAAAAGATCGGTCTGGCGGTCCGGACGGAGCTCGATCGCTGAAGCCGCTTTGGCCATCCGGCTGTCAGGCGGCACCATGACCGTGATGGGGTCGCAGGCGATTGGTCGGGGGTTGACTGCGGCCGCAGCTTGAAAGCGCCCGGGCAGACGACGGCAAGGCCCCAAGCCCTGCGGCCGGGAATCGAAAAATTTACCTTGGTCCTAGCGAAGATGCCTGAAACTTGACGGCTCGATTTTGAGGTCATCCATCTCCGGAATGCCGGTCTCCGGGATCTGGAGCAGGAGGTAAGGGCGTTCGGGCGTCGGTTGAAGGCGGGAGGCACCGGTGATTTATATTTCGCGCCGGCCAGCACTGGTGCCCAGGCCAACCTCGAGGCTCTTTTCTGGGAATCGATCCAGGACACCAATGATCCCGGGCTCTACCAGGCCTATCTGAAGAAATTTCCCCATGGGGCGCATGCTGAAAAGGCGGCCATGCGTTTGGCGAATATGCCCGCATCCGGCTCAGGATCGGCGTCGCCGCATTCCGCGGGCTTGCTGGCCGCCAAGCGGTCCGTTCCCATCGAACTGCGTTCAACCCCGGGGAAAGTAAGCCAAGACGATCTATACACCTGCCTGAAGGAATACGAATTCTTTGAAAAGGAGCGCAATCGCACCGGGAGCTTCAAGGGGCTCTTGGTCGAAGTCCAGGGCGGTCTGGTTCGGGATAAAAAGACCGGGCTCATCTGGACGGCTGAAAAATCGGGCACCAAGCTGACCTATCGCATGGCCAAAGCCTACATTAAAGACTTGAATCAGAAAAAGTTTAGGGGCTACAGCGACTGGCGTCTGCCAACGATCGAAGAGCTGGCCTCCTTGCTGCGGGCCGATGAGCTTTACGGCGCTTACACCGATGGCATCTTTCAAGATACCGCATCGATCTTTTGGAGCGCGGATCAAACAGACGGAAAAAACAAACGCCAGGCCCGTCTGGTTATAAGCTTTAATACGGGTGGGATCTTGCTTTCCGAAGGCAATCCTTACGCCAAAATGAAAACCTACAACAAACACACCGACAACTACGTGCGGGCCGTCCGAACTGCGGGACGTTGACAGGTCTGCCACCAAGCCGCTTCTTAACACCTATGACGCATTCCCAAATGGATCAGATCTTGGATCCAGGGATAGCACCCGAGCCCGTGCTCTTCTGACCACATGACCGCCGGGATCTAAACCGTGGGCATGCAACCAGCGGCACCCCGGTCTCCCAAGAAGAGCGGTCGCTTGTAATTATCGTCGGTCCCGCGCGATGCGGCTAACGGTTTCGAATATGATTGGCCCTACCGTCTCAGAATGGTTGCGTGCAGCTTTCCCGGCGTCCTTGCAGACGACAGACAACGACCTGCCCAGCAGGCACGGTGGTCAAATAACTCTCCATAGATCGGGCGGATCGGCTGATTCCGGACATGGTCATGGCTCCCGGCATCGACGGCCTGGAAATCTGCCGCGAGATTCTTAAATTCGGCGCCTGGCCAGAAGGCGATCATCAACAGAATTTTTCGGAAGCGGACCTTGGTCTGCTTTGCGCGTCACACTATTTTCCAGACCCCACTTGCATGAATCTGAAAGCGGTATTCATCATTCACGTTTACCGCGCTTGAAAATTAAATGTAAACGATTACATTACCATGTAATCCTTTACATTCCGAATTTTTATTCAGGTCTGTTTGGCGTGTCACTTTCCACATCAACCGCTTGAGGGAGGAGGAATGATCATGAAACGTCGGTTTTCGATTTTTTTCCTTGTGTTCGTTTCAATGCTGTTTGTGTCGGGAACGGTTGCAGCCCAAAGCTTCACCATCGGTCTCAGCAACGGGTGGGTCGGCAGTGAGTGGCGCACCCAGATGATCGACGAGGCCAAGGAGGCCGCCGGCCAATGGAAGACCCAGGGGGTGGACGTACAGGTGATTGTCCAAAGTGCCAATGTGGACGTCCAGGGGCAAATTGCCCATGTGCGCAATTTCATCAATCAGGGCGTCGATGCCATCATCATCAATCC
>JASJCD010000163.1 GCA_030066135.1 Desulfobacterales bacterium | reverse complement strand
TGTTGTCGATGAAGAAAGCCAGTTCCTCTGACAGCTGGCTGAATTCAGCCCCGCCGCGAATCAATTCGGCCGCTCGCATGGCCACCAGGGCCTGCCCGGTGGTACAGGTGCGCGTGTCCACGGAATGGATGCGGTTGGACTCGTCCTCGAACATGATCTGCAGCGCCTGCTGGGCGGCGGTATAGCAATGGGAGAGTTCGCTGGAGACGTGCAGGGTCAGCAGGTAGTCGTATTTTTTGAGGAGCGCCTCGAACAGATCGGCATATTCGCTGGGAATCGGTGGAGCGGTCTTGACGTCACGCTCGGCCTCCATGGCATCGATCACGTCATCGTTGTTGAGGTTTACGCCGTGGAGGAAGTCCTGGCCGTCAATCGCGATGTGGATAGGGACGATGTGAAAGTCCCATTGGGCCACAAGCCCTGCCGGGAAATCCGCTGTGCTGTCCACGACGATTCCGATGCGTGCCTCCATGATGACCTGCCCCCCTCCATGCGCGTTCAGGTTGCAACCTTTGAACCATGTGTAAATGGCGATCAGCCGAGGCGGTTCGGCGCCCCTTTCCTGACCTTTTAGGCCGAATCCACAAGGGTTTCAACAGATTTCGATGCCGTTGCCTGCCGGCAGCGAAAGTCGGGGCTGGTCTCCAGTCCGCCACCCTGCACGCGGTTCCAATTTTCACCGGAGTTTCGGCTATGATGGCTTATCGGCGGAAGGTGTTTAGGGCTCGACAAAAAGATCCGGCGCAGGATGCGTCTTCAATTTTTAAGTTTACCATCGGGGGCTCAAATCATTATCCGTATTTCGCCTTTCCCCGTCGTTGCTGCGGGTGTTCGGTTCAAGCTGCGGGGATGCTCCGTTTATTTTCAAAGGGCGCCCCCTATCAGGTTGTGCCCGGACAGGCAGAGGGCTGCCGGCGATAGCCCGGCGGTCGTCTGAAGGCGGGATGATATCCTGATGCGGAAGGGCTTAGTTGCCGCTGCGGATCCAATCGTGCAGCGGTTGTGGCGGGGCGATGCCGTCCGGGGCGGGTCGCAGATCGCACTGGGCACTGAGTTCGACCCCGGATTGAATAATCGATACCGGCCGATCGGCCGAAACGACCACCACGATCAGGTTGGGCCGCTCGGCGGTAAAGCGCAGGGCTGAATTGAAACGGGCGCCCCGCGAACGGTCTTCACCCGGAATGGTACGGCCGTCCAGGAGACAGGCAAAACGGTGCAGGTGGAGATCCGCCCCGATATGCAGGGCACCGTCGACTTTGGCGAGGGCACCCGCGAGGTTTAGTAGTACTTCTTGCCGCAGGTCCAGGCAGGGGGAGATGTTTTGCCCGGGTATGTCGATGGGGGTCGGATGGAGATCGATGACCAGGGTACAGCCATACTTTTCTTCTTCCGCCCGGTGGACCAGGTGGGAGATGATTTGAAAAAGGTCGGCGCCGTCGGCGGGGTCGATCTCGGCGTCGATCAGGATTTCCTCGACCTGGACAAGGTTGGCATGGTGGGTGGTTGAATGAAAACTGCCGTCAGCGAAACTGCATACCGGGGTGCCCTCGAAACGCAGGAATCCGTGTCCGCCCTGAAAGTCGGCGGTTATCCGGTATCGGGGAAGTTCACGGTCGGCGATGCCCACAAGATAACGTCCATCAGAGACGAGTTTGCGTGCGGAGCCCTCCACCGCCTGGAGCAGCTTGCAAACATGCTTGGCATTCTGGAGCACCGGGCGTTCGGGCTCCGGGAAACGGGTAATGAAGGGCACATTCGCCAGGGCCAGCGGCTCGGCAAAGGTCAGCGCACCCCGCGGCCAGGCCCCTTCTTCGCGCGTGCGCGAGATTTCAAGGACCGAATCCAGCACCTCGTAGATGCGGATGGAGGAGTCCCATCCCATGGTGCGGTTCATTTCGTCCAGCAGATAATCGCGGACGGCGTGGGTGGCGTATCCGCGCAGGACGTAGCCTGAAATCTCGGAGCAGGCATCCATCCGGGAAGTAAAATCCTGGGCCAGAAGCCAGGCGGCATGCTCCAGCCAGCGCTCGGTGGGTCCGATGGCACACATGTCCGGGTGCTGTTCGGTGAACCACATTTGATAAAAGATGGACGCCGAACGGCCGCCAAAAGAAATAAGGCCGGTCAATTGGAGGTTGGCCGCCGGATCGAACATGCCGAGCAGTGAAGACTTGGGGGCCTGCGAGCTGGCGGTACGCCAATTGTCCGATGCGAGGTAGAGTTCTTCGAATTTCGGTTCGTGGCCCCGCAGGAGGTTCTGGGGATCGTATACATGGATGGGATCATCCGGGCCGACGGCGAACAAAAGGGCCGCCCGCGAAGGGCCGGAAAAATGGCACAGTCCGTTGCGCAGGCCGTCCAGCGCATGAAAAATGCACATGTTGCGGGTCGGTGTGGTCGGCATTGCAATATCCTTGCGATCGAGCGTCACTTCTGGCGGCGGCGCCAGGCGCCGTACGCAGCCCTGAAGCCGGCCCCTGGTTTTAATCGATCTGCAGCACTTTGGCCCCGCGGATCCGGCGGTTCTTGAGTTCCATAAGCGCTTGGTTGGCCCCTTCCAGCGGGAAGGGTGTCACGGCCGGCTTCAGGGGGACCGCGGCCGCCAGGGCAATAAATTCACGCACATCCCGGCGGGTGACATTGGCCACGCTTTTGATTTCCTTCTCCAGCCACAGGTGGCGAGGATAGTCGATTCCCGCCAGAACGTTGCTGTCGGCCGTTTCTTTGCGGATGGCATTGATGACCAGACGGCCCCCGGGAGCGAGATGTTCCAGGGCGGCCAGCACCGGGCGCCAGGCCGGGGTGGTGTCGATTGCGGCGTGCATGGGGGCCGGCGGAATGCCGCCCATATCGCCAGCCCAGGCGGCCCCGATCTCAAGCGCGAACTTTCGTTCCCTGGCGCTGCGCGCGAAAACGAAGACCTCGCTTCGCGGGTAGCGGTGCTGCACCATCTTGAGGACCAGGTGGGCCGAGGCCCCGAAGCCCACCAACCCCAGCCGCTGTCCGTCCGTCATCCCGGTAAGCCGCAACGAACGGTAACCAATGGCGCCGGCACAGAGCAGAGGGGCCGCTTCGAGGTCGCTGAATGCCTGGGGCAAGCGATGGGCCGATGCGGCGGGTACGGTCATAAATTCAGCGTACCCCCCGTGGGCGTCACGGCCGGTGGCCCGGAATTGCGGGCAAAGGTTTTCCCGTCCCGTGCGGCAGTGATCACAGGCGCCACAGGTTTGGTATATCCAGGCCACCCCCACCCGATCACCGGGTTGCAGCGCGGTCACACCGGCTCCGGTTGCCTGCACCCGGCCAACCACCTGGTGGCCCGGGATGATTGGCAGTGACGGCGGCGGTGTGCGGCCTTCGATAATGTCCAATTCGGTGTGGCAGACACCGCAGGCCGAGACTCGGATCAGGATTTCATCCGGCCCCGGGGGGGCAACGTGCACATCCGCCACGACCAGCGGTTCGGTTTCGGTCTGCAGGTCACATAGCTGGTTGAGCAGCATGGCTTTCATGGCGTGATCGCGATCCTCGCGGCGGCAAGATAACCCCTTGATTAAACGCGCGGTATGCTTCCCGGCGGCCACCGGCCGTGTTCGGGCCGGATACGTATGTTATCCACCTCTTCACCAGAGTGCAACGTTTAACCCTTTACCGACCTGTCCGCTCGTGCTCAAGTTACGGGAGTGTTGAACCGATAACCGTGATGAATGAATGCCGGCCATCGGTAACTTTCACAAACGCTTAGGTTCGACTCGGAAATAACCGACGCCCCATGGCCCTGAAACAGATGACATCCCAATCCGACGTCCCGCGCATCCTGGTGGTTGACGACAGCACAGCCGTTCGTCGGGGTTTGACCAAGTTGTTGGAACCGCTGGGGGCCGAGACGCTGGAAGCCGCCGACGGGGGCTATGGCTTCGACTTGGCCATGCGGACCAGCATCGATCTCGTCATCAGCGATGTCGACATGCCCGGCCTGGACGGTATCGAACTGTGCCGGCGTCTGAAGGCCAACACGGCGACACGGGCCCTTCCGGTCATCCTGCACAGCTCCTTCAGTGCCGAGAGCGATATCGAGCGGGGTTTTAAAGCCGGGGCCAGCGCCTACGTGACCAAGCATGAATCCAGCGCCCGCCTGCTGGAAACGGTCCATCGAACGCTGCATCGGGCCCGATTTCAGCAAGAATTGTCGATCCTCGTGGTGGACGATTCGCGCACCATTCTGAGGGTCGTCAAGACCGGTTTGACCGAAGCCGGGTTTCACGTGGAAACGGCACCCGACGGGCAGGCCGCCCTCGACCGGCTCAACGATCTGACCCCCGATCTCATCCTGAGCGATATCGACATGCCCGTAATGAACGGTTTCGAACTTTGCGAGATTCTGCGTGCCGATGCCGAGACGCGCGATATTCCCTTTGTGGTCATGAGCGCCAACAGCGACCGCGGAACCATGAAGCGCATGCTGCAGCACGGGGCGGCCGCCTATATCACCAAGCCTTTCAACGTGGACGAACTGGTGATTTTGACCGAAAGAATTCTATCGGATCAATACCGCCTGCTGCTTAAGGAAAAGGAGCGCCTCGATTTCGAGCAGCGCCTCATGCTGGACAGTATTACCAGCCTGATTTCAGCGCTCGAAGCCAGAGATGCATACACCCGGGGTCATTCCGAGGCGGTCGGCCGCATTGTTTCGGGCATGGTGGCCCTGAGTGGGGCCGACCCGAAGGAGGTCGAGCGCGCGACCATCGGCGGACGTTTGCACGATATCGGTAAAATCGGCGTCCGCGACGCCGTACTCCTGAAGCCCGGTAGACTGACCGACGACGAGTTCAACCAGATCAAGCAGCACCCGCTTATCGGGGCCACCATCCTGGCGTCCATCGAAAGTCTGGCCGATATTCGGGATATCGTTCTATCCCACCATGAACGCCCGGATGGGAAGGGATATCCCAACGGGCTCAGCGGTAATCGCATTCCGCTGACCGCCCGCATGACGGCCGTGGCCGATACCTTTCATGCCCTCACCAGCGATCGCCCCTACCGCAAAGGCATGCCTTTGGGTAAGGCGCTGGATATCATCGACGACGCCCGGGAGACCCAGTTGTGCCCGGACTGCGTCGATCTTTTCTTGGCCTATCTGGAAAAGGAAGCGTGCCGCGGACACGAAGGTTGACGGCGCTGCCATAATCGCCTACCGTTTTCGTATAAACCCGAAAGCCGTCACTGTCCTCCCGCTGCCAACAAAGGAAGGCTTGCCATGGCCCGTATCGTACAACTGCTGGATGGCGTCGCCACCACGCAGTTTGAAATCAACAAGCCCGAAATCCGCATCGGCCGTTCACCGGAGTGTGATGTCTATATCGACGACACCTCGGTCAGCAGTGTGCACTGCGTGATTGAAACCATCCCTGCGGCCGACGAGACCCAGCCGGCCGAATACCACATTCGCGATTTGGGCAGCACCAACGGCACCTATGTCAATATCGACCGTGTAGAGAATGCCCGCCTGGTGCATGAGGACGTTATTCGCGTG
The DNA here is from genome assembly GCA_030066135.1 of Desulfobacterales bacterium. GTDB lineage: Bacteria > Desulfobacterota > Desulfobacteria > Desulfobacterales > UBA5852 > JABZFP01. The sequence goes on along the minus strand of JASJCD010000163.1, from coordinate 4,562 downwards.
GGGCTCAAGAATTTCAAGTTTATCGACGAGCAAAGCGCCCAGCACGTGAAGACGGCTCGGATCAAGAAGAGTTGGATTCCGGGGGTGTACTACACCAAGGACAAGAAGAAGTGACCGTCAGTGACCGGCTGGGAGGGGCATCTTCCGGCCCCGTGCGGCGTTCTCGCCTCCTGCCCGTCCTCGACGTAGCGTGGGCTACGCCTGCGGTGGTCAGGTCGGCTGCGGCCTTGCCCGGAGCCGGAATCTACCCCTCCCAGCCGGTCACTAATTTGGGGGGCATTTTCCGGCCCTGTGCGGCGTTCTCGCCGCCTGCCGGTCCGCGACGTAGCGTGGGCTACGCCGGCGGTGGTCCGATCGGCTTGGCCTTGTACACCCCCCAAATAAAACCGATTTAAAGCTTTTTGGGGTCGGTGGCTTCAACCGATCCGGCCCAATTTGCCGTCAGCCAGGGTTTTCGCCGAAAGGAGGGGGGCATGGGATTGCGCAAGCATGTCGGCCAGGTTTTGCTTGTGGTGGGATTTCTTGGTCTGATGGGATCGACCTTTACGGGCTGTGCCACGTCAACGCAAGACGCGCGTCCGCCTGGGCCCTCACCGGGTTTCGTCGTGCCGGCGCCCGAGAAAGATATGTCCTGGTGGGGTTTTCGCTTCCGGATCAATTGGCCTGCGGGAACTTCGCCGGATTGGGCGGTCGATTTGCTGCTGGCCCACGCGGTGGTGAAACCGAAGCTGGAGATTTATTCTAAGCAGCTGGCCTACTGGCGGTTTCACCGTCGGGCGGCTCGCGATGCGATCGGTCATCAGTTCAGTTTGCTGTTCTATACCGATCCGGCCACCGCAAGGGCGCTCTACGCATCGCTCCAGGACAGCCCGGCGCTGAAGCAGGCCCAGGATCAGGGCCTCGTTGCGCAGATCGTTATGGACGACCCGAACCATCCGGTGCGGCCGGGCGTTGCCGATTCCAGCGATCCCCACTGGTCGCCAACGCTGCAGCGCCACTGGCCGTCCTATATCATGGGGGTCAGCCTGCTCTGGCTGGGACTGATCGAGGATGCCGTGGCCGAATTGCCCCCCGACCAAGGTTCAGGTGATGACCCCCTGGTGGCCTACAGGGCGGCCGAGAAACGCGTGTCGCAAATCTGGTACAAGGAGGGGCAGCACGCCTTCTTCCATCATTTGAGTGCGGTCTTTGGATACCGGGAATTGCTGATCGCCAAGCCCATGCGGTTCTGAGACCGATACCGCGGCCGCAATCGTGTCGCGCGCACCGACGCCAATAGCGGTTGGGCCATGGGCGGTCGCCGCCGGCCGATACTCTTTGACGGTTTGATCCCAAGGTTTTATCCGGCCCGATGGGACTTAATGATGTTCAGCATCCGCCGCAGGGGCTCGGCGGCCCCCCAAAGCAATTGATCACCCACGGTGAAGGCGGTCAGGAAGCCTGGTGCGATGGTCATTTTACGCAGACGGCCCACCGGCACCGCCAGCGTGCCCGACACCCGGGTAGGTGTGAGTTCCTGCATGCTGGTTTCTTTGTCGTTGGGTACCAGCCGGACCCAATCGTTGTGTCCCTCAATACGGGCTTCGATTTCATCCAAGGGCAGGTCCTGGCGCAGTTTGATGGTAAAGGCCTGGCTGTGGCAGCGCATGGCGCCAATCCGGATACACTGGCCGTCGATGGGAACGGGGTTTTCTTCCCGCCCCAGGATTTTATTGGTTTCGGCGTATCCCTTCCATTCTTCGCGGGTCTGACCGTTTTCCATGGGCCGGTCGATCCAGGGGATCAGGCTGGCGGCCAGGGGCACGCCCCAGTTGTCCATTGGAAGGGCGCCGTCGCGAAGCGAGGCCGTGACCTGACGGTCGAGGGTCAGGATGGCTGTGGCCGGATCGGCCAGCAGATCAGCGGCATCGTTGCCGATGGCCTGCATCTGGGCCACTAGTTCGCGCATGTTCTGGGCGCCGGCCCCCGAGGAGGCCTGATAGGTCATGGACGTCATCCATTCGATCTGGTCGATCGCAAATAGCCCGCCCAGGGCCATCAGCATCAGGGACACCGTGCAATTGCCGCCGATGAAGTCCCGGCCGCCTTTATCGAGGGCCTGATCGATGACGGGCCGGTTGACGGGATCGAGGACGATGACGCTGTCTTTCTCCATCCGGAGGGTGGATGCGGCGTCGATCCAGTAGCCTTGCCAGCCGCCGCTTCGCAGGCGCGGGTAGATCTTTTCGGTGTAGCTGCCGCCCTGGCAGGAGATGATCACCTCCTGGGCATGCAAAAGCTTTTCATCGTAGGCATCGGCCACGGCCGGGGTCTCCTTCCCGATGGCCGGTCCCTTCTGGCCGGCCTGGGAGGTGGAAAAAAACACCGGGTCCAGGTCCTGGAAGTCGTTTTCAGCCCGCATGCGTTCCATCAATACCGAGCCGACCATCCCGCGCCATCCGACAATACCGACGTTGAGCATGACTTGTCTTTCCTGTGAATTGAGGTTTGCAGTCCTTTACGGTCATCCATAAAGGGCGCGACCGGTTACTGTCAAGGGGCGGGCGCGGATGGGGGCACCAAGCCCTGTCCGGACCGGTCGTTTTTATTCCGCCGTGCCGATGGCAGGCATGGGCCGGTGTTTGACACCAAGGGGCGAAAAGGACGATAACGGCCACCGCGGGCCAGTGCGAACAAAGATGGCTTCGGTGTTGCGGTCGGGTGGGGTTTGCCGGGAAAGGGAGTGCGCCAATGGACCCAGTGCGCGGCGCTCTGGTTTTGGAAGGCGGCGGCTTGAGAGGGAACTACACGGCGGGTGTGCTGCGCTGCCTCATGGACCATGAATATTATTTTGGTTATGTCATCGGCGTTTCCATCGGGGCCTGCAACGGGTCGAATTATGTTTCGCGACAGCCGGAGCGCAACCGCATCGTCAACACCCGCTTCGTGCACGATCCGCGTTTCATGAGCTATCGGCGGCTGCTTCGTTCCGGAGAACTCTTCGGGATGAATTTTATTTTCGATACGCTGCCGAACATTCTGGTGCCCTTTGATTTTAAAGCCTTCCACGCCAGTCCCCAGCGTTTTATTGCCACGGCCACGGATTGCGAAAGCGGCAAGGCCGTCTATTACGAAAAAGACGGGCTGGCGGATGCCGCCCTGCTCACGGTCCTCAAGGCGGGCTGCAGCCTGCCCTTTCTGCAGCGGCCCGTCCGCTTCGGCGATCGGATTCTGATGGACGGCGGTATTGCCGATGCCGTCCCGCTGCAAAAGAGTATGGCCGACGGCAATACCCGCCACGTGCTGGTGCTGACCCGGCCGGCGGGTTACCGCAAGGGAACCAGCCGGCTGGCGGGTCTCATCCGTCTGCGCTATCCCCGCTACAAGGGGCTTGCCCGGTCTTTTATGACCCGCGCCCGGCGCTACAACCACACCATGGATCGCATCGACCGCCTGGAAACCGCGGGAACGGTGTTTGTAATCCGACCGGATGCGGCGCTCAACGTCAGGCGCACCGAAACCGATGTGCGCAAACTGGAGGCGATCTATGCCCGCGGTTATGATGATGCCGCCAAACGGTTGGCGGCATTGAAGAACTATTTGGCGGCCGCGGCATCGCCTCAACAGGATGCAATTCGGATCTAAACGCTGTACCCGCACACAACTACCGCCGCCATTTTGCGCTGACCGCCGGGGCGGCCGGCCTTTTGATGCGCGTCTTCGAACCGGCGTTGGGGAGAATAATTATTATCCTGCCGCATATTTAGTTGACTATGCAATTATTTATATGTATTTAGTTGCATAGTCAATTAAAAGAGGAAACAAACCGATGGCTGACTACGACGACCGCCTTATTTTTCTTATCGGCCAGGCGCGCCAGTGCCTTTTTACCCACCTGGACCGGGTTTTGATCCAACGCGCCGGCGTGACCACGGCCCAGGCCGGCGCGCTGTTTTACCTGATGCAGGATGATGGCTGCCTGCTTCTGGAATTGAGCCGCGGGATGCGGCTGGATAAATCCGCCATCACGCGCATGACCGCACGACTGGCGCGCAAGGGGCTCATCGAACGGCGTCCCTGTCCGCATGACGGCAGGGCCGTTCGGGTTTTCCTGACTGCGGCCGGTCGCCGCGCCGGTGGCGATTGTCTGTCTATTGTCAAAGCCACCAACACGGCCGTCAAAGAAGACTTCTGGCCATCCGAAATCGAAAGTTTCAGCCGCATTTTGCAGGCGATTATGCAACGTTTTGCGGAGGCATAACCATGACCGCGGTATCCATTTATGAGCGTCTGGCCGATCATTTCAATTATTTCATCGTCGGGGCCCCCCGAACGGATACCCTCGTGCGGATTTTGCAGATTCTCTTCCCGCCGGAGGAGGCTGAGGTGGCGCTGCAGATGCCGGTCATGCAGAAGATGACCCCATCGGACCTGCAGATTGCCATGCCGCTGCAAACTTCACGCCTGCCGGCGATACTCGATCGGATGGCCGCGCGCGGCACCGTCCAGGTTTTTCGCGAAGACGGGGTGGCCGTGCGCTACGCGCTGCTGCCTTCGGCCAAGGGATGGTATGATACACCCTA
>JASJCD010000162.1 GCA_030066135.1 Desulfobacterales bacterium | reverse complement strand
GGAAACGTCGATACGTGCCAGGGAAAACGCTTCGGTATCGGTGGCGTAGACTTTGGCGAGGGCGTCTTCCGGCTGCGCAACAAGGATGCGGGGCTCAGAGGGATTAAACTGCAGGACGCGGGTCAATTCCGCCACATCGATATGTTTGGGTGTCAGACCGCCCCTGAGGACGTTGTCCGAGTTGGCCATCAATTCGATCCCGACCCCTTCAAGATAGGCGTGCAGTTGCCCGGCGGCCAGGTTCATGGCCTGCCCCGGTGACAGGCAGACGAGGTTCAGAAAAAGCGGTGCCAGAATTCCGATATCGCCCGGATAGGCGCCTTGCAGTCGCAGTACCCAGTCCGCGGCAGGAGAGCGGTCTTCTTTTTGGCGGGCGCTTGCGGTGACTTCCTCAATAACCGCGTGCTTGTGTGTGTCTGCGATCCCCAGAAGAGCGATGAAAAAATCCTTGAGCGCGCGGGCGGCATCCTTCGTTTCCAGCCGGGCGACCAGTGATGACAACGTGCGGGGACCGTAGGCGCTAAAGTCTTCGGCGATGGCGGACGGAGACCGGAAACCGTTCAGACCCCAGAAAGGGGTCAAGGCGCAAATGATCTCCGGCTTATGCGAATCATCGCGGTAATTGCGATGGGGGGCATCGATGGGTATACCCAGACGGTTTTCACGCTCGAAACCCGAGCGGGCCTGGTCTTTGTCCGGATGGGCCTGAAGCGACAAGGGCTCCGCGGCCGCCAGGACTTTGAACAAAAACGGCATTCGACCTGCAAAGCGATGGGCGGCATCCGGGCCCAGAATGGCTTCGGGCGCGCTTTGGATCAATTCCGCGAGGGATGTGGTTTGTCCCGCGAGCATGACCCGGGATGGGGCTTTGGGGTGGGCGCCCATCCAAAGCTCCGCCTCGGGTTGATCTGCGGGATTCGCCAGACCGCGCAGATTTGCGATGGCTGTGCGCGAGCCCCAAGCATAATTCTGAATCGGGTTTTTGAGTTTGAATATGCCGTGTACGTCCATGGTCATGTTCGATTCTCCGCCAACGGGTGACACTTCAGCAGGACCATGTTAAATATTGAAGCCAAGATAAATCTCGGGCATTATGAATGTCAAACCCGAACACGTACACATGGAGATTAGATAATCCCGCATGCCAGAACCCATCAGCGACATCAATGCACCGCTTGACCGCGCCCTGCTGACGATCTGTGGTGCGGTTTGCTTTGCGTTCGTGCTGGTCTGGTGGTCCTGGCCCGATTCGATCGACCCATTGGCCACGCTCCTTCGGCGGCTACCCCTCTTCAATGAAGAATCCGCGGCTTTCAATCGACCGCCATGGGCTTTCGGTGTCGAAGCGGGGCTTATACTGGGCATCGGTATTTGTCCTGCGTTTTTTTTCCGCCGCCTTTCAGCACATGCCGCCTGGAGCGCTACCGGGGGGGCGCTGGTCACGCTGTTGGCATTAGTCGCGGCTGTTTGGCACGCAAGCGGCCTCATGCTTCAGATCGGCGCGGCCATCCTGAGTTTGGTCATCAACACGGTCGCCGCATCGATCCTGCTGGGGTTCGCCAAGCGCGATCAAATGAATACGCCTGAAGTCGAAGCGCGCGCCATGGAGAGGCGCCCGGAGCGCCCCCCAAGGAAAACGAACCCGGTTCCGGCGGGCCAATCATTGGAAGTTAGGAATGAAGGGGAAGGCAGGATTGAAGCGACCATCGATACGGCAGGCGAAATCTCGCCATCCCATCGAGGGGCCGCTGCCGTCAGAGGGGTCAAGGCAAGAAACGGGGCCCGTAAAATAGGCCGTTATCAGATTCTTCGCTGCATCGGCAAGGGTGCCATGGGAGAAGTCTTCCTGGGCCGTGACCCCCATATAAACCGGCTCACGGCCATCAAAACCCTTCGGTTCGAGGAGAGTTTCGCTCAAGATGAAATCGCTGAGATCAAAGAAAAATTCTTCCGCGAGGCCGAAAGTGCAGGCACCCTATCGCACGCCAACATCGTCACAATCTACGATGCCGGCGAGGACCGCGATCTAGCCTATATCGCCATGGAATATTTGGAGGGCATCACCCTGCTGCGTTTCACGCGCGCCAAGCGCCTGCTGCCGGTCCGCAAAATCATTGCCTACTTTACCAAGATTGCCGAGGCCTTGGACTATGCCCATGACCAGGGCATCGTCCACCGCGATATCAAACCGGCCAACGTCATGGTATTAAAAAGCGGCGACATTAAAATCACGGATTTCGGCATCGCACGCATCACGACTTCATCCCATACGCAAACCGGTGTCGTGAAAGGTACGCCCTACTATATGTCGCCCGAACAATTCTCAGGGGCCAAGGTCGATGGGCGCTCGGACATCTTCTCTCTGGGGACCATGCTGTTTCAGTTGTTGACCGGTTCCTTGCCGTTCTTCTCTGAAAGCCCGGCCGTATTGATGAACCAGATCATGAATTTTCCGCATCCTAATCCACGGGCCATCAATCCACGGGTCATGCCGGCCATTATTCCGATCGTCGACAAAGCCCTTGAAAAACAGGCTGACAGGCGTTACCCGCGGGCGGGTCACATGGTCGCGGACCTGGTAAGCCTCGATCAGCGCATTGCGGCTTATCTGAAGAGGAAATCCACCGTGGACCTGTCGTAATGAAATCAGTGCTTTCCACTCATGGTTTGCGGCTTGACTTGAATTTACGATCTGGCTATATTTGAAACGTTTAACTCCTTGAACCATCTGAGATTATTAAATAATTAATTTGCACCGGCTCAAATTGCGGCTGGCAACAGGCTACTTGGACTAATTCCGCCATGGTGATGATTGATTCGGCCGGTCTTTCAGATGTCGGCCGCAAACGATTGGAAAATCAGGATTGCTTCTGTGTGGAAGATAATCTTGGTCTCTATGTCGTGGCGGACGGCATGGGAGGGCATCTTGCCGGTGAGGTGGCCGGCCGGATGGTCATCGAATCCATTCGCAATTATTTTGTCGCCCTGGAAGGCAATCGCAATCAGCCGCCACAGGCCAAGCATGACGGCTCGCTTTCCACGGAAGCCAATCATCTGCTAAATGCCGTTGCCTATGCCAATTCGCAAGTCTATCAGGCCTCCATCGACCAGCCTGATTACCGTGGTATGGGCTCGACGGTGGCGGCGTTGCTGTTCACCCCGGATACGTTTGTGGCGGCCAATGTCGGCGACAGCTCGATCTATTTGATCCACGAAGAGCGCATCGAGCGCATCTCCGTCCCCCATACGGTGATCGCTGCCCAGAACGAGCTGGCACCCGAGCAGCGTCAGTTGTACGGCTCCGACTTCCAGCATATGCTGACGCGCGGTATCGGCATCGAGGCCGAAGTTGAGCCGGATTTCTGTGAATCCCCGTGTTTTGACGGCGATCGCTTTATTATCTGCTCGGATGGTCTGAGCGATAAAGTCACACCGGAAGAGATCCTCGATATCGCCTTGGTCGGTACGCCGCGCAAGATTTGCCGCACGCTGGTCGACCTGGCCAACGCGCGTGGTGGTGATGACAACACCACTGTTGTGGCGCTGACAATCGGAAAGCAACCCGGGCTCTGGCCACGGATAAAACAAAAATTATTTGGATTTCCACCCTAAACGGACATAGGCTGACAGTCTCTTGGCGACGGTCGCAGTTTCCCGCCCCAACCAGGAAAGAGGAGTAAAAATGCCCAAGCTTATTCTCAAATTTAAAAACAATCCCATCCAGAACTATGATATCGGCGCCGGACAATCCATCACCATCGGCCGTCTGGAAGACAATGATATTGTCATTGAGAACCTTGCCGTATCCGGGCATCACGCCAAGGTTGATTCAGTTGGTGAGGGCTATCTGCTTACCGATCTACAGAGCAAAAACGGGTGCTTTGTAAATGAGAAAATGGTGGCGTCGCACTGGCTGAGCCACGGTGATGTCGTCAGCATTGGCAAACACCTGCTGGAATTCAGTTTGAAGGAAGGTGAAAAGCCGCCCGCAGCCCCCCAGACCAGCCAGCGCGACCAAACCATGGTCATGGATACGGGGCATTATCGCGATCTGATGGATAAAAGCGAACCGGCAGGGCGATCGGGGGCAGACACTGGCAAACCGGTGGGCATGCTTTCCTATCTGGCCGGTGGTGAAGGTGAAGTGGAACTCTCGCGCAAACTGATCAAGATCGGCAAAGACGGGGCCAGCGACATCGTGGTCAGCGGTCTCACCGTCGGTGCCACATCGGCCACCATCAGCAAACGCCCCAAAAACTATGTGCTCAGCTATGTATCCGGACTGTCCAAACCAAAAGTCAACGGCAAGGCGGTAAAACAGTCTGTGGCGTTAAATGAATTCGACGTCATTGAGATCGGCTCGGTCAAATTGCAGTTCTTCACCAAGGAATAGAACCTATCTCAAAATAAAGATTAGGGTTCCTGGCAAGGCGTGAATTGGCGAAAAAGCGGAGCATACATGCAGTATGTGAGCATTTTGAGCCGGTTCACAACACCGCCAGGGGCACTTAGATTTTTTTTCAGATAGGTTCTAGTGTTTCGATCGTCGCTGGCAGGGGCTTAAGGTCTTACCCGGAATGCAACCGCGTCACCAGCGAGACAAGCGACATCTCTTGAAGATTGCCTACCTGCACTACCATCTCAAACCCGGCGGTGTAACGACCGTTATCCGCCAGCAGGTTCAGAACAGACCGCATGAGACGGCATCCATCGTATTATGCGGTGAAGAAAGCCCTCCCTCGCCTTTCCCGGGGTCGGTGGTCGTTGTTCCCGGTATCGGCTACGACGGTACGGTCGGGACCGAAAAACCGGCGATGGAAATAGCCGCCGCGGTCGACCAGGCCATCAAGCGCGCCTTCGGCGGCGCCGGCCGATGCGACCTGATCCACATCCACAATCCCGTCTTGGCCAAGAACAGGCAGTTTCCCGAAATCATCCGCCACTTGCAGTCGATGGGCTATCCCCTTCTGCTGCAGGTTCATGATTTTGCCGAAGACGGCCGCCCCGCGGTCTACTATCGCCGCGATGCGTATCCCGCCGATTGCCACTACAGCGTCATCAATCGTCGTGACTATGGCTTTTTGGAGGAATGCGGACTGGATCGCGACGGTCTGCATTATCTCCCCAACAGCGTTGCATCGACTGCCCCGTCGGGCCCTGAAGTGGAACTGACCGATTTTGTGCTTTACCCGGTTCGCGCCATACGGCGTAAAAACATTGGTGAAGCACTGCTGCTCTCGGCCTTTCTGCCGCCGCATTGTCAGCTATTCATTACTTTGCCCCCCAACAGTCCGGGGGATTTTCCTGCATACCGCCGCTGGCAGCAACTGGTTATGCAAACCCGCCTGCCGGTTCGATTCGAAATGGGATTGGCCCATGATTTCAATACCCTGCTTTCACAGGCGCACCATGTGGTTTCCACCAGCATCTCGGAGGGATTTGGCTTTGCTTTCCTGGAGTCCTGGCTGGCGGGCAAGGGCATGGAGGGCCGCCTTCTGCCCGATATCTGCCGTGATTTTTCGGAAGCCGGTATCGATCTTGACCACCTGTACCCTCGGTTGCACATCCCGCTGGACTGGATCGGGCGCGATCGGCTCATCCAGCGCTTCCAGAAATGCTATCGGCACAATTGCCGGCTTTTTGCGCCTTCACACCCCATGCCCACGGCTCAGGCTTTCACTGCGCCGCTTCACACGCAAGACACAGTGGATTTTGGCATGCTGGATGAACCCCTGCAGACTGATGTGATCAATGCGGTAATTAGCGATTCCGCCAAGCAAAACCAACTTCAAGACCTGAACCCGGCCCTCATGCGCATGGGACGTGAGACGGACGCCGTGCACCGGATCGAAAGCAATCGCGAACGTATTCTCGCCGTTTACGGACAAAAAGCCGCTGCCGAGCGTCTGGAGCGCGTATATGAGCGGGTAGTGAATCGTCCCGTCCGACACCGTATCGATAAATCCCGACTCGTGAGCAAGTTTCTTAAATATAGTAATTTCAGTCTTTTAAAGTGGATGTCTAACAGTAATGGATGATATTCGGGTATCTCAGTTGCAGGTTATGCACCCGCTTCCCACCGGCATGGTGCCGGGCGGCCAGATCCGGAAGGCCCTCAAGGCGATCCTTTTCGATGTTTATGGGACCCTTTTTATCAGCGGCTCGGGTGATATTGGCGTCTCGCAGGAACGCTTCCGTAAATCAGATGCCCTGACCGCATTGTGCGAACGTTACCACATCCCCTGGTCGCCCGATCAGATCGGCCAGCAGCTCTTTGCGGCCATCAAGAACGCGCACACCCAAAAAAAGGCGGCGGGCATCGATCACCCGGAAGTCGAAATCGACCGCATCTGGCAAGGCATCTTAGGATGGCCCCGCATGGAGCAGGTTCGCGGTTGGGCGCAAGCCTATGAAGGCGTCGTCAACCCGACCTTCCCCATGCCCGGACTCGATCACGTCCTGCGAACCCTGCGCGGCCGGGGCGTGCCGATGGGCATCATATCCAATGCCCAGTTTTTCACACCCCGCCTGTTCGATACCTATCTGGGCGCCCATCCCGAGGATCTGGGATTCAGCCCGGATCTTACGCTGTACTCTTACCGGTTCGGATGCGCCAAACCGTCGATGGTTCTTTTTGACCTCGCGGTCAGTCGGCTGCGCCAACGAGGCATTTCGCCCGAAACCGTCCTGTACGTGGGCAACGACATGCGCAACGATATTCATACCGCCAGCAAGGCTGGTTTTCAGACCGCCCTTTTTGCCGGCGACCGTCGTTCGCTGAGGCGGCATGCCAATGACCCCGCCATCCAGAGCACACGACCTGATCTGGTGCTGACCGACCTGCGCCAGCTCCTGGAGGTTGAAATGACCACCCTGGAATCGCCCGCATGATTGCCCTTGTCGGTCGTCGGGCAGGAGGCTGTCGAACTTCCCTGCAAACGTGCCACCACTGAGCAAATGGACTTGCAAAAACCGAATATTGCGCTATAATTTCAGGTTGATTCGTTGTTATGAAACCGTTTGACCCAAACCGTACCGATCGCAGCCGCATACATCACTGCCGGTTAGCTTTCCGGCCTTGTAACCGACCGCCCATTGCGGTCTGGTGAGACAGCGGCACCGGCGTCTGCGCGCTGCAAGCGGGTCAAACCATGGCGAGCAAATTATCAAAATGGGGACCTTTACTTTTTCTTTCGGTGGTGTCGCCTGCACCTTTTCACCCCAAGGGGTGGTCTAAACCCATATGTCAGTCCAAATTTTTTCCCTGGTCATTCTACTGTTGCTTTCCGGTTTTTTTTCTTCCGCCGAGACGGCCCTGTTTTCCATAAGCCAGACCAAAGCCCGCCACTTAGCCAAAGCTGACCGCACGGGGCGTCTGATCAAAACCATGAAGGACGACCCTCACCGACTTCTGAGCACCATCCTGATCGGTAATAATGTCGTCAACGTGGGAGCCTCGGCACTGGCAACATCCCTGGCCATTGATCTATTCCCCGGATATGCGTTGGGCATCGCCACGGGTGTCATGACGCTCCTGATCCTGGTTTTCGGCGAGGTGTTCCCCAAATCGATTGCAACCCGCAACAACATCTTCATCGGGCGCTTGGCGATCTATCCGGTCTACTGGCTCTCAATTCTTTTTTTCCCCCTATTGATTGTCCTCAACTTCATTCCGCGCATCACAGGTAAAATCCAGAAATCACCCCACGTTACCGAAGAGGAACTGCTGACCATCGTGGAGGCGGTCGAGGAAGAAGGACAAATCAAGGAAGAAGAAAAGGAGTTGATTCACAACATTTTTGAATTCGATGACACGGCCGCCTCCGAAATCATGACCCCCCGCGGCGATATGTTCGTGATTGACGTGGACGTGGACCTGGACCTGGCGACCATTCTTGACTCCGGCTATTCGCGTATTCCCGTCATCGAAGGTGATATCGACCATGTTATCGGCATTCTCAATATCAAAGATCTATTCCTGCATACAATTGCCGGGCGCGCGGATGACGTGCGCCGCATCATGCGGGCGCCCTATTTCGTGCCCGAAAACAAGAAGTTGGATTCGCTCCTGCAGCAATTCAAAAAGCGCCGCAATCATATGGCGATCCTGGTCGATGAACACGGCGGGGTCTCCGGGCTGATAACCCTTGAGGACGCGCTGGAGGAGATCGTCGGCGATATAACGGATGAAACCGATAAGGAAGAATCACATATCGTCAAACTCAAGGCCAAGGAATGGATCGTTCTCGGAAAAACGGATATCGATGAAATCAACCAGAAGATTCCCATCGGTATTCCGGATTCCAAGGAGTACGATACTTTTTCGGGCTATGTCCTCGATAAGACCGGGCGGATCCCACAGGAAAACGAAGAGATTCTGATCGACGGATTCAGCATCACCGTCAAAGAAGTCGACGGTGTGCGCATCAAGAAATACCTTGTGCGCCAGAATTAGACGCAGGCCTGACGCGCTTGTTGCGCTTGGCCCCTGACCCCATGCCGCGGATGGCCGCCACCGCTTTTGCTGCCTGAATGCGGCCCCGCGTTACAGCTGACGATTACCGCCAATCGCTATTCCTTGACCCGCTCAACATACTGCCCTGTGCGGGTATCGATGCGGATCAACTCCCCCTCCTCGACAAATGGCGGTACCTGGAGTTCGTATCCGGTTTCCAGGGTGGCCGGCTTGGTATCGCCTGAAGCCGTATCCCCTTTGACCCAGGGGTCGGCCTTGACGATGCGCAGGTCGATGAAAATCGGAAGTGTCACACCGATGGCCTGCCCGTCGAAAAGGAGTACGCTGCAGACGGTGTTTTCCTTCAGCAGGGGTTTGGTGTCACCGATCTGGGCCGCGGTTAAAAACTCCTGATCGTAGGTGGACGTATTCATGAAACAATAGTTGTCGCCATCCTGGTAGAGATACTCCATCTCGGTCTCTTCGAGATTGGCGGGGTTGATTTTCTCGCCGGAACGCCAGGTTTTATCGAACTGGGCACCCGTAACCATGTTCTTCAGTTTGCATTTGTACAAGGCCTGCCCTTTGCCGGGCTTTACGAATTCAAATTGCGTGATGACATAGGGATACCCGTCGATTTCCACCTTCAAGCCTTTGCGCAGATCGCCGGACTCATACATGCGAATGCCTCCAGATTGCTAAGTAGTAATTGCCGAATGAATCGAATAACATGCTCGTCCTAAGGGGTTTATTCAAGGCGTAATGGACGTCACGCCCCGCCTCGGGCCGCACGAACAAATTTACGGACACGCGCGCGGTCTTTTCTAAATCGAATCGTCTGGCCCGCGGCATCCCTTTGGTTCGTTGCGGTACAACTGTCCACGCCCGCCGGGGCGACCATCGCAATGCCGGCACGCACATTCTCAGGGGATAGCCCCCCTGCCAGGATAACCGGCAGGCGTGAATGGTCGACGAGTGCTCGTGCAACCTCCCAGTCGCAGGGCTGCCCGGTGATGCCGACAAAGCCATCGACGGGTTGTGTGCCGGATTTGGTCTTGTCCGGAAGCAGGAGTGTATCCGTCAAGAAGTAATCGCTTGCCGTTTCGAATTGATTGGCCAGAGCGAGCGTCGGGATGGCATTGCTTTGCGCGGGGCGTCCAATCGGGATCGATCGCATAATTTTGAGGTCAGGATAATCCTGACGAATCTCTCTCTGGACTGCCAGCAGGTCGTTGCAATTGCCCTGTTCCCCATCATCAAGCACCAGAATTTCACAGAAATGGACGATATCCGGCCGATAATAATCCAATACGCGCCGAATATGGTCGGTATCGCTGAAAAGCGGTATCAAACTGCTGATCTTACCAGAAGACTGAACGAGCCGGACGGTTTCAAGCAACTTCTCGTCTTTCCATTCACGGGCGGATAGCACCACGCTGCCGATGTGATCGACACCGTCTTCAATGACGACTTCGGCTTCGGCCGGGGTTTGGAT
>JASJCD010000161.1 GCA_030066135.1 Desulfobacterales bacterium | reverse complement strand
AACCGAACTCCTCGGCCCCCATGAGGCAGGCCACGGCCACGTCGCGGGCGGTCTTGAGCTGCCCGTCGGTCTCGATCACGATCCGGTCGCGCAGGCCGTTCATGCGGAGCACCTGCTGGGCTTCGGAGAGCCCCAGCTCCCAGGGCAGCCCCCCGTAGCGCACCGAAGTCTGGGGGGAGGCGCCCGTGCCGCCGCTGTCGCCGCTGATGAGCACCACGTCGGCGCCGGCCTTGGCCACGCCGGCCGCCACCGTTCCCACCCCCACTTCGCTGACGAGCTTGACGCTCACCCGGGCGGCGGGATTGGCCCTTTTGAGATCGTAGATCAGCTGGGCCAGGTCCTCGATGGAATAGATATCATGGTGGGGCGGCGGGGAGATCAGCCCCACCCAGGGCGTGGAATGCCGTGTTTTGGCAATCCAGGGGTAGACCTTGCCGCCCGGCAACTGCCCGCCCTCCCCAGGCTTGGCGCCCTGGGCCATCTTGATCTGCAGTTCGACCGCATTCGTCAGGTAGTTGATGGTCACACCGAAGCGGCCCGAGGCCACCTGCTTGATGGCGCTGCTGCGCCAGTCGCCGTTGCTGTCCGGCACAAAACGGTCGGCATCCTCACCGCCCTCGCCGCTGTTGCTCTTGCCGCCCAGACGGTTCATGGCGATGGCCTGAGTTTCGTGAGCCTCCTTGCTGATCGAGCCGTAGGACATGGCCCCGGTCTTGAAGCGCTTGACGATGGCCTCCCAGGGCTCGACCGCTTCCAGCGGCACCGGCGTTTGGGCTTCGACGAAATCGATGAGGCCCCTTAGCAGTCCCTCTTGACGGTTCTGGCCGTCGACCAGGGTAGTGAATTCATTCCAGGCCTCACGGTCATTCTGGCGCACGGCCTGCTGCAGCCGCGCGATGGTAAGCGGGTTGTACTGATGCGTCTCGCCATCGCGGCGCCATCTGTATTTACCGCCGGGATCCAGGGCCGTGCTGGAGGGAATGGCCCCGCCCTCAAAACCGTGTTGGTGCCGGCGCCGCACCTCTTCGGCCAGCATCCCCAGATCCGCCCCCCCGATGCGCGTGGGCGTCCAGGTGAAATAGCGGTCCACGACCTTGGCATCGATGCCGACGCACTCGAAAATCTGGGCCCCGCGGTAACTCTGCAGGGTGGAAATGCCCATCTTGGACATGACCTTGAGAATCCCCTTGGCCGCTGCCCGGCGGTAGTTCTGGATCGCCTCGGCCGGCGTGAGATCCGGTATCTGGCCGCCGCGCACCTGGGCCGCCAGGGTGGCATAGGCCAGGTAGGGATGCACGGCGCCGGCCCCATATCCCAAAAGACAGCAGAAATGATGAATTTCACGGGCTTCGCCGCTGTCGACCACCAGGCCGCAGCGGGTGCGCAGACCCTCGCGGATGAGATAATGGTGTACGGCAGCGGTGGCCAGCAGGGCCGGAATGGGGGCCGTTTCCCGGTCCAGCGGCCGATCGGTGAGAACTAGGATGGCGGCGCCTTCCCGAACCGCTTCCGCTGCTTGGCGGCACAGATGATCGAGGCCGGCTGCCAGTCCGCTCCCGCCTTCGGCAGGTTTGAACACCATGGGAAGGGATGCCGGAATCAGATCCGGCGGCAACCCGGTCTGGAGCCATTCAAAGGCCGCGGTAGTCAGGACGGGGTGTGCCAGACGGAGCTGGCGGGCATGCGCCGGCGTTTCCGTGAAGAGGTCCTTTTCGGCCCCGATGGTGGTCGCCAGCGAGGTGACCAGCTTCTCCCGGATGGCGTCCAGGGGCGGGTTGGTGACCTGGGCAAAAAGCTGTTTGAAATAGTCGTAGACCAGCCGCGGCCGTTTGGAGAGGATCGCCGGCGGCGTATCGTCCCCCATCGAACCCGTGGGCTCGACGCCGGTGCTGGCCATGGGCGCCAGGATAATCTTCAAATCCTCCGCCGTGTAGCCGAAAATCTGCTGCTGCTGGAAAAGCCGGTCGGCGTCGAACCGTTCAACATCCCCGGCCGCGTCCTCCCCCTCCAGCGCGACGAGGTTGGCCCCCAGCCACTGGCCATAGGGCTGCCGGTCCGCCACCGCGGCCTTGATTTCCTCGTCCTCCACGATGCGCCCCTCGGCGGTGTCCACCAGGAACATGCGCCCGGGCTGAAGCCGTCCCTTGAAGGCGATGTTTTCGGGCGCGATGGGCACCACGCCGGTCTCGGAGGCCATGATCACCCGGCCGTCCCGGGTGACCGTGTAGCGGGAGGGGCGCAAGCCGTTGCGGTCGAGCACGGCGCCCACCCGGATCCCATCGGTGAAGGGGATCGAGGCCGGCCCGTCCCAGGGCTCCATCAAACAGGCATGATAGGCATAAAAATCTTTTTTGGCCTGGCTCATGGTGCGGTGCTCCTGCCAGGCCTCGGGAATCAGCATCATGATGGCGTGGGGCAGGGAGCGCCCGGTGTGGTAGAGCAACTCCAAGGCATTGTCGAGAATGGCGGAATCACTGGCCCCGGGCGTGGCGATCGGAAAGAGCTTGTCCATATCCGCACCGAACAGATCCGAGGCAAAAAGGGCCTGGCGGGCGTTCATCCAGTTGATATTGCCCCGCAGCGTGTTGATTTCGCCGTTGTGGCACAAAAAACGGAAGGGCTGGGCCAGGTCCCAGGCCGGAAAGGTGTTGGTGCTGTAGCGCTGATGCACGATGGCCAGCGCGCTGGTCAGGTCCGGCGCACCCAGGTCAGGGTAGTAGGGCCCCAGTTGATCGGCCACGAACATGCCCTTGTAGACCATGGTGCGCGCTGAAAGGCTGGGGATATGAAAATAGCCTTTCTCTGGCAGGTCCGAATTGCGCACCGCGCGCTCGGCCAGCTTGCGCACGATGTAGAGCTTGCGCTCGAAGGCGCGCCCGTCGGCCAGTCCCGGGCCTCCTCCGACGAACACCTGACGGATGGCCGGCTCCACCGCGAGCGCCAGACCACCGATGGCCTCGCGATTGACCGGCACCGTGCGCCAGCCGATCAGGATCTGGCCCTGTTCCCTTATGGCCGCTTCGAGCATCGCCCGGCAGCGGGCCCGCTGGTCGGCATCCGGCGGCATGAACACCAGTCCCGTGCCATAGGCGCCCGCCGCGGGCAGGTCGAATCCCAGGTCACCGCCCACGCGGCGCAGAAAGGCATCCGGCAGCTGCATCAGAATGCCGGCCCCGTCGCCGGTGGTGGCATCGCAGCCGCAGGCCCCGCGGTGGGTCAGGTTGACCGCCATCTGCAGCGCCGTGCTGACGATGTCGTGCGACTTTCCACCCGCTATATCGCAGATCATGCCGACGCCGCAGGCATCATGCTCCATCTGGGGGTCGTAGAGTCCCTGGCGCGGCGGCGGGGTGCAGATCAAACCCGGGGTGCTGGTCGTCTTCATGTCTTCTCTCAAAAGTAAAAGAAGCGGACAGTGCGGCATCCGCCGTCCGCTCGGTTCAACGCGGTGGTTTCAATCGGAAATTACCAATAATGCCAGGCCGTCGTAATCGAGGCCCAATCTAACCGCGTCCTCGGTTGTTAAGCAAGTGCCATGCCACCGGACTTTCGATCGGGTCTGCGCGGACCTGCCGGCCGCGGTGGTCGCATTGCCGCCGCCGCAGGCCACACCGGATCTGGCCCCTCGACGGCAGCACAACGCGCGACGCCCGGAACAGTTCCCGATTTGACAAAAATGTCGTTCCGGCGGGCAAGATAGTACAAAATTGTTACCGTCGGAGGTACGTCCGCACGCGCGCACAAAGCCCAAGAGCAGATTCAGTCGATGCCCGCGAGAACCGTCTATCAATCCAGGGCCCGCACAGCACCTCTTTGGCGGCCAATCCGGCGTTCACGCCAGCTTGCCGCGAGAAACCAGGCCATGGCAACCGCCTGCAGCCCCAGCATCAATCCGAAACCAGCCTGATAGCCGGGTACGGCGTAGCCTGTTGCGGTGCTCGGCCAGAGGTCGATCACCGCACCGATCCCCCACTGGGCCGTGAAGGCCACGATAAACACAAGCAGGTTGAGGCCGGTGTTGACGCGGCCGGCCAGCCGGGCTGGAAACCGCTGGGAAAGATCGGCATAGCATAAAATCCCGCTGGTGCCGAAAAAACCGAATAGCATCCAGACCAGGTAGACGTCCGGCACCCAGCCACTGACGATCAGGGCCTGAACCAGCATGAAACCTAGCATGCCGATGGCCGCCACCATCAGGGGATTCCAGCCGATGCGGCTCAGACGGTTGGCCAGAATGCCCAGGAGCAGGTAGCCCGCCGTCATGGCGGCGGCCACCAGCAGGAGCATCTGAGCGATCGCGCTGCGGTCGAGGCCGGCCGCATCGCGCAGCCAGGGACCGGACCACAGCCCCTGGATGGCCAGGTAAGCGGCCTGGGAAAGGGTGGCCCAGGGGGCAATGCGCCAGAAAACCGGGCTGGAAAAGACCTCGCCGATGCCGGCCAGCTGCTGCCGCAACGAATCGGACGGGGCGGCTTCGGTTTTGTCCGGGACCACGAAAAAAACGACCAGAGCCACCGCCAGGGTCGCGAGGGCCAGCAAAAGGAATACCGCCCGCCAGTCCATGACGCCCAACAGGGCCTCGACCGGGGCCGTGGCCGACAAGGCGCCCAGCCCCCCGGAGGTCATCTGGATGCCGTTTATCAGCGGCAGCTGCGGGGCAGGAAACCACATCACAAAGGCCTTGAAGGCGGCCATCAGGCAGGCCGAAACACCGAAACCGATAAAGGCCCTTCCCACGGCCAGGCCCGTGAGCGTGTCGCTACGGGAAAAGATATAGGCGCCGGCCGCCGCGAATAGCAGCAGGACCGCTTCGATACGGCGGGGTCCGAAGCGGTCCAGCAAAATCCCCAGCGGCAGCTGCGAAGAGGCAAAGGCAATGAAATAAGCGGCCGTGAGAAGCCCCAGCCCCGAGGGGTCCACACCGATATCGACGGCCAGGTTGGGGGCGATGACGGCGTTGACGGTACGGTAGAGATAGGAGAGAAAATAGCCCAGCGCAAAAGGCACAAAGATGCGCACGACCAGCCAGGGCGTCATGGGCCTGTTTGCGGATGTCGGGGGGCTGCTGCTCAATGGATCATCGCCATGCTTTTCAGGTTTGATCTGCCGACCGGCGGACGGCGGCGCTTGCGCCGTATTGATACCCAACATGCCGGTTCGCGACCCTGCTGTATGCCATGCACCCGGCGCCTTGTAAAGCGTCATCCGTTGAACCGCAGTCGGGCGGCTGGCCGCGTCAGGGGCGGGCCTCCCCATCCACGGCCGGCAGCGGGCAGTAGACCCCCTGCCCCATATAAACGGCCAGCCCCATGAAACGCCCCGTTTGATCGTAGAATTCGGCCACGTCGCCATGGGTCCGCTGGACATCCTGGTAATCGGGATCACAGGCGTGCAGGATACTGTGATATATCCGGACGCGATGACCCACCGGGCCGTGGGGCGTCGGCGAAGTGATCTCCACGACCTCACTCTCCCAATGATAGAATTTGGCGTAAAGTACACAGTTCGGCCACAGGGCCGCGCAGGCGTCGAAGAACGGCTGCAGGGGGACACATTGTCCGTCGAGGGTCGGCAGACAGTCCCTGGCGGGCATTGCCTCGATCCGGGCCTGGGCGCGCCGCAGGCAATCCCCCGGCGGTGATTCGGCCGACGATGAGACGCTGGCACAACCCGCCAGACCGCAAAACGCCAGCGGCAGCAAAACGAGAAAGAGCTGGAGACCTGCTGCCCCCAAACGATGGTTCGGGCGACGGAATCTGACCGCATTCGTTTCGACACCGGTGTTGCAAAGGGATTGGACTTGACCGTGGGCAACCATGGCGCTAATAAATTCAAAATTCTCAGCAATCATTCCTAATAACCTTTCCACCACTATCAGAACCTTACGAGGTGATGCCATGAGACCGAAGGCTCCATTCCATGCCGTGGATGCACGTTCCGATTGGTCGACGGCAACCATGAATCGCCGCACCTTCATCAAACGCAACGCCGGACTGGTCCTGTGGTCGGCCGCACTATGCTATGGCGTCAAGCTGCCGCGACCGGCGGCTGCCGCCGAGATACCCGACATTGCCGTGGCCACAGGCGAGCGGACCGCAGCCACCCGGGCGGCTGTGGATCTGCTGGGGGGCATGACGCGCTTCGTGAAGCCGAACCAGAAGGTCGTCATCAAACCCAATATGAGCTTTGCCGGCCGACCGCAGGATGCCACCGACACCCACCCGGACGTGGTACGCGAACTGGTGGCCCTGTGCAAGCAGGCCGGGGCCGAACGCATCCGTGTACTGGACCACACCTTGAGGCGCGGGGAGCGCTGCATCGAAGGCATCAAGAAAGCCTGCGACGTATACGGCGACGATATCGTCCAGGCCGTCTCCCGCAACCGGTTCTTCAAGCCCACGGCCATCGCGGAGGGCCGCCAGATGAAGGAAACCGATGTCATCTGGGAGGTGCTCGAGGCGGACGTGCTCATCGCGGCACCGGTGGCCAAATCCCATTCGAGCGCCGGTGTGAGCCTCTCCATGAAAGGCATGATGGGGCTGATCTGGAACCGGGGCATCATGCACAGCCGCTACGACCTGCATGAATCCATCGTCGACCTGGCCTCCCTGCTCAAGCCCGACCTGGTGGTCGTTGACGGCTCCCGTGTGCTGAGCACCAACGGGCCCGCCGGTCCCGGCCGCGTGCTCAAACCGGACACCATCATTGCCTCGGGCGATATGGTGGCGGCGGACGCCCAGGCCGTGGCCATGTTCGAGTGGTACGGGCGCAAGCTCGCACCGCGCAACGTCAAGCATATCCGCATTGCCCACGAACGCGGCCTGGGGCGCATGGACATCGAAAAACTGCACGTAAAACAGATCCAGGTCGGATGACCCTCCAGCGCACGGTTCAGGTCATCCGCCTGGCGCTCTTTCCGGGCCTGCTCGTCAACGCCGGCTTCGGGTTTACCGGCTGGCTGCCCCTGGCGGTTAGCGGGCACCGCATGGGAAGGACCGTATTCAGCCCCGGCCCAAGCGCCCGCGCAACGTCCGAACGAGGTCGTTCATCTCCTCGATTCCGATCATACGGGCACTGACCAGCATCAGGACGGTCCCCAGGGCACCGACCAGGATGAGGCTCAATAGATTCCCACCCATGGTCCCCGCATCAATGCCGGCCAGCACGAGGTTCCGGAAGGCGTCCAGCAGGAAAAACAGCGGCAGCGCCATGAGCACCATTTTCAGATAAAAACCGTAGACGCCCGTACTCTCGCGGTTTCCGGACTGGCGGTTCCAGATCATGTAGATGAAGAACACCTGGGCGACGGCCGAGAAGGCAATCGCGATGCCGATACCACTGGCCCCCATGGTGCGCATGCCGACATAATAGACAGGCAGACTTATCAGAACGGCCAGGCTCCCGTAAACCGTCGGCAGAATGGTGTTCTGGCGGGCGTAAAAGCCGCGATTAACGATGGTCTGCCCGGCAAAACCGACAGCCCCCACCAGCAGGAAGCCCAATATATCGGCCGTGGCCGCCGTGTCCACCGCCGTGAAGCGCATGCGCTGATAGATCAGAAAGACCAGCTCGCGGCGTACGGCCATGGCCACGGCCGCGAAGGGGATGACCAGCGCGATGTAGCGCAGCGCCTGGTTGAGCAGGCGGTTCATCTCCGCCAACCGGTCCCCGGCGGCGAAGCGGGCCAGATAAGGATAAACGGCAACCCCGACGGCCTGGCCGAAAAACGCCACGAGGGCCATCATGATGCGGATGGCGTACTCGATGCGTGCAATGTTGCCGGCAGGAAGGTAGCTGCCGAAGAGTTTGGCGAAAATCTCCATGGAAAAGGTCATGGTCAACCCCAGCATGAGGGGCAGGGTCAGGAGGATATAGCGCCTCAAATCCGGGTGGCGCCAATCCCAAACCGGGCGCAAGCGCATGCCTGCAGCCCGGGCGCCGAAAAACTGCAGGAGACAGTTGCCAGCCAAAGCACCGGCCAGTACGCCCCAGGCAAAGCCCTCCATTCCCAGGCGGCTGCCCAGCAGGACACCGCCCAAAATGATGCCCAGGTTGTAGATCAGGGGTGCCAGGGCGGGAATGAAGAAGCGTTCCCGGGCAAACTGAACCGCGGCAAACAGCCCCCCGGCAAAAAAGAAAAGCTGGGCGGGCAGAATGATGCGGGTCATGCGCACGGCCAGGGAGGTAAACAGGGGATCGTCGCGGCCGGGGGCCAGCAGATCGATCAATGCGGGGGTCCAGAACATGGCGGCGGCGATCAGGAGGACCAGCAGGCTGCCGAACAGCGTGAGGATGATGGACAGCACCCGCCAGCCCTCATCCGCGCGACCATCGTTCAGATAGCGGGTAAGGATAGGGATGAAGGTCACCGACAGGAAGCCGCTGGCCAGGATGTGATTCAGTATTTCGGGCACCACGAAGGCCACCCGGTAGGCATCCACCGCCAGGCTGGTTCCGTCGAGGGCTGCAATCACGCTATCGCGGACAAGTCCCATGATGCGGCTGAGAAGAATCGATGCCATCATGATAGCGGCGGCCACGCCCACCTTGCGGCTCACGCCCGCCGGGCGTTCGTCTTCTCGATTTCCTGGGGTGGCGCGGATCGCATTCATGCCCATTGTATATGGGGGATCGGTTGCTTTGTCCACTTGATTCGAGGACCGGTCCTCCTCGCGGCAGGGCCCGGATACAGGCCTGTCCGCCTGCACCGGAGGGGGCTAAGCGGTTTTTTCCTTTTCAACAGGCGCGTATGCAGGTATTTTTAGGATGCGTTGGCCGGATTCACCGGCCTGGAAAGCACAGCGCCATAAATGACCAGCAGACGGGCATTCAGTTGGGCACCACCCGCAATAGCAGAACCGGCACGGGGAAATATAGCACTGTGAAGATAAAAGCGGTCCTCTTCGATCTGGATGGAACCCTACTGGACACCCTGGACGATATCGCCGATGCCGCCAACCAGGTACTGGCCGACCGCGGGCTGAAAATTCATGACCGGGAGGCCTACCGGTGGTTTATCGGCGACGGCGCCCGCATTCTGGTGACACGCGCCCTTCCCGAGGATCGCCGCAGCGAGGGCGACGTCGACAACTGCCTGGCGGCTTTCAAGGATCAATACGGCCGCAATTGGCACCATAAGACCCAGCCCTATGAGGGCATCACGCGCCTGGTGGCCATGCTCCAGTCCGCCGGCACCAAGATGGCCGTTGTTTCCAACAAACCCCATGCCTTTACCGAAACCTGCTGCCGGCGATTTTTTCCGGATCTGCCTTTCGATTTCATTCTCGGCCAGCAGGAGGGCCGTCCGGTCAAACCCGACCCCTACCAGGCGCTGCAAGCCGCCACCCATCTGCGCATGCCGCCCTCGGACTGCCTGTTTCTCGGCGACAGCGGCGTGGATATGGAAACCGCACGGCGCGCCGGCATGTTTCCGGTGGGCGCCCTGTGGGGTTTTCGCCGCCGGGATGAGCTCGAAACCGCCGGGGCCGCGGCCTGCATCAAGCACCCTCTGGATCTCCTTAAGTGGATGGATGACTGAGCCGACCGCCGACATCGTCGCTGCCGTCCTAAACGGCTTCGAAGCCTACCGCGTTCAGTTCGCAGCGCTCACGGTGCGGGCCCGGACGCATTTCCGCAACGCCGACTGGCAGGGCATGCGGGCCGATGCCGCCCAACGGCTGGACATCTATCAACAGTGCCTTGATCGGGTGGTGGACACACTCAGCGAAAACCTGCCGCAGGGGTCGAACACACGCGATGTGTGGCGCCAGGCCAAAGACCGATTCGAAACGCAGGCCGCCGCCACGGGGGACGCCGACCTGGCGGAAACTTTTTTCAATTCCATCGCGCGTCGTATGCTGGAGACGATCGGGATCGACCCCCATGTGGAATTCGTGCGGTCCCAGGCACCAGCCCTGGCAGCTTTGCGGCCGAACGTGGACTGCCGCACCTACAGGCTGGATGGG
>JASJCD010000160.1 GCA_030066135.1 Desulfobacterales bacterium | reverse complement strand
GGGATACGCAGTAGAGCAACAGTTTCAGGAAACCGGCGCCGGTGGCGCGGATGGCCTCCAGCTGACCGGGGGGCATGTTCTCGATGTCTTCGGCCAGCATTTTGGAGATGAAGCTCGTGCTGGCGACCACCAATGTGAGCACGCCGGCCAGGGGGCCGAAACCGAAAATCTTCACGAAGAAAATGGCGATGATAATTTCATGAAAGGTGCGCGAGAGGATGATCAAAGCACGTGCCGCCAGATAGACGGGCCGGGGCACCAGGTTGACAGCCCCGCAGATCCCCAATGGGACGGCCAGGAGCATGCCGATGAAACTGGCCGCAAAGGCCATCTGCACGCTTTCCATGACACCTTTGAATAGCAGGCTCCAGCGGCTGAAATCCGGCGGGAACATGCGGGCCAGCATATTGGTGGCCCGCGGGATGCCGTTGGCCACCCGATGCCAATTGATGTCCAAAGCGCCTATGGACCAGGCAAAATAGACCAGGGTCAGGGCCAGCAGCCCGTAACGCAGCATCGGATTTTCAATCATGCGGATCCGCTGCCACCGGGGTGTCGCCGCCGCCGATGAGGTTTCGGTGGCCGCGCTCATCCGGCCGCGGCCTCGCGGATCAGACCGTTCTTGTCCTCCGGCGGTTTTGTATCCGGCCCGCCGTCCGCGTCGTTGCCCTCGCGCCGGATCGTGGTGCTCCAGTCCTCTTCGCCGTAGATCTCGGTAAGCACGGCCTCGGTCACATCGCCGGAGGTGCCGTCGAAGACGATGGCCCCCTGACGCAAACCGATGATGCGGTCTGAAAAGGCCTGGGCCAGGGCCACATCGTGGATGTTCACCAGCGCCGGCGTGCCGCGGTCATGGGCCAGTTCCACCAAAAGCCGCATGATTTCTCGCGCCGTCTTGGGGTCCAGGCTGGCGGTGGGCTCGTCCACCAGCAGCAAATCGGGCTTCTGCATCAGCGCCCGGGCAATGCCCACGCGCTGGCGCTGCCCGCCTGAAAGGGCGTCCGCCCGGGTGTCCTGGTATCCGGCGAGCCCCACACGCTCGAGCAAAGCGAAGGCCGCCCTGACGTCCTCGGGCGGAAACTTGCGGCGATAGGCCTTCCAGAAACTGACGTATCCCAGACGGCCGGAAAGCACGTTTTCCATCACCGTAAGGCGCTCCACCAGATTGTACTCCTGGAAGATCATGCCCATGCGCCGGCGGGCCCGCCTGAGCTCGCGCCGGTTAAGGGACAGGATGTCGGTGTCGTGGAGTTTCACCAGGCCCCGGGTCGGCTCCACGAGGCGGTTGATGCAGCGGATCAGCGTGGACTTGCCGGCCCCCGAAGGCCCGATGATGGCCACCACCTGGGGCGCGTCCACGGTAAACCCGATGCCGCTCAGGGCCTTGGTGCCCGTGGGATAGACTTTTTCCAGATTCGAGATCGTCAGCATCGCTTCAGGTTCCACCGGAGGATTGAGGCCAGGCGGTATCTCAAAATCAAGATTAGGCTGGACGGCGAGAAAACGGCGCATACACGCCGTATGTATGCCGAACCGTAGGGTAGGGACCCTACGGTTCGGCCAAGAGCCGGCTCACATGAAGCACACCGCATTATAGTAAGAATTCAATGCTGAATCCCGCAATCCGGGGACTCATCGCCATAAAAACATCCGGCGAGGCGTCAAGCAGATCAAAATACCGCCAGTGGCGCTCAGATTATTCTGGGAATACGTTCTATTTCTTTTTCTTCTTTTTCTTCTTGACCTTGAGTCCCTTCAGCGCTTCCTGGCTGTAGACCACACCGTTGACCTCCTGGATGGTGCGGATGTCGGACCAGTGCTCCTTGAAGGTGATGGGAATGAAGCGGTCGGCCTGCTTGCCGAACTCTTTGTCAAGCCCGGTGCCCTTCCAGTCGAAGGTCAGGAAGGCCTCCTTGACCTTGGCCGCCAGGGCGGGGTCCAGGTTGTTGACGTAACCGTAGGAGGTGGTCGGAAACAAGCGCGACTCCCAGATCACCCGCAGGTCGTCCATGTTGACGACGCCTTTCTGCACCATGCGTTCCAGCACGCTGGAGGCCACCGGGGCGGCATCGTAGTCCTTGTTGGCCACGCCCATGATGGAATTGTCGTGCTTGCCCGAATAGGTCACCTTGTAGTCCACGTCCGGCTTGACACCCTTGGCGGTAAACAGGGCCCGGGGGGCCTGGTTGCCCGAGTTGGACGACGGGGTCACGTGGGCGATATTGCGGCCTTTCAAATCCTCGATCTTCTTGATGTCCGAAGTCTTGTGGGTGATCAGCTGAAGTTTATAGCCGAAAGTGCCGTCCTCCTTGCCCATGATGGCAATCGGTACGTAGCCGGCCAGGTTCACGCCGAACACCGTGGGTCCGGTGGAGATACCCGCCACGTGCAGGCGTCCCGAGCGCATGGCCTCCACCTGGGCGGCATAGGACTCCGCCCCGTACCATTTGACCTTCTTGCCGGTCTTAGCGGCCATATAGTCCATGAATTCCTCAAACACGTTCTCGTAGACGGATGGGTCCTCCACCGGTGTGTAGGAGAACACCAGGGTGTCCGGGTTTAGCAGCTGCGATTTATCCGCGGGGGTATCGGCCACCAGATCGCCGTCGGCGTCGCAGTAACGCACATCGAGGTTGCCCCGGTTGGGGCAGTCCGCCGCACTGATCCCGGCCAGGCCCAAAAGCAAAACGACGCCCAGAAGGACGCCGCGCCCCAAGAATCCAAAACGATTAGCTGGCTTGAACATGTCTCCCTCCCCTTTAAGATGTGAACAAGTTCCATGCCCGGGGGCCGCCAGAGACGGCCACCCCGGGAATAACGCTAACCCATTGAAATGGGAATATTAGAAATTGTAGACTTCAATCTTCTGTCACCCTTGTAAAGTTTTGTCAATTCATTTACCCCCTTAAGAACAACATCCGCATGATGGCAGGGAATGCCTGGCGTCTCGCGGGAATTTCCCCTCCCAATACGAGGCAGAACAGGATGACGCGTTTACTCGACAATGCAATGGGGCGGGCCGTCGAAGCCCTCTATAACTGGCCCGCACGCACGGTTCGGCTCTTTCATCACAACGATGCCGACGGTTTGAGCGCCGGGGCGATCCTGACCCGGGCGCTTGTGCGCGCCGGCTATGGTATCGAGCGCGTCTGCCTGGAAAAGCCCTACCCGCCGGTTCTGGACAAAATATTTGAGAACCAGGGTGCCATTATGATCTTTGCGGATTTTGCCGGCCAGATCGCCCCCCTGCTTTCAACCCTGAACCAGGGCCGCAACCTGGTTCTGATTCTGGACCACCATCCGGCCCAACCGGCCACCGATCCGTGCGTCCACAATCTGGATCCGGACCTTTTCGGGTACCGTGGGGACCGGGATGTTTCCGCTTCGACCACCTGCTATCGTTTCGCCGCGATCATGGATCCGGTCAACCACGACCTGGCCCACCTGGCGGTGACAGGGGCCGTGGGGGACGGGTTCTACCGCGACGGCCGGCTGGCGGGTCTGAACCGGGAGGCGGTCCGAAGGGGCGTATCGGCTGGGTTGCTCGAAATCCACGACCACGCCGAAGGTGAGCGCTATCGCTTCCGGGGCGGCGTTCACGGCGATACGGTGGACGGGCTCGCCGCCGACCTGGATATTCTGGGCGGGGTGGGTTTTTTCAAGGGAGGACCCGAGACGGGCGTCCGCGTCTGCCTGGAGGGGTACGACGATGATGCGCGCCGCCTGCGGGCGGCCCTTGAACGGCAGCGCCAAGCGATCTACCGGGCCGAAATCGATCGTCTCCGGGCGGGCGGCTTGAAATCGACCGGACGGATTCACTGGTTCCACGTTGATGGGCGCTTCGACGGCATGGGCGTCAAGATGATTGGCGCCTTCTGTGGGTTTATCCGCCAGAGAGATTTCATCGCCCCCGAAAACTACATCACCGGTTTTCAACCCGTCCCGGACATGGTGCCGGGCCTGGGCACGATCCGCTTCAAGGCCGTCAAAGTGTCCATGCGGGTGGCGCCGGCCCTCGAGCCTTCTATCCGTGATGGTCGCATGCCGGGCCTCGACCGGCTGCTGCCGGAAGCCACGCGGGCGGTGGGTGGTTTCGTGGATGCCTGCCACAGTCTGGCCGCGGCCACCACCATCCCGCCCGGACGGGAGGCGCAACTCGTCGAGGTCCTTGACCGCATTGTGACGAGTGAGACCGTGACCTCGAAGTAAACCGCGGTCCCGCGCCTCCCGGTGTAAACGCCTCACCGGTTGAGCAGAAGCGCGACCATTTCCGCGAACCCGTAGCCGCCTTCCTTATCGGTTACCCAGGCGGGCCGATCAGGCATATGCTCATCGTACTGGCGAACATTGGCCACGCCCACGCCATGCGGGAAATAGGCGAACATGGGGGCGTCGTTGGGGGAATCGCCCACAAAAAGTGTTTCCCCGGCAACGGCCTCCAGATCCAGTCCCCATAACTCGCGAAATAACCGACGGGTCATGGCCAGCTTGTCATATTCCCCGTACCAGCCGTTGACGTGAATGGAGCTGATTTTGGCCCGGGCCCCGGCCTGCTCGAAGCAGCGCTTGATCTCCGCCGCGTCCGACATGGGCAGCCGGGGCACATCCTCGCAGAAGTCGATGGCCAGATCCGCCTCCCGGTAGGCCTGGTCGGCCGACACACGGCAACCCGGCACGCGCGCCGGAATCGTTTTTTCCAAATCCTCCAGGCGCCGGCGGTCCTCCCGGCGTTCAGCTTCGGTTTTCCAGTAGGAACGCAACATCCGCCGCTTGTGGGCATCGTAGGCAAAATAGAAAGCGCCGTTTTCGCCCACTAGCCCGTCCACGGGCCACATGCGTGCCATGTGGTCGCACCAGCCAGCCGGCCGGCCGGTGATGGGAATGACCCGGATTCCGGCCGCCTGCAGATCTTCCATGGCAGCCAAGGCCACCGCAGGCAGGCGCCCTGCCACTGTGAGCGTGTCGTCGATATCGGTGAGGACATAGAGGATGCGGGCTTTTAGCGCGGCCGGAAAATGCCGGAAGGGCTGCATAGGAAAGTCGGCTCCTCGATGAAGGCACCCAGGGATTGACCGGCCTGGCGGCAGCCGGTAACCGATCAGGCGGGATAGCGCTCCACCTGGATCTTGGCGGCATCATCCCTGCTCAGCGTCAGCCGGTAGCCCCGGGCCTTGATCTCGATGGCGGCGGTTTCCGGCAGAATCTGCAGAACTTCCACCATACTGCCGGGGGTAATTTCCAATTCGGACAGTTTGCGGATGGCCCCGCCCTTGCCCCTGATGCTGATGATCTTACCGCGCTGGTTTAGCCCCAGGTCCCTGAGGGAGACCGTATCCAGGCGTTCGCCTTCGATTTCGCGCTGGCGTTTTTGGAGCACTTCCAGGCAATCGGCGAGAGAATCGCTGCAGGTGATATAATTTTCATCCTGTCCGCAGTGGTTTCTGAACCCCTGAATCAAGGATTCACCGCCGCGGGGGCAGATTTCCATAAACTCGACGAAACGAATCAGACGATCCAGAATGGTCCGGGATACGGCATGCTCCATCTTGCAGGCCGCGTCCGAGGCCTCCTCCGCATCGACGCAGAGCACCTTGGTAAAAAAGTCCATCAAGGCTTCATGGCGGCGCACCACGTCTTCGGCATGTTGACGGCCCTTGGGGGTCAGGGTGATCACGTCATAGGGCGCGTAGTTGATGAAGCCTTTTTCCGAGAGGGTCCGCAGGGCACCGGTAACCGACGAGTTGTTGACCGCCAGGCGCCGGGCGATATCCTTGGCGCGGGCGGCCTGTTTTTTGCGGACGATGTGGTAAATCGCCTCCAGATAATCTTCCATGCTTGCGGTGAGCGTTTCCGATGCGGCCATGCCGTTTCCTCATCAAGGTTAAAAAATTTAGGCGTTCCGAAGTTTAGCTGAAAGCCCCGGGAGTGTCAATGCGTTTAGGGCGGCCACGACGACCGCCGGCGCCTGTCGATATCCGGCCGGCGCGGCCGCGCGCGGCAGCCGACCCTGTCGACCAAATCCAGCCTTGCGGCGTCCTTGTGCTCAAAAGGCCCGGGGTGAGTTGACGATTGGCTCAAAATCCTCTAGAGGTCATCATGAAGGCCAGCATCGGATTTCAACCGATGCCAGCGCCCCCCAACCCATGCAATGGAGGAAAACCCGTGAAAATGACCCGTCTGGTCCTCGTCGTCCTGGTTCTCGTTCTCATGGCCGCACCGGTCCTGGCCGGCGGCAAGCCGCAGGTTCGTCTGGAAACCACCAAAGGCCTGATCATCGTGGAACTGGAGCCCCGGGTGGCCCCGAAGACCGTCGAGAATTTTCTGCGTTATGTCCGCGAGGGGTTTTACAACGGCACCATCTTTCACCGCGTCATCAAGGACTTCATGATCCAGGGCGGCGGTATGATGACCGGCATGATCCAAAAGACCGGCCATGATCCCATTCGCAATGAGGCCTCGCGCAAAATGCTGAACACCAAGGGCACCATCGCCATGGCGCGCACCAGCAATCCCCATTCGGCCACCTCGCAGTTTTTTATCAATACCAAGGATAACCCCAACCTCGACTTCCAGAGCCGTTCCCGGCGAGGGTGGGGCTACTGCGTCTTTGGCCGCGTCATCAAGGGCATGGAGGTTGTGGAACGTATCGAGGAGGTTGCGACCATGTCGGTGGGCGGCCATCGGGATGTGCCCCGCAGGGCCGTCGTGATCGAAAGGGCCGTGGAGGTCACTCCCTGAGACGATGATGGCCGCCAAACGCCCTTTCTGGGAAACGACCCCCCTGGCGGAGATGACCCCCGACCAGTGGGAGGCCCTCTGCGACGGCTGCGCCCGCTGCTGCCTGCACAAGCTGCAGGACCAGGAAAGCGGCCAGGTCTATTTCACCATGGTGGCCTGCCGGCTTCTGGATCGGCAGACCTGCCGCTGCCGCGACTATGGCCGGCGGATGACAAAGGTGAGCGCATGCCTGGTGCTTACGGCCGAAAGCGTCCAAACGGCCGACTGGCTGCCGGATACCTGCGCCTATCGCCGACTGCTGGCGGGTAAACCGCTGTCGTGGTGGCACCCGCTGATTTCAGGCGACCGCGAGACAGTCCACAGGGCCGGGGTGTCGGTGCGGGGACTGACCCTTTCCGAAGAAGACGTCCACCCGGATGACTGGCCCCGCATGATCCTGGAACTGGCGGCGCCCCTAAATAAACCACGCACGCGTTAACCGTCGGCGAATGCCCGCTCAATCTGGAGGTGGACCAAACGGTATGTTGATGATGCGTTCATTGCGGGGACAATTCTGCCTCGTCGTGCTCCTGGCGGCGGTCTGCCTGCCTTTCGTCGCCTGCAGCAGCACCCCCCGCGAGGCCCGGCCGCGGCCGGATGGCCCCACGGCAGCCAGCCCGGTCGAAGCGCGCCTGCGGGCGGCCGCAAACGATTGGGAGGGTACGCCCCACCGGATCGGCGGCCTCGATCACAGCGGTATCGACTGCTCCGGCCTGGTGGTCCGGATCTATGCGGATCAATTCGATCAGCGCTTGCCGCGCACCACCAGTGCCCTGGCCCGAACGGGACGACCGGCCAAGCGACACGCGCTGCTTCCGGGCGACCTGGTGCTCTTCCACATCCCCGGGCGCAAGCAGCATGTCGGCATCTATCTGGGTCGGGAAGAATTCGTTCACGCCTCCACCTCCCGCGGGGTTATGATCTCCCGCCTGGATGAGCACTACTGGCGCCGTACTTTCTGGACCGCCCGCCGCGTCTTGGATTGAATGGTGGCCCACCCGTCGCATTTCCGGCCCGGGTGGCGTCGTGCTGGACAATTTCGTTCCTTTCTGATTGATATATCTATCCAAGGATTTATTTTTTCAGCAGGCAGGCCTTTGCCCGGCTGCCATACCGGGACATAGAAACGCAAGCAGGTATTGATGAAACAAAAACAGAAAACCGGCAAAATCGGGCGCAACCAGCTCTGCCCCTGCGGCAGCAACAAAAAATACAAAAACTGCTGTATGCGGCGCCCGGGATCGCCGCCCGAACCCATCGAGAGCGTCTATCTCCGGAAGTACAACATCCGCCTGAAAACACCTGATGAAATCGCCAAAATCCGTAAGGCCGGCGAGCTCGTGATGGCCACCTTTCGTGAAGTCGAAGCCCTGCTGGCCCCGGGCATCACGACCGAGGCCGTCAACACCCTGGTGCACGAATTCACCCTGAAGCACAGGGCCAAACCGGCCCCGCTGAACTACCGCGGCTTTCCCAAAAGCGTCTGTGTCTCGGTCAATGAGGTCATCTGCCACGGTATTCCGGGCGACCGGGTGCTTGTCGATGGGGATATCGTCAACGTGGACATCACCTCTATTCTGGACGGCTATTACGCCGATGCCAACCAGACCTACTATATCGGCACGCCGGGGCCGGAAGCGCGCAAAATTGTGGAGGTGGCCCGCAACAGCCTGAAGGAAGGCCTGGGCATGGTCAAACCGGGCCATACGGTCGGCGACATCGGCTGGGCCATTCAAACCTATGCCGAAAGCCAGGGCTGCTCGGTGGTGCGTGAGTTCGTCGGGCACGGCGTCGGGCTCGCTTTTCATGAGGCGCCCCAGGTGCCGCATTTCGGCCGACGCCATACCGGCACCCCCCTCGTGCCCGGCATGGTCTTTACAATCGAGCCCATGATCAATCTGGGCGGGCATGCCCTGCGCATCCTGCCGGACAAGTGGACCGCTGTCACGGCGGACGGATCGCTTTCGGCCCAGTTTGAACAAACGGTGCTCGTAACCGAAGCGGGTTACGAAAGCATGACCCCCTATAATCTCTAAGCGGGGGTTGCATGCCGGGTGGCGTGCCCCATAATTAGACATCATGTTCGAGAATACCGCCACCTATCAGGAAGTGCTCAACAACCTCTACGATGGGGTCTATTTCCTGGATACCGACCGCGCCATTACCTTCTGGAACCAGGGGGCCGAGCGCATTACCGGCTATGTGGCCCCGGAGGTCATGGGCCGCACCTGCGCCGACAATATTCTCTGCCATGTGGATCAGGAGGGCACCAACCTCTGCAATTGTCAGTGCCCCGCAGCCGATACCCTCGAGGACGGCCAGTCCCGCGAAGCCGATGTCTTCCTGCTGCACAAAGACGGCCACCGGGTGCCGGTGCGGATTCGGGTCGCCCCGATCCAGGATGTGGACGGTCGCATCATCGGGGCCGTGGAGGTCTTCTCGGACAATTCTTCCCGCGAATCCCTGCGCCAGCGCATCGATCTGCTGGAGAAACTCACCGGACTTGACCCTTTGACCCAGTTGCCCAACCGCCGTCGGCTGGAAGAGGAAATCAAGGCGCGCCTGGCCGAAACCCAGCGCTACGGGCTGACCTTCGGCATCCTGTTCGCGGATATCGACCACTTCAAGCGCGTCAACGACACCCATGGCCACACCACGGGCGATCAGGTTCTCAAGATGGTGGGGCAAACCATGCTGAACGCCCTCCGACCTTTCGATATCGCCGGACGTTGGGGGGGCGAGGAATTCCTGGCGGTGGTGGTCAACGTGGATCTCGAGACCCTGGCCACCGTGGCCGAACGCCTGCGGGCGCTGGTAACCCAGTCCCGCCTCAATCACGACAGCGAGAATATCACCGTATCGGTATCGGTGGGCGCCACCCTGGTATTGCCGGGGGACGACGCCGCTTCCCTTCTGAAGCGGGCCGATAAGGGCATGTACCGCAGCAAGGCCGGCGGTCGCAATCAGGTCACGCTGGCTTAGCCGCGCGGCCGGAAAAGGGCTCGCACGGCCCCGGCTGTGGGTAAACAGCCGCCGGGACGAGGAGAAAAGATGATCACGGTGGAC
>JASJCD010000159.1 GCA_030066135.1 Desulfobacterales bacterium | reverse complement strand
GACCTTCACGGCGTGGAGGGCGGCTTCGCCAAACGGGGAACCCAAAAACGATTGTACGATCTGATCACATCCAGTGACAAGTTTATTACCTTCTAAGAGGACTGGAAACGCCAGCGGTAATCCGATCCTCATAATATGTTGTCTATATGAATTGTGGTCTGCGCGCCGCTTTAAACCGGCCTTATAATCCACCATCCCGCTGCCGGTGCCCGCAGGCCCCGACGCCCACTTGCCGCCGCCCACCCGTCTGCCTTGAGCAAGAACCCGTCCTGCGCGCCTATCGCCTGGAGAAACGACGGCCCACTTCTGGCACTCATTTTTTCGACGTCCGGGTTGACTCAAAGCCGCAACGAAATATCTTTTTGTCTGTAGACTCACAACCTGAAAGCTGAATCGTCCGCCCTGCTTTTGCTCACCGAAGCTGTTCCTCGCATCCTGCTGCGGTTCTCACGTTTACATTATCGGATCTCATAAGATACGGGTGTGCCTGTATCGTTGGGAGGAGGAATAAAATGATACTTTTAAACCTTTGCAAAAATTTCATTATTATGGCGTTGCTGCCATTATTTATTATGGCCGTGAACGTGGCGGCGGTATCGGCCGCCGAGGCGACGACGGCCACGGTACACGGGATCGCTATAAAAGGCTACGACCCTGTAGCCTATTTCACAGAGGGTCAAGCGATAAAAGGAAGCAGCGTCTATGCCTATAACTGGAATGAAGCCAGCTGGCACTTCTCCAAACCGGAACACCGTGATCTGTTCGCTGCCGATCCAGATCGCTACGCCCCGCAATTCGGCGGGCACTGCGCCAACGGTCTCAGTAAAGGCAAGCTCGTGGCGGCCGATCCGGAAGAATGGACGATCGTCGACGGGAAGCTTTACATGAATTACAACCGGCCCGCCCGGGATGATTGGCGTACACACAAGGCGGTCATGATTGAGAGAGCGGAGTCCAACTGGGCTGGCATACATTGACTGGCTTCGCGGCCCGGCAGCGAAATTGTTTGCTTTGAAGCCTTGCCAAAGCTTCAGAGTCCGGCGGAGCGGAGGCCATCAGCGATACGTGATCGGTCCGCGGGTCTGACAAAGGCGGTGCCGTAGTGGTCGATTTCGAAGAACGGATGAAGGCGGCGGATCTTCGCCGCGATACGCGCTGCGTTCCGGGGCTGGCCATCCTGGGCATAAGCTGCCGCCAGAGGGATATGTATAAAGACATCATCGGGGTACCAGCTTAAACCGCGTTCCAGTATTTCGATGGCGTCTTCGAAGCGCCCTTTCAAATAATAGGCCAGACCCAACTGCATATAATTGCTTGGCCGCATATGCGGGTTGAATCGCAGGGTGGTCTCAAGGGCTTCGATGGCCGCGTCGGTCTCGCCCCTGTAATTCAATATTGCACCACGTTCGGCATGGCTGTTGGCGTCGTTGGGATTGAGATCGATCGCCCGATCATACTCTTTGAGGGCCAGGTCGTACTGCATCCAATAGCGGTAGACTTCGCCAAGCAAAGCGTGTGCCGGTGCGCTTGCCTCATCCAGGTGCAAAGCCTTCTGAGCGAGATCGTGCGCCGCTTGAAGGGCCTGGTCGGAAAACTCGGTCCAGCCATAGGCAAAATGCGCCATATGGGTTTGACCCAGGCCCACGTAGGCGGTTGTGTAGTGCGGATCAATTTCGATGGCCTTCTCGAACATTCGACGCGCATGGCTGTTCGCCGAACGGGTCGAACGCCAATAGTACTCCCAACCGCGCAGCACATAATCATAAGCCTCCAAATTCTCGGTATCCTTGCGCATGACCCGCGCGCGTTCCTCGGCATCGATCTTGACCGCGAGCGTTGCCACGATCGTTTGTACGATTTCATCCTGGACGGCAAAGAGGTCGCGCAGATCCCGGTCATAGCGCTCGGCCCACAAATGGTGCCCGCTGCGCGCATCGATAAGCTGGGCATTAACGCGCACCCTCCCGCTGGCTCGCTGAACGCTGCCCTCGAGAATGTAGCGCACGCCCAGTTCCCGATTTACCTGCTGGGCCTTAACCGGCTTGTCCTTATAGACAAACACCGAATTGCTGGCGATGACAAAGAGTTCTCTGAATTTGGAAAGATCGGTAATAATATCGTTGGTGATCCCATCACTGAAATACGCCTGAGCTTGATCCCCATTGATGTTTTTAAATGGGAGCACGGCTATGGAAGGCTTCTCGGATCGAGGCATTGCCACTTGCGTTAAAGCATCCTGCTCCGCTTCTCGCGACGACGGATACAATAACCAGATTAGCGCGACGCCGATGACCGCAAGCACCACGCCGGTAACGATATAGACCGGCCGCTTTATGGTTTTTAAAGATGCGACCGTGTTGGTGCGTTTACCTTCCTGGCCCGGCGACAAAAGAAGGCGATAGATCCGAACCGGTTCGTCGATATTCTTGACGTGATGGGCGCCCAGATACTCGAACCCCTCAACGGTTTTCTTCTTGACCTGATCGTAGATCCCTCGGGATATGCAGATGCCACCGGGCTCGGCTAAGCCTTCGATGCGGGCGGCAATGTTCACACCATTGCCATAGATGCGGTCATCCTTTTGCAGGACGTCGCCCAGGTTGATGCCGATACGGAACTCCATGCGCCGTTTTGCGGGCATTTTCTCATTTTCGGCGCCAATGCGTCGCTGGATCTCAATGGCCGCAGTGACCGCATCCAGGGCGCTCCCGAATTCCGCCAGGATGTTGTCTCCAGGGCTGTCAACGACCCGACCCTGGTGCTTCTGGATCAATGCGGCGAAAATTTCCCTGAAACGTGTGATGGTGGTGACTGTGAACTCGTCGTCACGCCCCATCAGGGCGCTGTATCCTTTGACGTCGGCGCTCAAGATGGCCTTCAATTTGCGCTGTATCCTGTCGTTGGTCATCCGCGGCTCCACCGGAACATGCCTTCACCCTGCCATTACACCCCAGCATCCCAATCGTATGGGCCACACGTCGGGACGGAGGTGACGCACCGCCGAACGCCCCTTTGGGCGCGATAAGAGGATATGCCAATACATGCAGATAGGAAAGAATATGAAGGCTTGTCAGGGAAGGTCAAGGTAGCGCGAGTCAACCTGGGTCGGCGCGTGGGCTCACGGCGCCGCCACTGATGCCTGCATCGCATCAACCGGCCGGAAAGCCTTTATGGTAACAATGGACCGGCAGCCCGTTGGGTACGGCGGCCAGGCAGCGGTTGCAGGATACGCAGGCCACATTGTTCTTCTTTCCTTCCTTTAGCTTGCGGGCCAGAGACGGCTCGCGGATGAAGGGGCGCGACATGGAGATAAAATCGGCATGCTTTTTCTCCAGGACCGATTCCATGTGGGCGACGCTGCGCATCCCCCCCACCAGAAAAAGCGGCGTATCCCCGATAAGCGGTTTGATCGCTTTGGCGAAGGCCAGATTGTAGCCTTCCTCCAGATCGTAATGGCCTTCGAGTTTTCCAATCATGAAACGCCCCACCGGTTTTTCCCACCAGGCCAGGCTTTGCATCAATTCGGTCGTGGGCACGTCCCCCCGGCACATGTTCATGTAGGAGTAATGGGTCGTGCCGCAGCTGACCTCAATACCGTCGATGCCCATTTCAGCCAACCACTGGGTATATTGGCGGACCGAGGTCAGGGTCACGCCGGCCTTGGGGGTATGGTCATGGCCGTTTAGTTTTACCAGGATCGGAAAGTCTTCCGGCACCTGCGCCTTAACCGCCTGGTAGACCGATTTCAAAAACCGGAATCGGTTTTCGTCGCTGCCGCCCCATCTGTCTGTGCGCACATTGAAGAAGGGCGATAAGAACTCGCTGATCAGGTAGCCGTGCGCGCCGTGGAGCTGAATCGCGTCCGCCCCGGCCGCCACAGCCCTCTTGGCCGCGGCGCCAAAAGCCGCGATCGTCTTTTCAATATCTTCCTCGCTCATTGTCCGGGGTTTCACGAAATTCATGGGATCGCGCCCCCGGCTGGATGGCGCCATCGGGGTCTGGCCCGCCATGGCTTTGGTGGTCTGGCGGCCGCAGTGGGCAAGCTGGAAAGCGATGCGCCCGCCGGCGGCGTGCACGGCGGCGGTCAATTTCGATAGCCCGGCAATCATGCTGTCCGCGTGGATACCGACCTGGTGCTGGTAACCGCGTCCGGAAGGATGCACATACATCAGCCCGGTAATGCTGAGGGCCGTCTCCCCCAGGGCCAGCTTTTCGTAGCGGCGAATCAGCTTGTCGGTCACCTCGCCTGATTCGGCGGCCATCTGCTCGTAGGTTGCGGAGCATACGAGCCGGTTGGGCAATTCCAGGCGGCCGATTGAACGGGGTGTGAAAAGGACTGACATCGCAACCTCCTGTGGCTTTGTGAAGTTGTATACTCGCGCGGGATTTATGGCCCTATGCGATCAGCATCACCCCTTGCCGGCAGGTACTGCCCGGGGCGCGCAGCAAGCATGAAGCGGCCAAGGCTGCATTTCACGCCCGGTGGGAACGCTGGTTTAGACCGATGAGGCGGAAAGGTATTCCCGGAGATCGAATTCCGGCAGGCAGGCGTGGCATGAGAATGCGTTAGCAAACAGCGTTCTCGATTGTCAAGCGATCCGGAATGTAAGCGCCCAATCGGATCCAAAGGCCCGGGGCTCACGGAAGGCCGCTTAGCGGCTCACAGCTTCGTCCAGCACCTGACGGATTGTTTGGGATAGCGTGGCCGCACTGAATGGCTTCTGCATGAAACCATTGCAACCTCGGCGCATGATGTCTCGGGCCTGTCCATCGAGGGCATAACCGCTGGCGAGAAGTACGGGAAGGCCGGGTTGAAGCTCGCGGATGCCATCAAACGTCTTGCCGCCGTCCATCCCGGGCATGATCAGGTCGAGAATCACCAGGTCGATCCTTTCGCCTTCGGCCGCAACGGTCTCGAGGGCCTGGGCGCCCCCCGGGGCGGTCAGAACCCGGTAGCCCAGCCGCTCGAGGAGCTTCTCAACCACCTCCAGAATGATCGTTTCGTCATCCACCAGGAGGATGGTCCCCGCCCCCTTGATGATCCTTTCCCGGGCATGCGGCTTCCGCTCCCCGGCCTTATCCGAAGCGGGCAGATAAATCCTGAAGGTGCTGCCCTGGCCGGGTTCGCTGTCGACCGTGATGAAACCGTCGTGGTTTTTAATGATGCCATAGGCCGAAGCCAGGCCAAGCCCGGTGCCGCGCCCTTTTTCCTTGGTGGTGAAAAAGGGGTCGAAAATCCGTTCGCGGGTGGCCGCATCCATGCCGCTGCCGGTGTCCGTGACCGCAATGCAGGCAAAGACTCCCGGCTTGGTGCCGTGGGGCGCGCAATGGGTCTCATCCAGCGTGGCGACATGGGTCTCCAGAATGAGCTCGCCCCCGTCGGGCATGGCATGCCAGGCGTTGACATACATGTTCAAGAGAACCTGTTCGATCTGCTGTCGGTCGACTTCGACCGTTAGAGGTGTCGGGGACATCCGCCGGCGGACTTGAATTTCTTTGCGTGTGCGGCCGAACATGGATGAACTGCTGACCACCAGGTCGTTCAGGTCGGTGGGTTTAGACTCATACTTGCCGCCGCGGGCGACCCCCAGGAGCTGCCGGGTGAGATTGGTGGCGCTGGCCACATAGGCCTCGATCGCCCGGACATGTTCGCGGTGGGGATGGGAAGCGGGCATATCCAGGGCCATCAGCGATGAACGCCCTTGAACCCCGAGAAGGAGATTGTTGAAGTCGTGGGCGATGCCCCCGGCCAGCGTCCCGATGGCTTCCAGCTTCTGGGCTTGCTGCAGGCTGGCTTCGAGTTTGCGCTGGGCCGTGATGTCGCGCATGAAGTTGAGGACGGCCGGTCTGCCGTTCCATTCGATGAGCGCGATGCTCAGCTGAAGCACCAACTCATCGCCATCGCGGTTGAACACCCTTAAAGCGTAAGTGCTGGGGATACCGGTTTCACCGCGGAGCCGGCGCCGGTGACGATCGATGACCATCTCGCGGTCATCCGGGTGGATGAATTCCACAAAGGAGACGGCGGTGAGTTCTTCTTCGCTGTAGCCGATGATTTTCGATGTTTTACGGTTGGTAAATTTAATTTGACCGTCCTGCGTGATAAACACGGCATCGTTGGCATTTTCGATGAGCTGGCGGTATTTTCTTTCGCTCTCGCGAAGCTGCTGATCCTTCAGATAGGCGTCTGTGATATCCCGGAACACCAAAACGACCCCCGTGAGGGTGTCGTCGGCGGCCCGGATGGGCGCAGCCGAATCGGCAATCTGGTATTCCGAACCGTCCCTGGCAATCAGCAGGGTATGGTCGGCCAGGCCAACGATCTGACCGGTGGCCATCACCTGCATGACCGGGTTGACAACTTGCTTGCGGGTGATGGCATCCACGATGTTGAATACGGTCGCGAGGGGCCGGCCATGGGCCTCGTTCGCCCGCCATCCGGTCAGGGTTTCGGCGACAGGATTCATGCGCACGATGTGGCCGGACGTGTCGGTGGCGATAACAGCATCACCGATCGAGTCGAGGGTCGTTCGCAGGTTCTCTTCGTTGCGCAGCAGTTTCGCTGCGGCCTGGCGCGAGCGGATAAGACCGTAGACCACACCGCAAAGGGCCAGCAGCAGAAGACAAAAAGCAAGGGCCGTGTTCCATATCAGGCTTTTATGCTGATAATAGAAGGTTAGCGGCTGATGCAGGATTTCACTTCCCGGCGGCAGGCGTTCAAAGGGGATGTCATGCCGCTTCAGGTTGCGATAATCAAAGCGCGCCCGTGTCGGCGTATCCCAGCGGATCGGGATCTCGGTGGCCTTTTTCCCGTTGAGAATCGCCCTGGCTTTGTCGGCCGCCACAGCGCCCTGATCATACCCGCTGGTCAGGTAGCCGCCGACCACACAGGGTCCCGTCCGGAAATTCTGGGCGGCGTAGACCGGCACGCGGGTATGGTCACAAACCATTTTCAACCCCCCTTCATAGCCGACAAAGACATCGTTCCGGTCCCGGATGAAGATCGTAAACAAAACCACCGTGCCGACATCGAGACCTCGCACTCTGGTCTTGAGCGTATCCACAGTCACATCGTACAGGAGATCAATCTGCGGCATGGCATCGGTGGCGCGGGTTTCGATACGCTGAACTTCCTTTTGGTTTTGCTTTCCGGTGGTGGTATTGTCCGTAATGACGACGACTTTTGTGCAGTTCGGGTGCAGGCGTCGGATGAGGCTCAAATTGCCGACAATGTTCATCTGCTCGTTGACCCCGGTAAAATTTTCCAGGCCGGCGACATCCGCCTTCTGCAGATAGTTGACACCGCAGAAGATAACCGGGGTGTTATCGAAGACCGAGCGGCCCCAGGCTTTCATAAAATCGAAGGCATTGTTATCCGAGGCGATGATGACAGCGTAGCGATGCTTGCGATGCTTGTGGCGCAGCACCTGGCGCAGCAGTTCCTGGTAGGCCACATCAAATTGCCGTTTCGTATCCATGTATTCGATATGCAGCTCGACATCGGCGCCCGCGAGGGTTTCCTCCACCCCGCGCGTGATCTCATCGGTCCAGAGATATCCCTGGTGGTAGGAATTGAGCAGGAGTACGCGCTGGGGCCCGGTCGCCATCCCTTCCTGTGCACTCCGGAGAGGGACCGCCGGCACGAGGAAGCTCAGCACCAGCGCCAGGATGATGCCCATCCGTCTTCGCGGCCTCCCAAGGGAAAGGCTTGTACGGCAATCAGGATGTTTGCGGGGATAATGGGCAGGAGACCGGACCGTATCGATTTTCATGGGTCGCTAACCTTCCCCACAGCTTAAGATGGAGGAGCGGAACGAACACCGAGGCCCCGGGGATTGGATGATCGATCAAGATCTAAATATTACCGGAAATATCTATTGATTACAAGGAAGGCCGCGCGCGACGACCACCCAACCAAAAACCCCGGGGTAACCCCGGGGTTTTTTACCGGCCCATAAAATAAATCCAGCCCCGAACCGATCAAACGGTTGCTGACCGCGCCTTGTCTTTCCTGCGGCGCGGCCGATTCGTGTCCGGGTTCCTTGGCAGTCGTCAGCCGCCGACTTCGGCCTTGAGTTCCTTTTTGAGGATCTTGCCGGTGGCGGTCATCGGCAGGGCATCGCGCACTTCGACGATGCGCGGGTATTTGTAAGCCGCCATCTGTTCCTTGCTCCATGACACGATTTCTTCTTCGCTGACGTTCTGGCCCGGGTTCAGGACAAGATAGGCCTTGATTTCCTCGCCGTGCTGATCGTGGGGCACGCCGATCACCGAAGCCAGAGATACGGCCGGATGGGTCATCAGCACTTCTTCGACCTCGCGGGGATAGACGTTGAAGCCGCCCCGGATGATCATGTCCTTCACGCGATCGACGATGAACAGGTAGCCGTCCTCGTCCATCCGCCCCAGGTCGCCGGTATGGAACCAGGTCGTGCCCTGGAAGGCCTCGGCCGTGGCCTCGGGCTTGTTGTAATAACCTTTCATGACATTGTTGCCGCGAATGACGATCTCTCCGACCTCTCCGGTGGGCACCTCCTGATTATCAGGATCGAAGACCTTGACCTCGATCCCCCAGATGGGTGTGCCCACCGAGCCGGGCTTGCGCTCCTTGTGGGGCAGGTTGAAGGTGGCCACCGGCGAGGTTTCCGACAGACCGTAGCCTTCCATGATGGCAATGCCGTATTTTTCCTGGATGCCGCGGATGATTTCCAGGGGCAGCGAGGACGCCCCGGAGACGCCGACCCGTAAATTGGCGGCAATGGTGGGGACGTCGATTTTTTTCTCCGGATCCTCGAAGGTCAACATGGCCCAGTACATGGTGGGAACCCCGGCAAAGACGGTCACTTTTTCGGCCTGCATGGCGCCCAGCACCCCGTCCGGG
Organism: Desulfobacterales bacterium; assembly: GCA_030066135.1. GTDB lineage: Bacteria > Desulfobacterota > Desulfobacteria > Desulfobacterales > UBA5852 > JABZFP01. Next base: position 899 of record JASJCD010000159.1, on the reverse strand, counting down.
GTAAAACGGGGAATCAATACCAGGGTGTTGCCCATGGAAAGTCCGGCGTTCATCAACACGGTCTGGCCGAAGGAGTGAAAGAGCGGCAGCACGATGAGGTGCACGTCATCCGGGGTCAGTTGGAGCAGATCGCGCGAGCCCAGGGCATTCATGGTCATGTTGGCGTGGGAGAGTTCGGCCCCCTTGGGAAATCCGGTGGTCCCGGAGGTATAGAGTATGACCGCCGTGTCCTCGGTCGAGGTAGCCGCGGTTTCAAACACCGGGGCCTGGCTGCCGATCAACTGCCCCATGGTGGCGGCCCCCTCGACAGGCGAAGCTGAGGCCGGATCGGCCGTGATGACCCAGAAGTGTTCACATCCCGGGGCTTCGTTGAAGCCGGCCCAGCCCTCTTCGGCCATGGGCAGCTCAGGGGTGCCCTGGAAGCACAAATACGCCTTGGCCTCGCTGTCCTTTAGATGGTAGGCGATCTCTCGGCCCTTGAGCAATACGTTCAACGGCACCACAGAGGCACCGGTTTTGAGGATACCGAAATAAACCATGGGGAAATAGGGCAGGTTGGGGCAGCTCAGGGCCACCTTGTCGCCCTTGCCGATGTCCAGGCCGGCCAGCCCGTTGGCCACCTGACAGGCCACGGCGTCGAGCTGAGCATAGCTGAAACGTTTATCCCCGAAGACCAGCGCGGTTTTGTCGGCACAATCCTTGACACTGTAATCCAGAACAGTGGCTAAATTGAGCATATTCTCCCCCTTTCTTCGATCATTTGATGAGGACCCTATTTACTTCACAGTTGCGCTTGGATGTCAAAAAAATTACTTCGCCGGCCGCTGGGACATGATGTATTCCGACAAGGCGGTGATGGTCAGGCTGGGGTTGACCCCCAGGTTGGCCGGCACCACCGA
>JASJCD010000158.1 GCA_030066135.1 Desulfobacterales bacterium | reverse complement strand
AGCTGGCGTCGCCGCGCCTGCGCCGTCTCCATCTGGATGCGCAGGCGTTCGCGGTTTTTGTCCAGGTCCTGAATGCCTCCCACGAGCGCGGTCGAGAGTTCGATCCGTCCATCGGCACCAGGATGACGGCCGCCGGTTTTTGAGAGACCGGCCTCCGCCTGCCGGAGAAGGATGTGCATGCGGGCTTCAAGGCCCGGACGATCCTGCTGGGCCTTTTTGAAGCTGCCCAGATCGTGCTGTAGTGCTTCCACGATGGCGCCCTGCCGGATCAATTGCGCGGGCACGTCAATGGTGCGCATCTGTTCATCGAGGAGGTCCATCTGTTTTTGGGAACGGTTGAAATCATTGGTGGCGATTTCAAGCTCGTTTTCCGCACGGCGGCGCTTCTCCCCGAAATCCTCTCCGAGCCACGGGACGTCCGCAAAGGCCGCGAAGGCCGCATCAATTTCTTTTTTACGCGCCATCAGGGGCAGGGCTTCGCCGATGCGTTGCAGCAACCCGTATTCCTGCTGCCCTCGGAGCAGTTCCTGCTGCAGGTTTTCAAGCCTTGCGGTGGCATCACGTAAAGCCTGGTGGTGGGTTTTCCATGTTTTGGCCTGCAGCCGGGCCGCCTTCAGGTGTTTACGCGCCGCCTTGAGTGACGCCAGGCTGCGGTTGATGTGCGGACGACTGCCGCTGGGTTTGAAAAGGCTTTCGCAGACGCCTTGGAGCTGCTGCCGAAAGGCCTGGAGACGAACCAGGCCGGCGCCGGCCGCAAACAGGGCCTGACCGACGCTGCCGCCTCCGGATATAATTTCCTCGCCGCCTTGCACCAGATCCTCATGGCCGATGGCGAACATCTGCTCGAAGAAGCCGCGGTCGATGCCGCCCAGAAACGGCGCCAGCGCGCCGTCATCCAGCAGTTCCCGGTCGTCGGGGCCGCGCAGGGTTTTACTGCGCCCTTTGCGCCGTACAAAGGCAATGCTGCGGCCGTCACTGCGGGTCAGACACGCGCCGATACGCAGCTTGGGATGGGGGTGCCGGAAACTGTCCGGGGTGCGTAGCGGAATGCCGAAAAGCAGACTGCGGAGTCCCCGCAAGGCCGAGCTCTTGCCGGCTTCGTTGGGCCCGTAGATCAGGTGAAAATTCGCCGCATCGTGGGAAAAGTCCAGATCCACATTGCTGAAGGGGCCGTAAGCGATCAAGCGCAACTGGTCAATTTTCATGCGCCGGGATTCTCCTGTTTCAATCCTTTTACGAGCAGGGCATAGGCCTGACGCACGAATTGGCGCAGTTGATCGGGATCTTCCGGAATCAGAGCATTCTCGCCTTGGCGGTAATCGGCCGGCAGACGTTGCATGAGGGGCGCTAACCCTTCCGCAAGGATGCGCAGGCGGCCTTCGTCCCGCTGGAGATCGTCCACAAGTTGATCGAGCTCGCGCAGCGGACCCGGATCGGCTGCCACGCCTGTGTTTTTGGGCGGCGCGGAGGTGCTGACGATGATTTTTTCGACCCAGGTGCGTTCGCCGTAATTGGCTACGGCGATCGAGCGTACAGCCTCCTTCCAATAGTCGAGGTCACCCACGATGGCGGCATGGGCCGGGGTCTGACCGTTGAAGGTGGCCCGTACGATGATTGGCAAAGGCGCATGGCGCTCGAGCAAGGCGGCCAGGGCGACCTTGAAAGCGTCCAGGGCGGCCTCACGCGTGGCGGCGTGTTCCAGATTGATCTCCAGTCGCTCCCAGCGGATGACATCGTGGGGACACCGATTGATTTCGGAAACCCGGCCGGACTCCACAGCGACGAGGACGCTGCCCTTGGTACCGGTTTCACGGATATTGCGACCCTGGAGGCAACCCGGAAAGACCACCAGCGGTTCTTCGGCGACACGTTCGAACTGATGTACGTGTCCCAGGGCCCAGTAGTCATAACCGCGGTTTTCAAGATGTTCCAGGCGGCAGGGCGCATAATTCGCATGGCCTTCCCGCCCGTCCAGGCTGGTGTGCAGCAGGCCGATATTAAAATGACGGCTGAGGGGTTCGGGATAGCCGCGCGCCAGGTTGTCCATGACGGCGGGCGAAGCAAAACTCTGCCCGTGAATGGCGACATCGAGATGCTCCAGTCGGCGGGTCTCGGGCTGGCGGTGGGAAAAGACGTGGACGTTCTCCGGGTAGGGCAGGGTCCGGGTCATGCGACCGGCCGCGTCATGGTTGCCGGAGACGATAAAAACCTGAATGCCTTGGGTATGGAGGCGTTGAATCTGGGCGACGAAATAGAGGCCGGTATTGTAGTCCTTCCAGTCGCCGTCGAACAGATCGCCGGCGATCAGGACAAAGTCGACGGGTTCGTCCAGGGCCAGCTCGATCATATTTTCGAAAGCGCGTCGCGACGCCTGGCGGATGTCTTCCGCGGGGGCACCCTCGTAATGGGTCAGCCGATGCAGAGGACTATCCAGGTGGATATCGGCCGTGTGGATGAATTTGAACATGTGGCATCAAACCCTGTCGTGGTTGTTCGATCAAGTGGGTGGCGGCAGACAGAAATTGGATAGCGGAGCCAGTCAATGGGGTCAAGTCCAACTTGCCGGTTGACCTGGGGTGGCATGGTGGACGGGAACTTGGATGGTCTCCACCCTCCAGCCGCGTGGGACCCGCGGGTGGCCGGCTCAACTATACCAGTGTCATCCGGGAGTTGAACGGGCTTCGGCGCGGTCTTGCCAAATCGACAGGTATGGGTTACGAGTGGATGCGCCAAGCGGTGGTCGATGCGATTGGATTCGGCGCCTTCGGTTGCCTGATCGGGCAGCCCCGGTTTTGCCTCGGGGTGAAAGGCGCAGCCGCTGCCCATACCGCCATCCATCACGGGGAGAACCCGCCATGAAATCCACGCAATACTGGGCCGATCGCTATGTTGAAATTCGTCAGACACCCGAACAGGCGATAAAACGCATACGCCCCGGTCAGCGGGTTTTCATCGGATCGGCCTGTGGGGAGCCCCAGGCCCTGGTGCGGGCGCTGTCCAATCATGCGCGCCTGTTGACCGGCCTGGAGGTGGTGCGCCTGATGTCCCTCGAGACCACCCCTTTGACGCAGATCGCCGAAAAAAGTCAGGATCAGAGCCTCAACATCCGTTCCCTTTACCTGGGTTCGGGGCGGCCACAGACCATTGCCCAGAACAAGCGTTTCATCACGCCGATGAACCAGTCGGCCATCCCGCGCCTGTTTAAAAGCCGCAAGTTGCCGATTCATGTGGCCCTTGTGCAGGCCGCGCCACCCGACGACTTCGGCTGGATGAGCCTGGGCGTTTCGGTGGACATCTCCCTGGCGGCCGCCCAGGTCGCGGATTTGCTCATCGTGCAGGTCAATCCCCGCATGCCGAGGGTTCTGGGGAACAGCTTCATTCATGTCAACGAGGCGGATTTCATTGTCGAGCACGAGGAAGCGCTGATTTCCGTGCCTGAACCGCCGGACAGCGAGCGGGCCAACCGGATTGGTCGATTCATGGCGCGCCTGATCGACGACGGCTCCACCCTGCAGATTAGTCCGGGGACCACCGGCCAGGCCACCACACTGGCCCTGGCGGAAAAAAACGATCTCGGGATCCACTCCCAGTTTGTCACCGATACGATTATGCACCTCGTTTCCCAGAGCGTTATCAACAACAGGCGCAAGGGGCTCAACGACGGAAAGCTCGTGGCCAGTACGGCCATCGGTTCTGCCGCCCTGTACGAATTCCTGGACGACAATCCCGGGATCAATTTTTTCCCCTCCGACTACGTCAACGACCCCCGTGTTATTTCCCAACATCATCGCATGGTATCGCTCAATGTGGCCATGGCCATGGACCTCACCGGGCAGGTGGCGGCTGACGCACTGCCTTACAACCATTTTTCAGGCATCACGGGTTTGCTCGACTTCATGCGCGGTGCGGCGGCCTCCGAGGACGGCAAGGCCATCCTCATGATGACGGCCACCAACCGCAGCGGGGAAAAGAGCCGGATCGTGCCCAAAATGGAGGACCATTCGGTGGTCGTGCCCCGGGGCGACGTCCATTACGTGGTGACCGAGTACGGGGCCGTAAACCTCTTCGGCAAGAGTCTCCAGGAGCGGGCCATGGCCATGATCAGCATCGCCCATCCGGATTTCCGCGACGAGCTCTTCCAGCAGGCCAAGGAGATCGGGCTTCTTACCGCGGAGCGCACCCTGCACGAATCCATACAGGGGGTCTACCCGGTCGAACTGGAGGAAACCATTGATATTGACGGCGAATCCGTCACCATCCGTCCGGCCAAGCCGGTGGACGAACGCCGCATCCAGGAACACTATTACAGTCTCGATAAAGAAGACGTGGTCTCACGGTTCTTTCATGAGAAGAACAGTTTCATCCGCAAGGAGGTGGAGGGGGTCTCACAGATCGATTACGTGAAGGACCTGACCCTGGTGGCGCTGACGGGCGAATTCGGATTCGGCAAGGTCGTGGCCGTGGGGGAATACCTGCTGGATGAAGCCAAGAACATGGCCGAGGTGGCCTTTTCGGTGATCAAACCTTACCAGGGCAAAGGCCTGGGCAGCCTGTTCATCCACAAGCTGGCAACCCAGGCGCGGGAAAACGGCATCATCGGCCTGATGGCCTACACTTCCCCCCAAAACCAGGGCATGATCCGCCTTTTCAAAACCTTGCCCTACCAGACCGAATCCTTTTTCGACGGTGAAATGCTGACCCTCAGCTGTCGCTTCGATAAACCCAAAGAATGAACCGGCGCTATCCCGATAGTGAACCCTCATGCGCAGAGGCTGCCGACGATGGCCTCAATCCCAGGAGTTAGCCCATGCCCCAAGTGACGTTTCTTCCCCATGAAAAATCGATCACGGTATCTGCAGGCGACAGCCTGATCCGGGCGGCCATGGAGGCCGGTGTGCACATCAACGCCTCCTGCGGCGGAGACGGGGTCTGCGCCAAGTGCCGCATCCTGGTGGAAACCGGCGATGTGGCCGGGGGGCTTTCCGAGCGCATCAGCCCGGACGATCAGACCAAGGGATACCGGCTGGCCTGCCAGGCCACGGTGACGGGGGATGTCACCGTGCGTGTGCCGGTGGAATCGAGCATCGACGCCAGTGTGCTCAAGCGGCAGGCCTCGCCCCGCAGCACGGCCCTGATCCACCAGCCCGATTTCGAGAGCCTGAAGGAAGAGGGCCTTTTTGCACCGCCCGTGGAGGAGGTTTTTCTGGAACTGCCTGAACCCAGTGCGACCGACAACCAGCCCGACGCCTCGCGTCTGGTCAATTTCCTGACCATGAACCATGACGAGCACCGGCTGGTGGTGCGCATGCCGGTGATCCGCAAGCTGCCCGCCGCCCTGCGCGCGGACAACTTCCGGGTGACGGCCACCCTGGCACGACCGGTGCAGCCGGGGCGCAAAACGCAGATCATCAACATCCAGCCAGGGGACACCACCGACCGCAACTATGCCGTTGCCATGGATATCGGCACGACCACGGTCTACGGTCAACTGATCGACCTGATTACCGGCGAGGTCTTGGCGGAAAGCGGTGATTTCAACGGCCAGATCAGCTACGGCGAAGATGTCATCACCCGCATCATGGCGGCCGAAAAACCGGGAGGACTGGACAAGCTGCACGCCGTGGTCACGGACACGATGAACAAGATCATCACCAAGATCGTCAAGCGCGCCGGTGTGGATGTGGACGACATCAACGCCATCACCATCGCCGCCAACACCACCATGACCCAGCTTTTTCTCAGGGTGGATCCGCGGCATATCCGCCGGTCCCCCTACGTTCCGGCCAGCAACATCTACCCGCCTCTGGACGCCGTGGGGCTTGGGTTGGAGCTTGGCGATCACGCCGCCGCCCTGGTCTATCCCCAGGTGTCGAGCTACGTGGGCGGGGATATCGTGGCGGGTGTGATGGGATCGGGCATGTCCCGCACCGATAAACTCACGTTGTTTATGGATATCGGCACCAATGCCGAAATCGTGGTAGGCAACAAGGACTGGATGGCCTGCGCGGCCTGTTCGGCGGGACCGGCGCTGGAAGGCGGCAACATCGAATTTGGCATGCGGGCCGCCAAGGGCGCCATCGAGGATTTCTCCATCGATCCGATGACGTTCGAGCCCATGATACTGACCATCGGCAATGTGCGCCCCAAAGGCATCTGCGGCTCCGGGCTGATCACGACCGTGGCCGTCATGTTCGAGACCGGGGTGATCAACAATCTGGGTAAATTCGACCGGGATCTGGATACCCCGCGCATCCGGGAGCAAGAGAACGTCTACGAATACGTGCTGGCCTGGGCGGATGAAACCCAGGTCGAGCGTGACATCGTGCTCACGGAAATCGATATCGAGAACCTGATCCGGGCCAAAGGGGCCATCTATAGCGGCTGTATGACCCTGCTGGAAGAGGTGGGGCTGGGCATGGCGGATATCGAACAGATTTTCCTGGCCGGCGGTTTCGGCAGCTACGTGGATCTCGAAAAGGCCATGACCATCGGGCTGCTGCCCGAAACCGATCCGCAGAAGGTGACCTATATCGGCAATGCCTCCCTGCTGGGGGCGCGCATGGCCGCCCTGACCAACCGCCTGCGCCAGGACGTGGTCACCGTGACCCGCATGATGACCAATTTCGAGCTCTCGGAAACGGCCTCCTACATGGACCATTATGTGGCCGCGCTCTTCCTGCCGCACACCGACCTCAACCAGTTTCCCAAACTGAAAGAACGGCTGACGGCGGACAAAGCAAATAGCTGAATCATTTCGACAAACTAAACCCGATTTACCGGATTCAGGTATTGACAAAAAAGCATGCGAAAGATAGAGCAATAAATCCACGGGCTCAAATCATTCCAGCCTTTGCTAAACCGCCGCAGAAACTTTCGAGGCTAGCGTCGGTCCTTTTTTTCGGGTCACGGCCATGCGCGAAAGTTTTAATATATTTAAATAGATGCAGCTGTTCCGTTTCGACGGGCCATGCGAATCCGTGCGTATTGAACGGAGGGGCACCGTTCTCAAAACGGGGTGCAGTCGTCTGCGCCGCGACCGAATAGAAAGTACAAATCCAACAATTGAAAGGGGGGCTGCAAACAGAGCATTATTAATGATGGCAGCGGTCTCCGGCCGGAGACCGGACATTAGTAATGACGATCACAGGAGAAAGGACATAAGACACCATTCACCAAGAGCTGAGGGGCAGTTCGGTTATCGGCTCAACCCAGCGACAAGGAGGTAAAATTGGGCTTCGAATTTTTCAAGGAATCCTATGCCGGCAGCGTAAAGGAGATCTCCCTGGGTAAGGGAGACAGCGCGATTACCGTTGGTGGCGAAACCTGCTATCCGTTCTACCAGTTCGAAGGGGAAATGCCTCACAAGCCCAGAATCGCGATGGAAATCTGGGATTCTGAACCGGAAGAGTGGCCCGAAAGTGCGTTGGCGCCTTTCAAAGACGTGGTTTCGGACCCGGCCGCCTGGGCCAAAAAGTGTGTTGACGAATACGGGGCCGAGATGATTGTGCTGCAGATGAAAAGCACCGACCCCAACGGTCAGGACGTGAGCCCGGAAGACGCGGCCGCCATCGTGAAAAAGGTTCTTGGGGCGATCAATGTTCCATTGATCGTCTGGGGAACCACCAACCCTCAGAAAGACGAAGACGTCCTCAAAAAGATTGCCGAAGAGACCCAGGGCGAACAACTGATTCTCGGTCCCGTGGAAGACAAGAACCACAAGGGAATCGGGGCCGCCGCCATGGGCTTCGGTCACACCCTCATTTCTTCCTCCCCCATTGACGTCAACCTGGCCAAACAGGTCAACATCCTGCTCGAAAACCTCGGTATGCCCATGGATCGGGTGATCATCGACCCCACCACCGGCGGTCTGGGCTACGGCCTGGAGTATACCTACTCGGTCATGGAACGCCTGCGCATGGCCGCCCTGAATCAGGGCGACGACAAGCTGCAGATGCCGATCATCAACAACGTCGGCAACGAGGTCTGGAAGTGCAAAGAGGCCAAGCAGAGCGCCGAAGAGGCGCCCACTCTGGGTGATCCCGAAAAACGCGGCATCATGATGGAAGCCGTGGCCGCGGTCAGCTATCTGGCCTCGGGCGCGGACGTGCTCGTCATGCGACACCCGGAATCGATCCGCCTGACCAGGGAATACATCGATCTGGTGTACAGCGGCGGTACGGCCACCGACGTGGCGGCCATCACCAAACAACTGGACGATGTGGACATCGACCTGGCCGCCCTGGCACCTGAACCGGACCTCAAGATCGAAGAGGAAAAGAAAGCGGCTCCGGCCAAAAAGGCCGCCCCGGCCAAGAAGGCTGCTCCGGCCAAGGCTGCTCCGGCGCCCAAGGCCGCACCGGCGCCCAAGGCGGAAGCGGCGCCGGCCCCCGCCCCGGAACCGGAAGCGCCCAAGGTGGATGCAGCCGCCGAAGCGGCGGCCAAAGCCAAAGCCGAGGCTGAAGCCAAGGCCCAGGCCGAGGCCAATGCCAAAGCCCAGGCCGAAGCCGCAGCCAAGGCCAAGGCCGAAGCCGAAGCCAAGGCCAAGGCGGATGCTGAAGCCAAGGCCAAAGCCGACGCCGAAGCCAAAGCCAAGGCGGCATCCGCAGCCAAGGCCAAAATGGACGCCGAGATCGATGAAATGCGTGCCCTGCGGGCCAAAGAGCGCGAGAAGCTGGCGGCCGAGCGGGCCGCGGCCGAAAAGCAGGAAAAGAAGCTCACGCCGGATGCGGTCCAGAAGAGCATGGTCGAAAAACTCATCGACAGCGCCAACTGGGTCCACAAACGTAGGTAGACAATCATCCCAGACGGAAATTCAAGTCATAATCCGTTAATCCTGAGGAGGAACCTCGTATGGCCGAAGCAAAATCCATAAAGAAAACGGTCAAGAAACCCAAAATGGCCGATCCCAAGGCATCCAGTATCGACGCCGCCACCCAGCAAATGCTGGCCCGCGCCCAGGAACTGGGCATCGAGACCGTGTTCGACCGGGCGGTCACCATGAAACCCTGCAACATCGGGCTCCAGGGCACCTGCTGCAAGCAGTGCGGCATGGGCCCCTGCCGTCTGCCCCTGCCCAAGGACTACGACGAAGCCAGCGACGCGCGCAAAGGGCTCTGCGGCGCCACGGCCAACACGGTCGCCGCCCGCAATTTCCTGCGCATGATCGCCGCCGGCTGTGCGGCCCACTCGGACCACGGCCGCAGTGTGGCCGAAGTCTTCCTGTCCGCGGCACGCAAGGAAACGGATGCTTATAAAATCAAGGACGAGCGCAAGCTGCGCGAACTGGCCCCCCACCTGGGTGTTGAGACCACGGTGGAAGTGGACGGTGAGATCAAGGACCGCGACAAGGATGAGATCGCCCTGGAAGTGGCCGAGAAGGCGCTGGCCGAGTGGGGCAAAGCTGAAGGCGAGCTGGAATTCCTGAAACGGGCCCCCGGACCGCGCTACGACATCTGGACCAAGCAGGGGGTCAAACCCCGCAGCATCGACCGCGAAGTCGTGGATATCATGCACCGCACCCACATGGGCGTGGACCAGGACTATAAAAACCTGATGAAACAAGGGGCCCGTGCAGCCCTGGCCGACGGCTGGGGCGGCTCCATGCTGGCCACCGAACTCCAGGACATCCTCTTCGGCACGCCCTATCCGCTGGTCTCCGAGGCCAACCTGGGCGTCATGAAGGAGGACATGGTCAACATCGTGATCCACGGTCACGAGCCGGTGCTTTCCGAGGTCATCGTGGAAGTGGCCCAGACCAAGGAAATGATCGACTACGCCAAGGAGAAGGGCGCCAAGGGGAT
>JASJCD010000157.1 GCA_030066135.1 Desulfobacterales bacterium | reverse complement strand
CACAACGCCAACCCCTGGTGCTCCTCGGTCTGCTGCATGTACGCCACCAAACAGGCCGTGATCGCCAAGGAGCACGACGGCAGCATCCAACCCACGATTTTCTATATGGAGATGCGGGCCTTTGGCAAAGACTTCGACAAATATGTCGACCGGGCCAAAGACGAATACGGCGTGGTCTACCGGCGCACCATGATCTCGGACGTCAAGGAGGACGCCGCCACCGGCGATCTGATCCTGCGTTATGCCGACCAGGACGGCACCCTGATCGACGAGGTCTTCGACATGCTGGTGCTTTCCATTGGCTTCCAGCCTCACGCGGACGCGGCCGAATTCGCCAAGACCTTCGGCATCGCCCCCGACGAATACGGATTTGCCCAGACAACGGCTTTCGGCCCGGTGGAAACCTCGCGGCCGGGGGTCTACGTGACCGGCACCTACCAGGGTCCCAAGGACATCCCCGAAACCGTGGCCCAGGGCAGTGCGGTGGCCGGCCGCAGCATGGCCCTGCTGGGCGAGGCCCGCGGCACCGAAATCACGGTGGAAGAACTTCCCGAGGAAATCGACGTGGCTGGCAAGGAACCGCGCGTGGGCGTCTTTGTCTGCCACTGCGGCATCAACATCTCGCAGACCGTCGACATCCAGAAGGTGACCGAAGAGATGAAAGCGGTCCCCAACGTGGCCTACTCCGACGACCTGATGTACGCCTGCGCACCCGACGGACAGGAGAAGATCAAGGAGCTGATCAAGGCGCACGACCTGAACCGGGTGATCGTGGCCTCCTGTACGCCGCGGACCCACGCCCCCCTATTTCAGGACACGATCCGCGAAGTTGGCCTGAACAAATACCTCTTCGAACTGGCCGACATCCGCGAGCAGTGCAGCTGGTGCCACATGGGACAGAAAGAGGTCGCCACCCAAAAAGCCGCCGAGATCGTCAAGATGAACGTGGCCAAGGCCCGCCACCTGCAGCCCATCGAAACCGACGCCGTGGACGTGACACCCGCGGCCATGGTGATCGGCGGCGGTATCGCCGGCATGACTTCGGCCCTGGCGCTGGGTGACCAGGGTTTCGACGTCCACCTGGTCGAAAAGGATCCCCGCCTGGGAGGGCTGGCCAACAACGTTTACCGCACCCTGGATGGCAGCGACGTCCAGGCCTTTGTCCGCGAGAAGGTCGGCGCGATCGAGGCCCACGATCGCATCCATGTGCATCTGGACACCGAAGTGGCCTCCACGGGCGGCTTCGTGGGCAGCTTCAAGACCACCCTGGCCGACGGCGCCCAGTTCGACCACGGAGCCATTGTGGTCGCCACTGGCGGCGAGGAATACGCGCCCAGCGAATACGGCTATGCCGACAGCGAAAAGATCATCACCCAGCGCGAACTGGAGAAGCAACTGGCCGAAGGACTTTCCCCGGATCAGCAGCACTTCCTGATGATCCAGTGTGTGGGCTCACGGGAGGAACCGCTTAACTACTGCTCCCGGGTCTGCTGCCAGGACGCCATCAAGAACGCCATCGCCATCAAGCAGAAATCGCCGGCCGCCCAGGTCACGGTGCTCTACCGTGACATCCGCACCTACGGCCTGCGCGAGGACTATTACCAGAAGGCTCGTGATCTGGGGGTGCTCTTTGTGCGCTTCGACCCGGAGGCCAAACCCGAGGTGACCCCCGAGGGCGGCCGCTTCCGGGTGGAGGCTTTCGATTACGTCCTGAACCGCAAGCTGCGCCTCTATCCGGACGTGGTGGTGCTCTCCACGGGTCTGCGGCCGCACCCCGCCACGGAAAAGGTCGGCAAACAGTACAAGCTGACCCGCAACCCGGACGGCTATTTTCTGGAAGCCCACGTCAAGCTGCGTCCGGTGGATTTCCCCAGCGAGGGCCTCTACGTGGCCGGACTGGCCCACGCGCCCAAAAACCTGGACGAGACCGTGAGCCAGGCCCTGGCCGCCGCGGGCCGCGCCGGCGTGCTGCTTTCCCACGACAAGCTGGGGGTTTCCGGGATCATCTCCAAGCACGACCGCGATATCTGCATGTCCTGTCTGGCCTGCATGCGGGTCTGCCCCTTTGGCTCGCCGTTTGTGGACGAGGACGGCAAGATCAGCCACAACGAAGTGATCTGCACCGGCTGCGGCATCTGTGCGGGCATCTGCCCGGCCAAGGCCTTTCAGGTCAACAATTTCCGGGACGAGCAGATTCACGCCATGATCGACGCGGCCACGGCCGACATTGCCGAGGAGAGGTCGGATTGAATCATCGCCGCCGATAAAGCGGAGACGTAATCGCTAACCGCCATCAACAGGGAGAACGACCACCATGACCGCACAAGCGCAAGCGGCTGTAAATGAGGAAGCTGCCCCGGCCATCGAGCCTCCCCGGGAGATTCCGGCCGGCTGGCAACCGAACATCCTCGCGTTTGCCTGCCATTACTGCGCCTTCGCGGCGGCCGACCTGGCCGGCGTGATGCGCCTTTCCTACGCCCCCAACGTGAAGATCATCCGCATGCCCTGCACCGGCAAACTGGACCACGGCTATGTGCTGCGGGCGTTCGAGCGCGGGGTGGACGGCCTCTTTGTGGCTGGCTGACTGGAGGGCCAGTGTCATTTCCTGGAAGGAAATGCAAACGCCGCCAAACGGGTCAACTTTCTTAAAACCCTTCTCCCCAAAGTCGGTATCGATCCCGAGCGGCTGGACATGTTCAACCTGTCGGCCGCCATGGGGCCGCGCTGGGCGGAGATCTGCAACGAATTCACGGAAAGGATCCAGCAGCTCGGTCCTTCTCCCATACGGATTGCTATTCAGGCGCGGGAAAGGAGATAATTGCCATGATCGTGGGCGAACAGAAAGCTCTGGAAGAAATCTGGGAGAGCATCAAAGACCATAAAAAGGTCCTGGTGTTCGGCTGCAACACCTGCGTTGCCGTCTGCCAGCAGGGCGGGAATAAGGAAGCCGAAATTCTGGCCTCCATGCTGCGAATGAAGGCCACCCAGAATGGGGTCGACATCGAGATCAAGGATTCGGGCATCGAACGGCAGTGCGAGCACGAGTTCTTCGAAAAAACCGAGGAAGAAGTCGACTGGGCCGAAGCCGTCCTGAGTACGGCCTGCGGGATCGGGGTCCAGTTCATGGCCGAGAAATACCCCAAACCGGTCTACCCCGGCCTGAACACCACGTTTCTGGGGGCAGTGGAAGAACTCGGCATTTACACCGAACGCTGCCAGGCCTGCGGCAACTGTAAGGTGGGCAAGTTCGGCGGCATCTGCCCCGTGGCCCGCTGTGCCAAACGGGTGCTGAACGGCCCCTGCGGGGGGTCCACCAATGGCAAGTGCGAGATCAGCAAGGACGTCGACTGCGCCTGGCAACTGATCGTCGACCGCCTGAAGCTGCTGGACAAGCTCGACACCTATGAAGAGCTCACCCCAATCAAGGACTGGTCCACCGACCGGGCCGGCGGCCCGAGAAAACTCGTCAGGGAGGATGTGCAGCATGACAGCTAAAACGCCGAGCAAACTGGAAAAGATTCTGGCTGCGGGCCACTACGCCGTCACCTCCGAGTGCGGTCCGCCCCGCGGCAGCGATCCCGCCGGGATCGTCGAAAAAGCCGAATTGATCAAAAACCACGTGGATGCCATCAACATCACCGACAACCAGACCTCGGTCTGCCGGACCTGCTCCTTGGCGGTCTGCATCCGTCTCAAGACCATGGGGCTCGAGCCGGTACTGCAGATGGTGACGCGCGACCGCAACCGCATCGCCCTGCAGAGCGATATCCTGGGCGCGGCCCACTGGGACATCAACAACATCCTCTGCCTGTCGGGCGATCACCAGAGCTTTGGGGACTGCTCCAAGGGCCAGAACGTGCACGATCTCGATTCCATGCAGCTGCTGCAGACCGTGCGGCAAATGTGCGACGAGGGCAAGTTCCTAGGCGGCGACGAGATCAAGCGCCCGCCCCAGATGTTCGCCGGGGCGGCCGCCAACCCCTTTGCCGACCCCTTCGAGATTCGCGTGGCGCGCCTGGCCAAGAAAGTGAAGGCTGGAGCCCAGTTCATCCAGACCCAATGCATTTACAATCTAGACAAGTTCGAGGAGTGGATGCAGGGGGTGCGTGACCGCGGCCTGCACGAGCAAACCGCCATCATGGCCGGGCTGACCCCCATGAAATCCGCCGGCATGGCCCGCTACATGAAAAACCGGGTCCCGGGCATGGACGTGCCCGACGAGGTCGTCCAGCGGCTGGCCGACACCCCCAAGGACAAACAGGCCGAGGAAGGCATCAAGATGTGCATCGAATCCATCGAGCGCCTGAAGGAATGCGAAGGGATACGCGGTTTTCACATCATGGCCATCGAGTGGGAGGAAAAAGTCCCCGGAATCGTCGAAGCGGCCGGACTTTATCCCCGGCCTGAAGTTTAGGAGGGCGCATGAAGACTTTTGAAGACCTGATCGAGGAAGTGCAGAAACCCGGGCTCTGCCACCACTGCGGCGGCTGCGTGACCTTCTGCACCGCCATCAACTACGGGGCCCTGGAACTCAACGACGATGGCATGCCCCAATTTGGCGACCGGGACAAATGCATCGAATGCGGCTTATGCTACACCATCTGCCCCGAAATCGACGAGATGCAGGAGGAAACCCGCCAGGTGGCCGGCTGGGAGCCGCCCATGGGGCGCGTGCTGGACACGGCCGTGGCGCGCTCGACCGACCCCCAAATCCGTGCCCGGGCCACCGACGGCGGCGTGGTCACCGCCCTGCTGGTCCACCTCTTCGACCGCGGCCATATCGACGGCGCCATCGTCACCAAACAAACCGGCCCCTTCGAGCGCGAGCCCTGGCTGGCCACCTCGCGCGACGAGATCATCGAGGCCGCCGGCTTTTACATCGACAGCTCCCACGGCATGAAGCATTTCGGGCACGATTACTCCACCTACTCGCCCTCGGTTCAGGAATTCCGCCCCATTATGCAGAAAGGCCTGCGCCGCGTCGCCATGGTGGGCACCCCCTGCCAAATCAAGGCCCTGCGCAAGATGGAAGCGTTGGGCATCGTACCCTCGGACTCCATCCGCTACAGCCTGGGGCTTTTCTGCTCGGGCAACTTTCTGTTCGACGAAAAGGAACGCCAGGCCTTAGAGCAGAAGGGCGGTTTCAAATGGCAGGATGTCGACAAGGTCAACCTGCGTGACAAACTCATCGTGACCCTCAACAACGGGACCCAGAAAACCATCCCCCTGGCCGAACTCGAATTCATGAAACGCTTTGCCTGTCACTATTGTCCGGATTACGCCGCCGAGTACGCCGACATATCCTTTGGCGGCATCGGGGCCGAACAGGGCTGGACCACGGTCATCACCCGCTCGCCCGTCGGCCGCGCCATTGTGGCTGATGCCCGCGGCAAGGCGGTTGAGCTGTACGATTTCAGCAGCAGCCCGGACAAACCCATGAAAGTCCTGAAAACGATCCAGGAAGCTTCGAGCCGCAAGAAAAATTACTCCCGGCAGATGCACGACAAGCTTGTCAAAGAACACTCCGCCTGATTGATCCGCAACCGGTGCGTCAAGCAAACCGGGCGCCCGGGGTATCGCCAAACCGCCCCGGGCGCTGCCTTGCAAAACGTTCCACCCGACCGCGACCGGCCCTGATGTTCGCCGAATCCCTCAAATCCACGATTGTGTCTTGACCTGGGAACCAGACAACCCCAGGATGCGGCCACAAGAAGGAGGGTCCCATGATGCCCGCAAAATTTGCCGTCGTTCGGTGGGTGGCGTTGTTTTGTCTCCTGGCCGGTTGTGCCTCGACCGGAACCGGCGATCCGGTCACCCCGCAGATACCCGAAGATCCAAGGGACTATTTCGAACGCATGGCGCAGTTCGTGTCCGGCGCCCGGCAGCTTCAGACGACCGTACGGGTGGGGTTCGATGTTCTCCAGGCGTCGGGACGAAAAATCGAATTCAGCGAGCGGCACCGCGTGACCATCGCCCGCCCCAACCGCCTCCGGGCCGATATTCTGAAAAGCAACGGTGAAGAAGGCGTCATATTGTTCGACGGCCAGAAGGTGACGGCGCACAATCATACCCTGAACGTATTCGCCCAGGCCGAAAAAACCGGCAGCATCGATGAAGTGCTGGACTATTTCCTGTACGATCTCGACATGCGCCTGCCCCTGGCGCTGATGTTCATGAGCGACTTCCCGGCGCAGATGGAAGCGCGGCTCGAGGAGCTGGATTTCGTCGAGGTCTCGGCGGTTACCGCTGTGCCCTGCGTGCATCTGGCCGGCCGCACCGATGAAATCGATTTTGAGGTCTGGATCCCGAAAACGGGCGACCCGCTGCCCGCGCGGCTCACCATTACCTACCGTGACGAGGAGGGGCAGCCCAAGTTCTGGGCGGACTTCGAAAACTGGGACCTGGCCCCCGCGGTTGGCGACGCCGACTTCAGGTTTACGCCCCCGGCGGATGCCGAGCGTATCCCTTTCCTGGTCGAGATTGAAAAGGCCCTGGGAGAGCCGGAACCGAAGGGAGACGACTGATGCAGATCAAGCGCCCGATCCTGTGCATGCTGGCCTTGGCCGCGCTGACTTTGTTTTTTCTGGTCGACGTCTCGGAAGCCTTTGCCCGCGGGCCGGGCGGCGGCGGACCCGGCGGCGGCCGCGGTGGCGGCTTTGGTCGCGGTGGCCGGGGGGGACCCGGCGGTGCCCGCGGCCGGGCGGGTTTGGGCCGCGCCCGGGGACGAACGCACCACCACCGGAGGGGTCCGGCCAGCAGAGGCAACTTCTATTCGCGGTCTCGGAGCCGAGCGGGTATGCGCCGACCGCCGCGGTCCTCGTCGTACCGGCGTCCCGATGACCAACCCCGGCCCCAGCGCCCCACAACACAACCCCCGACAAGGCCTTCCCAGCCCCTGCCGCCGTCTGAGCCACCGTCGCAAGAACAGCTGGAAAACCGCGCCGAACTGCGGGAAAAGCGCGACCAGCGAAGAGAAAAACAACGTGAAGACCGCAGGGAGGAATGGCGCCGCCGGCGCCACCGCGAAGCGCTGGGAACGACCTATTCATACGACTACTGGGACGACGATGCTTACGACTATTGGGACGACGACTATTGCGAAGCCGAGGTGGTCGTCGACGGGGTGACCTATTTCCAATGTGACGGGGTCTGGTATCGCCGTGCGTATTCCGGCGGCACGGTGGATTACGTGGTCGTCGAGGGCCCCCGGGCCGATTAGCGCGCGGCGGCATCTTAGGGCGGATTAGAGAGCGCCCACAAGCGCACCGCTCCGCCTTATGCCCGGCGTGTCCGTCGTCGGGCGCCCTTTTCCCTGAAATCCATATTCAGCGTGCCATCCAGCTTACGACATATTCTGCTCTTTTCGGCAGCGGTTCCGCCGGTGCGAAATCGATTTCAGCCCAATGGCCATCAAGCCCCAGTTCCCGTGCCGTCATTTCGAAGTGGCACATGGCAATTCCCATATCGATCCGTTGCAGATCGGCGGCACCTGTCATCATCTGATATCCCGGCGAACGCTGCAGGTAAAAGTGGAATACACTGCCCTGCTTGATAATCCGCCACGGTTGCTTGTTCGTGGCGGATGGCGCCCGCCGCAACATTCTAAGAGGGGTTTCATAGCGTCCCGCTGCTGATTTTACCAGCGGCGAATGCCAGGCCCCGTCGAAAAACATTGTTTTCCATGGCTTCCTTTTCGAAGCCCCCAAACTCGATCGCGTCAGCGTTTCGACGACGGAGCGGCGTTTGGCCGGATACCCCAATGCCGCTACGGCCGGAATGGTCTCATCCGGTAATAGATCTATTTTATCGGCCAATGGGCCTCTTGCGACCGTAAGCCCTATCCAGCATGTCGCCAGATCGAGGTCCGTGGCGCAAAGAACTATTTTTTCGAAGAGATATCCAAAATCTTCCATATCCCCGGGGCCACGTTTTACCGCCCCGACAATAAAAGCCCCCGCACCTCGGATCATGCCGTAGGTGCCGGTCATGCGACCCTTGCCTGGTGGGCCGATGTCCACGATTTGAAATCGGGGGGTATTCCCCCAGAAGGGTTTTTCGAATTCACCCCAGATCCGGCACAGGGCCTTCCTTTTTTCGAACGCGATCTGAGATTGGCCATAGTTGCGGCAGGATCTCCTGCTGATGATCAGATCCTGAATTGAGGAAGAATAGTCCAACCCTTATCTCCTATGATATGTCCGCCTTTTTTAAAGACATCGCCCTTAAAACGCTTCATACCGGTAAGTGAACACGATGGCGCCCCTTGCCAAAACCCGGCGCAACCATTTCAAAACAATTATCCCGATTTTTCAACGATAAGTGCCATCAGCTTTATCATCGTCTGGGGCAGCAACCGGGTCATCTTGTCAAAGACATGTGCATCCGGCCCTACCATCAGGCGTTTCTTGTTTCGCCTGAATCCAGCGATGATGATCCGGGCGGCTTTATCGGCGGATGTGAGCGTCAATTTGTCAAAATTCTTCACGGTCGCATCTTTGTCCTGTTTCGGATTAGCCGCTTTGTAAAACCGCGTATTCTTGACGATATTGGTTTTAATAAATCCCGGGTGGACACTTGTGACGGTGATATTGGTCTTTTTTAATTCCTGATGAAGCGTTTCGTTAAACCCCTTTACAGCGTATTTTGAGCAGTTGTAGGGCCCGTTGTTGGGAAAGGGAAGAAATCCGTTGATGCTGGATATATTTACGATATTGGCGGCCGGGCGCCTTTTCAAAAAGGGTAGGAATGCTTTTGTTCCGTATACGACACCCCAAAAATTGATATTCATGACATGTTCAAAATCTTCGTAGGGGATATCTTCTATGGTATCGGTAACCGTCAGGCCGGCATTATTGATAACGATATCCACCTTGCCATGGATTTTGACAACCTCTTGCGCATAAGCGTAGACTTTTCCTTTATTGGAAACATCGACCGTGTGTGTAGTGACATGGGTTCCGTTGGTTTTGATCAGTTCCCGGGTTTCCTGCAAACCCTTTCCATCTATATCCGCAAGGGAAAGATGGCAGCCCTCCGCTGAAAGGTTGACGGCCAGCATGCGCCCAATGCCTGAGGCGGCCCCCGTGACCACGGCTACTTTATTTCGAATGTTTTTCATAATGCCTCAATCAATCAGATTTGTTTGGCAAGCCGCCTCTCAACCGTTTCCCGCGCATGCGGATTGACGTTTGTGAGGAACCGCATGCGTGTCCCGGACGGTCAGTTTCACGCCCAGGAATTGTACCTTTGCCCTGGGCGCGGCCGGTTATGGCAGGGATCTAAACTGCATGGCTTCTAATTCCGCCCCCCGCTTTTTTCGTCTCGATTCATCCAATTGCCACCAGCGTGGATGGCATCCAATTCAGGCTGTCCCGCCGGCCCGATCCCCCTGCGCGCTGACTATGCGGACACGTAACCCCGTGCCGTCTTGCTGTGATTCAGAGCATGAACAAACAGGGCGGCGAACACCAGGTCCACCGTACCGGCAACGGCCGCAAGAAACGTCACGCTGCCGGTCAGCCACCCCGCCAGAATCAGGAAAAACACCCAGATTTTACCGATAGCGCCCATTTTGACGATATTGCGGTTCGCTCCCAGGTCTTTGGCCGCCCAGAAATACCCCAGCCCGAAGACGAAAACGACCCCGAAGAAGAGATTGAACCATAGGTGGCTCGCCGGCTTAATGATCAGAAAAAGGGAGAGGATCGGCAAGTCCAATACGGCCATTGCCATAAACAGAAGGGCGGCCATCCAATTCCACAGCGCGGCCATGGTAAACATGGTCTTGAAATTATTATCGGTTGGCATATTCTCCTCGCAATCCAGTCCCGC
>JASJCD010000156.1 GCA_030066135.1 Desulfobacterales bacterium | reverse complement strand
CCAGCCCTACGGGCCGCGGCCTTACCCCAAAAAGGCAACGCCCTAGCCCGGCGATCGTGAACCCCCCGTCCTGATGCGGGGGCGGGTCCGGGCATCAGAGGCGTTCCATCAGATCACACAGCAGACGCACGCCAAATCCGGTTCCCCCGGCCTCCGTGTAGGCTTGCGCTTTCTTGGTATAGGCGGGACCAGCGATATCGATATGCGCCCAGGGGGTATCGCCGACAAAGCGCGACAGGAAAAGCGCCGCCACGATGGCACCGCCCCAGCGACCCGGACCGATGTTGCGCATATCGGCCAGATCGCTCTTGAGCAAATCCTTGTAATCTTCCGGCAGGGGCATTGACCAGCAGCGTTCGTGTGTTTCTTCGCTGCTTTGGAGGATCTGGTCCCGCAGGGGCGCGTCGGCACTGAACAGCCCGGCAATGCGATCACCCAGCGCGACCACACAGGCGCCCGTAAGGGTGGCCAAATCGATAATGTGCTTGGGCTTGTAGCGTTTGACCGCATATGACAGGGCATCGGCCAGGATCAGGCGCCCCTCGGCATCGGTGTTGCCGATTTCAATCGTCTGGCCTGAATAGCTGCGAACAATGTCGCCGGGGCGGAAGGCTGCCCCGGAAACCATGTTTTCCACCATCGGCAAAACCCCGACGACGCGTTTTTTAAGGCCCAATTCGGCCGCCGCAACGACGGCGGCGCCGACGGCGGCAGCGCCGGCCATATCAATTTTCATCATTTCGATGGACCCGGTCGGTTTGAGATTGAGCCCCCCGGCGTCGAAGGTTACGCCCTTGCCCACCAGCACCAGGGTTTCACGACTGCGCGGCGGCTTGTGGTCCAGGATCAACATTTTGGGTGGATGGCTGCTGCCGGCCCCCACTGCCAGGAGCGCTCCCATCTTCAGACGCTTGAGTTGAGTGGCATCCATGAGGGTCGCTGTTACCCCGGCCTGGCGGGCCGCCCGGGAGATCAGCCGGGCAAGTTCGCGGGGTGTTTTGGCGTTGGCCGGCAGGTTGACCCAGTCGCGTGCGAGGGTTGTCCCCCGCGCGATTTTTTCAATCCGTGCGAGGATGGGCCGCAAGTTGCGGTCCTTGGCCCCCGCCACCATGAATCGGATGCTTTTCAGGGGAACCGTCTTGGTCACAGACTTGTAGGCCGTCAGCGTGTGATTGGCCAGATAGGCCCCTTCCGCCATGGCTGCCAGAGCCCGTTCGGGCCGCAGGACATCGGGCAGATTGGTATCCGGGACCGCCAAGACGGCCTGCCCGGGTTGGGCGTGCCAGGCATGACGGATGCTCTTGCCGGCGGCCTGGCGCAGGCCCTCGGCGGTTAGATCCAGGGAGGATCCCAGTCCGGCGAATACGATCCGTTGGGTCTGAAGTCCTTCGGGTTGATAGAGATCGAGAAGTTCTCCCGCGCGGGCGGTGAACGTGCGAATGCCCTTTGTTTTTTCGATCAGGCGGACCAGCGATGCCTCGCGGAACAACACCCGGTCTTCACACAGGGGTACAACCAGCGTTTCGGTTTTTAGTTGGGGCAAGCGTTGCGATGTGAGCTTCAGCATGATCACAATCCTCCACTTTCAGGACAGGGTCAGTTGTTTAAGCTGCGAGAGGGCCTCCCACGAAAAAGCCTCGCTCTGGCAAGGAAAGATGGCGTTGTTGGTATAGATCGGGTCGGCCTCCAGATCGTAGCGTGAAACCGCCACCGCCCGCTGCCAGAGTGATGTGTGGGGAATAGGGGTATAGTAAGCCAGAATCGGGCGAATGCCCATGGATTTGACCGTCTGAATCGATTTCTCGAGATCTTCCCGGCGCTGATCGGGCAGGCCCGCCAGGAGATAGGCGCCGACCTGGCGGGCGCTGAAGCCCGCTGCCCTCAGATTGCACGCGGTCATTTCGAACTCGCGGAGGCCGACCTTGTGGTCCATTCGATGCCCGGGAGCGTCGTTGGCGGTCTCGAGCCCCAGCCGCACCGTTTCGAAGCCCGCCCTGTGCATCAAAGCGGCCATGGCGGGGCTGATTTGACGGATGTGGAGCGCGTTGGGGGTATGAAAGCGCAAGCCTTGGGTTTTCTGCACCAGGGCTTCCAAAAGGGGCAGGGCATGTCGCTCGGCGTCGATCAGGAGGGCATCGTCGTAGAACACAAAATCCCGCACGCCGTGGCGCCGGTGCCAGTGGATGATTTCGTCTGTCACGGCCAGCGGGTCCCGGCGCCGCCGTTGGGGCTGCAACCGGTGCGAGGCGCAGTAGTCGCAACGGAAGGGGCAGCCCACCGAGGTGAGCAGGGGGGCATAGGCAATGTGGTTCTGCAAATCGAAAGCCGGGTAGGGCCAGGCATCCAGATTGTCGAAGTCAAAAGCCGCCGCGACCCTGTACCCGGTGTGGTCGGCAAGGAGATCCAAAAGCATCGGCCCGGCGGCCGGTCCGGCCACGACTTCATCCGCGTCGATGGTTGCTTCGGCGTGCGCCCGGCAGAGGGTGGCGTAGATGCCGCCCAGGATGACCGGCGTCGCTGGAAAAATCTTTTTTATGGCTCTCACCGTTTCCGCCACGCCGGGGTACCAGTAGGTCATGATCGAGGTCACCAGGACAAGGTCCGGCGGTGAGATTGCTTCCAGGTCCCCCAAAAGCCATTCCACGGGGATACCATAGCGCGAGAAACGACGTGGAAGGTCTTCAAGGCCGGCCGGGGGGGGCAGGGCGGTTTTCATATAGGGGCCGCGGCCGTTCCGGATCTGCGGCTCTGTCGACGGTGCCCGCGGGTGGAAACGATCGAGGCAGTCGCTATAGGAGACGCGGCAGCCGTGGCGGCGCAGGGCGGCACCGATCTGCAGCAGGCCGAGGGGCTGCGCCCAGGCATCGTAGGCGGCAAAATCGTGGATCCAGGGATTGACCAGAAGGATATGCGGGCGGTCGGCCTTCATATCGCCATGCGGCATCAGTCCCCGTCGTCGAGCGAGAAATAGGTCATGGAGGTTTTTTTCAATTCCCGCAGGCTGAAGAGCAGGGTATAGACCTCCACGCCCGTGGCGCGGGACATTTCGCGGGCGATTTCCCAGCAGGCTTCAGGTGATTCGGCATGGATCATCGTGTAGAGGTTGTAGGGCCAGTCGGCGTTGGGATTGCGCCGGTAGCAGTGGGAAATCTGGCGGCAGGCGGCCATCCGCTCGCCAACGGCTTCGATGCGCGTCTCGGGTACTTGCCAGGCGCCCATGGCATTGGCGGCATAACCGGATTTCTGGTGTCGCAGGGTGGCCCCGAAACGACGGATGATATTGCGGGCCCGCAGTCCTTCGAGGACTTCGAGAAAGGCGGTTTCGGTCAACCCGATGCGTTTGGCCAGTTCACGGTAGGGGCGGGCCGAGATCGGCATATCGCCCTGAATGGCAGCGATGACTTTCTGTTCCGTTGCGTTGAGCATGCCTGATTTATGTTTCCCGGGCGGGGATTGTCAAGGCAATTCATCCGGCTGAGCCAGGGGTAGCGCTGGTGGCGGGTTTACCAGGTGCGCACCGGACCGATGTCGACGTGCACGAAGTTGGAACGGGGATAGTAGCCGACCCCGCCCTGTTTGAGACCGATGGCAATGCTGCGCAGCCGATTGACGGGCAGGCCCGGAATACGGATGTCCGCGGCATGGCCTTTCATGTGCAGGCTCTTGCGGGCGACGCCCCGGCTGCGATTGCGCAGCATCCGGTTCGTGCGGGGAGAGCGGTATCCGGATATGATATGCAGGCAGGCATTCGGCCCCGCCTGCGTGCGGATGGCACACAGGAAATCGAGCAGGCGGATATCGATGGGGCTGACTTCATTGGTGCGGTGGTCCCGCAGGATCATATTGACGGCCTCCAGCGCTTCGGGCCGGTAGGCGGATCCCTGCGCATAGCAGATATCCAGATTTTCGCGGGTGTGGGTGTGGAAAAAAATGAGTCGACGTTCGAGCGGGTCCTCCGATGTCAGAGCGGCGTAGAGCGGTCCCGGCAGAGCCAGGCCGGCGGTAAAGGCGGCCCCCAGACGCAGAAACTGACGCCGGGAAAGCGTCAGGCGCTCAGAATGCAGCGTTGACAGGGATTGGGAGCGATTTTTCATCAGAAGCATCTTATTATGAAATACTGACATGTCAATAGGCCCGTGGCAGTGGTATCATCGTGAATCACGATAGATCATGCAGCAATAAAAATGCCAGCCTGCAATTCAAATCCTGTTCAGCGGTGATAGATATTGGAAATATGATTGATATTAATTGCTTAGGTTGGTTGATGCCGTTTGGGCTTCAGGTCGACGATTCAATCCGTGTGTAAAAATTTTGACACCCCTTTAAAAATGTTTAATCCGGCCTGCTTTTTTGGAGGCAATGGACGCGAATCCGGTCAGGTGCGGTTTAAGGGCTGGCCAGGCCCCTGCTGCCGATGGCCGGGTGCATCGGTTATGATGCCGAGCGACCGGCAGACGGCCTGGCGGCGTTTTGCAAGGGCCGCCTGATCGCGGCAATTGACCAGGCTTTGGATCTGGCGCACGGCTTCCCCGGGTGATTCGCCCCGCCGCTGCAGGGACAGTTGAAACCAATGGGGCAGCTCGTCGGTTGTCAGGGCGTGCAGGTCGACCGCCAGTTGCCGCAGCCGGTCGCGATCGGCCGCGGGCACCTCATCTGGGCGACCCGGGCCGACAATCGCTTTAATCTGCTTTTTCAGGCGCCCGTATCGCCGGGTCGGACGCCAGGCGAAGCGAAAGAGAACATAGCCGAAACTCCCCATGGCCAGGCCCGCGAGGACACCGCCGATGAGAACGGGGTCGCTGAACATGTCTTAGCCCTCCAGGATGGCTTTAGCCGGAATCGATCCGGGGGCGCGGGCGGGAACGATGTTGCCGGCCACGCCCGGCCCGTCCTCCGCCTCGATGACGCCATAGAATGTTTGTTTGGCCATAGGGCCGAATATCTCCTGAATCTTATCGTTCCCGCCGCCGGGCTGTCCGAGCGGCCGAAGGCTCATATCACGATCGGGTTGCGTTGTCCAAGCCTGGCGCGACGACCCCGAATCGTTTGATGGCCTTGCGGTCGTTTTACCGTCTGGCGTTCGCCTCAGGGCCGCCTGTACGGCGTGCTGCAAAGCCGATCGAGCGCCAACTTTGGAAAGGTTTTTTTTGACACCCCTGTGAAAGGAAAGGCATCAAGTTCGTCAGGGCGGATCCATCGAAAGGCCTGCCGGCCATTGAGGCGCACGCGGCCGGAAACCTTGTGGCAGCGGTAGAGATCCAGCTCGATTTTAAAATGCGTATAGGCGTGGTGCACGCGCACCAGTTTTTGATCGGTGGCGGTCACCAGACCGGTGGTTTGTTGCAAAACGCGTCGGCAGGCCGCCGAGGCCGATTCGCTGCGGTTGCGGCGTCCGCCCGGAAACTCCCATAAGCCGGCCAGCAGGCCCTCGGAGGGGCGCTGCACAATCAGCAGACGGTTGCGGTGGCAGATGATGCCGGCCACCATGGCATGCGTCGGAACCGGGTTTTTACGGATGCGCCTGGGAAAGTCATGGGTGCGGTCGTTCAAGTGGGCAAAACATCGGGCCTTCCAGGGGCAGATTGGGCAGTTCGGGCTGCGCGGGGTGCACACCAGAGCGCCCAGTTCCATCAGAGCCTGGTTGAAGGTTGCGGGGTCTCCGTGATCCAGGAGAAGATCTGCTGCCCGCTGGTATACGCGATGGGCTGAAGCCTGGTTGACGGCCTCCGCGATGCCGCCCAGGCGGGAGAGCACCCGCTTGACGTTGCCGTCCACCACGGCCCGGGGCTGCGCGAAGGCAATGCTCATGACGGCGTTGGCGATATAGTCGCCAACGCCGGGCAGGGCCCGGAAGGCCAGGTGCTGATCGGGGACGCGCCCCTTGCCGCTTCGCACCAGTTCCCTGGCGGCCTGGTGCAAATGGTGGGCCCGGCGGTAGTAGCCCAACCCTTCCCAGTGCTTGAGAACCGTCTGGATATCGGCCCGGGCAAGGGCCTCCAGGTCGGGGAAGCTTGCGAGGAAACGCTGATAATAGGGAATGACCGTGGCGACCTGGGTCTGCTGCAGCATGACCTCCGAGATCCAGATGCGGTAGGGATCCCGGGTCCGGCGCCAGGGCAGATCGCGCCGGTGGGTCCGATACCAGGCCAGCAGGTCATGTCTGAGCGCGGTGATGGCCGGGGCCGGCAGCCAATCCGCTAGCGATTTCGTGGGCGCACTCATCGATCCGAGGTCATAGCGAAGTCGGCCCGCGAACACAATCAAAAAGCCTTGCCGGACAATTCGTATTCAAGGTCACGAACCGCTTGGCGCACGTTTGAGATGGGCGTAGGGGGGAAAGGTCTGCAATCGCGGGTCCTCGATCGGGCGGCCCACGGTGAAGTGGTAGAGATCCTGCCAGCTGTTGTCGCTGATGCCGATCAGGTCATGCACCGGATCGTCGAAATAGCAGCCGATTCCCGTACCGCGATAGCCCCGGGCTTCGGCCTCGAGGTAGAGCACCTGGCCGATCTGTCCGGCTTCCCAGAAGAGCCGCCGGTATCGCCAGGGGGAATTCTCGAGCGGCTTACGGAACGCGGCTAGCATGGCCAGGGAGAATATGCTGGATCCGGCGATTTCCTGCCGGCAGGCCAGCTCGGCAGCTGTTGCCCGGTAGTCGCCCTTCTGGAGCAAAAAAATCGGAAGGTCTTCGGCCGCCTGCTGCCAGCGAAAGGCCGGGTCGCACGCGGCCTGGAGGGCTTCGCGGTGCGACGGGCGCCGGATGAACATGTACAGGCCGGCCGCCAGATCCGTCACCTGATGGACGAACAGCAGAAGGCTGATCTGCGGGGCGCCCAGACCGATATCCAGGGGCGGGCAGTCTGCGAAGGCGTATGTGCGCGCGATCATGCGAAAGAAGTCGCCGCGCTTCATCCGGCCGCGGGGATCGAAAGCCACCGCGCTGCGCCGCTGCCGGATGACAGCGGCGGCGCTGGGTCCCATCGGCTTTCCAGGGGCTGCGGGCGCTGTTGGCAGGTGGTCCGGCGCTGCCGCGCTTTTCTCCTGGCAGGTGGCCGCGAGCACATCGTGAATGGCCTCCCAGCGGCGGCACGCCGGACTGAGTTGATTGGGCTGTCCTTGAACGGATTGGGCGGCAACCGCTTGCACGAAACCCTCGGGCAGGGCCGGTGCGGACGTGTTGGCCGTCGGCGGTGCCACCCGAACCAGTACTTCGGGGGTTTCCTCCTCCTGGGGATGCCAGGCGGTATCATCAAATCCCAGAAGGTGGGCCAGATCTTTTTCGTCCACGCCCGGCAGAGAGCGCAGACACCAGCCCTGGAGGCGCGCGGAAAACCCGAGGGCGGCCAGGGCATGGCCGATATCGTGCTGGCAGTAGCGAAAGGCCCGCTCGCCGTACTTCCAGGCCTCCCGCCAGATGACGCTGCTAAGGGCCACCAGGAAGCCGGGACCTTCGAAATGGGCCGCCAGCGCTCCGGCATGCTTCCGTGTCAGCGCCCTCCGTTTTTCGAGAACATGCTTTTCAGGGCCGTAGTGGTAAAGTCCGTCAGCCAGTCCCTCGACCTGTGTCAGGAGAAGATAAGCTTCGGTGGGGTGGAGATTACCGCTGGAGGGATTGATGCGCAGGGCCCAACGGTCGCGGCCGATGGCCTTCCAGGCGGAAAGGCCTAAGGAAAGTTCCAGGAATGCGGCCACGGTGCCCTTGGAGAGCGGGGCCGGCGCAGGGATATCCATTGAAAACAGCGCATGGTAGTCCAGGTCCGGATCCGACCAGGACAAGGGGAGGGAAACGCTGGTCGCCCCTGCGTAGCGGCGAAATGGATCGGGTTGGTTGGCCCAATCCATATATCCGCTCGAGCGCGCCATGCGGTGGTAATGGTGCTTGGTGCGTTCGTGGTATGCGTAAACCGTTTGGTCGCGGGATAGGGGAGATGCGGTCAAAGCGAATCCCATCAGGTCAGGTCCCGGGCTTTTCAGCCCGGGCATGCGTTCTAAAAGCCTGCGCCGAGCCCTGCGGCCGATTTAGGGTCGGGTTGCTGTCCGGCGTTTGCCGGCAGACGCGGCGCCGGCGATAAGCCGACCCAAGATCGACCCAATGATCAGCAGCATTCGGCCAGTGCGCGGCTGATAACGCGCATATGCTTTTTTTCGGCCTGGGCAATGGTCAGAAACGTGTTGCGCCGCTCGGTGTCGGGTTCTCTTTCCGCGATGTTGCGATAGAGATCGTAGGCCCGGTATTCAATCTCCAAGGCCAGTTCGAGGATGTCCAGACAGCGATCGGCGGCGGCCGCTCGCAGGCGGGCCAGAGCCGCCTGGAGCGGCTCCCCGCTTTCAAGGATCTCGCCTTCCAGCTCCCGGAACAGGGCTTCAAAAGCAGGTGGGTCGGTTTGGCTATGCTTCCAGAAGGCGTAGATCATGCGGGCATGACCTTCCTCGGCCTGGGAGAGCTCCCGGATAGCCGGTGCGAAAGTTTCCTGCCCGATGGTTTCCAGTATCTCCCGGTAGTAGCGCCAGGCGCCTTTCTCCAAATTCATCGCCGTCCGCAGGAGATCGCCTTTGTTCTCTTCAGGCGTGAATACCTGGATACGGGGAAAGTCGCTCAGCTTGCGGCCCTCCCAGGCCAGAATGCCGCCCACGAGGTTATAGACCCGCTTTTCCGACAGTTCCGCTTCGGTGGCCAGCATGGCGGCCACCTGCGAACGTGCCCCGGTGCGGCAGTAGAAGACGAGTTCACGATCGGCGGGCAGATCAAAGAGACGCGACTCCATTTCCATCAGCGGCATCAGAACAGCGCCGGGAATGTGCACGGCGGCGTATTCGGCGGGCTGGCGAACATCCACCAGGAGATAGTGTCGCTCATCTTCGGTGCGCATGTACCGTTTGAGTTCATTGGGCAGGAGTTCCTGGAGCTTGAAATCGTCCATCACGATCTCCGTTCGCAGTGGCAGTCTTTTTCGTTGCAGACGGGACAGATAAATTCCGATCCACGCCGGCCGGGTCGCTTTTTCTTCCTGCGCGTCAGAAGAAGCCCTCCCACGCCTATGATGATAAGGCTGATGACAACGATTTCCAGCATGCGCCCTCCTTGGCGCCGGCGCCAGCCATCAGCCGATGTTGAACTGGCCGGACTCGATGTAGGGGATGTCTTCGACTTCGATGGCCTGAATGATGTCGCGATTGAGCCGGCGCTTCAATTCCTTGACGATGGCCCGTTTTTTGTTCAAGCCCTTGGCAAAATCAAGGGTCGCAGCCATCAAGTCGTCGATGTGGCAGGCCTGCCTGACAATATGGTGCTGGGCACATTGCTCGGCGGTCAGCCGGCAGCCGCTGTACTGCATTTCCTCCAGCATGTACGGGGGGATGGCCTTGCGCAGGATGGCGTTCATGCCCGGCAGGAAGGGAATCCCCAGGTCGACCTCGGGCAGGCAGAAAAACCCGCGATCGGCGCGCATCAGCCGGAAATCGAAGGCACAGGACATGATGGCCCCGCCGGCAAAGGCATGGCCCGTCATGGCCGCGATGGTGACGGCTGGATAGGTGGCCAGGCGCAGGAGGAGCCGGTTGAGCAGATAGAAAAAGTCTTTGGCGCCTTCGATATCGTTCTTTTGAATCACCGGCACCAGCCATTCCAGGTCGATACCGTTGCTGAAGATTTTCGGATGGTTGCCCCGTACCACCACGGT
>JASJCD010000155.1 GCA_030066135.1 Desulfobacterales bacterium | reverse complement strand
CTGCTGCTGCGCCTTTTTCTATCCCCGGCCTATGCCGACGGGGTGGCCGCGTCGCTGGCCTCCATGTCGGTCTATCTGCTCATGGCGGCCATCCTGGTGTGTCGCCCCCGTGGACTGCTGCCGGCCCATGGATGACGGGTTCGTAAAAAGTCCAATATCGGCGTTGCGCGGCATCCCTCGTCACTGCGGCGTACCGGCGTACGCCTCGTTCCTCTGGATTTGCGCGCCTTGATCTTGAACTCTTTACAAACCCGTCGATGGCGAAATAGCAATTGACCGGTATGCGGAAAAACGATTTGGAAAGAGATACAGGACAAACGGCTGGCCCCCTTGAAGGCGTCGGAAAGCAGCTTGTGAATCGCAAAACCCTTGCCGTCGCCGTCGCCGCTGTTATGCTGCTGGTATTGCCCCTGGTGGCCGCATGGCTGGACGAGCCTTACCTGCTGACCCTCTTCAGCCGCATCTTGATCTATGCCCTGGCGGCCGTTAGCCTCGATCTCATCCTGGGATTCGGCGGCATGGTCAGCCTGGGCCACGCCGCCTTCTTCGGAATTGGGGCCTACACGGTATGCATCCTCTCCGTGCACGGTTTCGAGGGCACCCCCGTCCTAAGCTGGCCGGTCCCCATCGGGGGGAACGAAAATGCCCTGCTGCTCTGGCCTGCGGCGATTCTTCTCTCCGCAGCGGCCGCCGCCGTGATCGGTGCCTTGAGCCTGCGCACCAGCGGCATGCATTTCATCATGATCACCCTGGCCTTTGCCCAGATGCTCTATTATTTTTTCGTTTCCCTGGAGGCCTACGGCGGCGACGACGGCATCAGTCTCTTCGCCCGCAACCATCTGCCGGGGCTGAACCTCGCGGACGACCGCCAGTTCTACTACCTTTGCCTGGCGGCCCTGGCGGTCTTTCTTTTCCTGGCCGACCGCCTGGTCCGCTCCCGCTTCGGCATGGTCATTCGGGGCTGCAAAGAAAACGAACCACGCATGCGATCGTTGGGCTTCCCCACTTTTCGATACCGGCTGATATGTTTCGTGATCGCCGGGGCCGGAGCCGGTCTGGCCGGCGCGCTGATCACCAATCAAACGGAATATGTCAGCCCGGGGTTGCTGCACTGGACCCGTTCCGGTGAAATTCTGGTGATGGTGCTGCTCGGCGGGATGGGTACCCTCTTCGGGCCCGTCCTGGGGGCCATGACCCTTTTGCTGATGGAGGAGCTGCTGTCGATCTACACTGAACACTGGATGGTTTATCTCGGCCCTTTTCTGGTCCTGGTGGTCCTTTTCGCCAAGCGCGGTGTTTTTGGTTGGATCGCAGGAGGCAACGGCAACCATGGGTGACAACCTGCTATCGGTGCGGTCGCTGAGCAAACGCTTCGGCGCGGTGGAAGCCAGCAAGGATTTCTCCCTGGATGTGGCCCGCGGGGAGTTGCATGCGCTGATCGGTCCCAACGGGGCCGGCAAGACCACGGTCCTCAACCAGTTGAGCGGTGAGCTGACACCCGACAATGGCCATATCTATTTCGACGGGCGGCCGATTACACGGTTACGGGTTCACCGGCGGGCCCGCATGGGCCTGGCCCGGTCGTACCAGATCACCTCGGTGTTCAACCAACTCACCGTGCGCGAAAATCTGTCGTTGGCCATCCAGGCCCACAACGGCCACAGTTTTCGCTTTTGGCGCCGAGCCGGCGACGATCCGGTGATCCGCGGCGCCATCGGGCCGGCCATGGAACGCGTGGGGCTGGAGGATCGCGGCGATGTACCGGCCGCCAACCTGTCCCATGGCGAACGACGGCAGCTGGAAGTGGGCATGGCCCTGGCCGGTCATCCGAAAATGCTGCTGCTGGATGAACCCTACGCCGGCATGGGGCCCGGCGGGGCCGTGGAACTGACGAAGTTGATTCAACGCTTGAAAAGCGAGATCACCATCCTGCTCGTGGAGCATGACATGGGGGCGGTATTCACCCTGGCCGATCGGATCACGGTACTGGTATACGGACAGGCCATCGCCAGCGGTACGCCCGAAGAGATCCGCTGCAATGCGGCCGTGCGCCAGGCCTATTTGGGCGACGAGGACGATGCCCGGGGAAATAGCGCGTGTTAGACGTCGAGCACATCGAGACGTTTTACGGCCAGAGCCAGGCCCTCTACGGCGTGGATCTCAACGTCCAGGAGGGCGAAGTGGTCACCCTGCTGGGGCGCAACGGCATGGGCAAGAGCACCACGGTGCGTTCCATCATGGGCCTGACCCCTGTTCGCGCGGGACGTATCCGGTTCGACGGCAGACCGATCCACCGTTTGCCCAGTCACGCCATTGCCCGGGCGGGAATCGGGCTGGTACCCGAGGGACGGCAGGTTTTTCCCAATCTCACGGTGTATGAGAACATGGTGGCCACCGCGGCCAACCGCATGGGGGTGCCTGAACCCTATACGCTCGAGCGCGTCCTGGCCATTTTTCCGCGTTTGGCCGACCGGCTCGATCATTACGGCAATCAGCTTTCCGGCGGCGAACAGCAGATGCTCGCCATCGTGCGCGCCCTGATGACCAATCCGAAGCTGCTCATTCTGGACGAAGCCACCGAGGGGCTCGCGCCGCTGATTCGCGCCGAGATCTGGCAGGGTCTGACCCAGCTCAAGGCCAACGGCCATGCCATCCTGGTTATCGACAAAAATCTGGATGCCCTTATGAAAATAGCCGACCACCATTTTGTAATGCAAAACGGGCGCGTGGTCTGGCAGGGCCGCACGGACCAGTTGGCGGCGAACGAGGATCTGAAGTCTCGCTATCTGGGCGTTTAATTCGATCAGCACCAATTGGGCGCGCCCTGCCGCACGCCCTGGTTGGCCCGCCAGGGCATGAAGCCACCTCTCTTTTTTACATTGACAAATGCCCTTTTGAGCGCAATATTATAAAATCTAATTGTGCATGAAAGGAGTCTGCCTGCCTATGGAACTCTCCCTGCCCGAAATGATCCAGATCTATCGCCGGCGTGCCGGCATGAACCAAGGCACGCTGGGTGCGGCCGCCTTCGACACCTCGTTTGAATCGGGACGCACCAAGATAAAAAATCTCGAGTTGGGGCGGCAGAAACCCACCTTGCGGGACCTCGAAAATATGGCCCGGGTGCTGAAACTGCCCTTGTCCGCCCTGGCCGCCAATACAGCCGACGGCATACGGGGCCAGGCAGCCGCGTCATCGGCGGGCCTGACCATCAGCGAGCGGACGACCCAGCGTTTTCCGGGCCTGGACGCCTATCTGGAGATGCTGAACAAGGCCGTATTCCTGGAAGACGAAGAGTTGATCGCGTATATTTCCGAAAAGCTTTCCCGGCTGTTCGCCGCGTCAGCCCCAAATGACGCCCAGATCTCGGAGGCCGCCAGCTGACAGGAGGAAGGCATTGTGTCCGAATCCTACGAGCCCTTTTACCAGACCATCGATCTCTACTTGGAAATGCTGCGCGACGCCCAGCGCATCGAAGACCGTAAGCTTATTCGCCTGATCCGAAGGCGTCTGAAACATGTCCGTCAGGCGCCCGTCCTGACGCCCTGCGGGTGCGAGGTCATCTTCTTTCCGCGCGCCGCCGCCCCCTGTCCTGCGCCCATCGTAGACCTTCCCTTCTGGCCCCGCCGGCTGTTGCGGGAGCTGTTCGTTCTGGCCGCCGGGTATGCGCTCCTGATCGTTACCCACACCATTTTTTAGAACCCATCCCCAAACGAATCCAAGTGTCTCTGGCGGCAATATGCGCCGTCTGGATTGTCCGCTGCCATGGGGTTTTCTTTTTGGACGACATTGCATATATACGGAGGCGCCCGTCAATGGCGGCCATCGATACACGAATCTAACACGAATCAAACAGGAAGCAGACAGCATGAGCCAGGATACCAAGAAGGTCATCTATTCGATGATCAACGTTTCCAAGTTTCACGACAAAAAACCCGTTTTGAAGGATATCTCCCTTTCCTATTTCTACGGTGCCAAGATCGGCGTGCTGGGTCTGAACGGGGCCGGCAAGAGTACCCTGCTGCGCATCATGGCCGGCGTCGAGCCGGAGTATAATGGCGAGACCATTCTTTCCGAGGGGTTTTCTGTGGGATACCTCGAACAGGAGCCCCTGGTGGACGAGACCCGTACCGTCCGCGAAGTCGTCGAGGAGGGGGTCCAGGAAACCGTCGATCTGCTGAAGGCATTCGAGGATATCAACATGCGTTTTGCCGAACCCATGGACGATGCGGCCATGGACCAGCTCATCCAGCGCCAGGGCGAGGTTCAGGAGAAACTCGACCATCTGGATGCCTGGGATCTGGATGCGCGCCTGGAGATGGCCATGGATGCCCTGCGCTGCCCGCCGGGCGACACCCCGGTCGAGGTGATCTCCGGGGGGGAGCGGCGGCGGGTGGCCCTCTGCCGACTCCTGCTGCAAAAGCCCGATATTCTGCTTCTGGACGAACCCACCAACCACCTTGACGCCGAGAGCGTGGCCTGGCTCGAACACCACCTGCAGCAGTATGCGGGCACCGTGATTGCAGTGACCCACGACCGCTATTTTCTGGACAATGTGGCCGGATGGATCCTGGAGCTCGATCGCGGGCACGGTATTCCCTGGAAGGGCAACTACTCCAGCTGGCTCGAACAGAAGCAGGAACGCCTGCGGCGCGAAGACAAGGCCGAAAGCACCCGCCAGAAAACCCTGGAAAGGGAACTGGAATGGATTCGCATGTCGCCCAAGGGGCGACGCGCCAAGGGCCAGGCCCGCATCAGCGCCTATGAAAATCTCCTGGAGCAGACCGCCGAGGCGCGCGAGAAGGACCTGGAGCTTTTCATCCCGCCCGGGCCGCGTCTGGGGGATGTGGTTGTCGAGGCCCAAGGCGTCAGCAAGGCCTATGGTGACCGGCTGCTGGTGGAGGACATGGCCTTTCAACTGCCGCCGGGGGGAATCGTGGGGGTAATCGGTCCCAACGGGGCGGGCAAGACAACTCTTTTCAAGATGATTACCGGACAGGAAACCCCCGATGACGGAGATTTGCGTATAGGGGATACAGTGGCCCTGGCCTACGTCGATCAGGGCCGCAAACTCGATGGGACCAGGACGATCTGGGAAGAGATCACAGGGGGCGACGACCAGATCGACCTGGGAGGCCGGATGGTCAACTCGCGTGCCTACGTGGCCCGCTTTAACTTCTCGGGCGCCGACCAGCAGCGCAAGGTCGACACCCTTTCCGGCGGTCAGCGCAACCGGGTGCACCTGGCCAAGATGCTGCGCGCGGGCGCCAATGTGCTCCTTCTCGACGAGCCCACCAACGATCTGGATGTAAACACCCTGCGGGCGCTGGAAGAAGCCCTGGAAAACTTTGGCGGCTGTGCGGTGGTCATCAGCCATGACCGCTGGTTTCTGGACCGCATCGCCACCCATATCCTGGCCTTCGAGGGCGACAGCCGGGTGGTCTTCTCCCAGGGTAACTGGAGCGACTATGCCGCCGAGCGCAAGAAGCGCCTGGGCGCCGACGCCGACGTGCCCAAGCGCATCAAGTACCGGCAGCTGACCCGCTGAAGGCTTGCGTTCAATTTATATGAACGTATCTCAAAAATTAAGATCAGGGTTCCTGGACGGCGTGAGCAGGCGAAAAAGCGGAGCATACACGTCGTATGTATGCAGGTTCGTAGGGTAGGGACCCTACGGTTCTGCCCAAAGCCGGCTCACGATGCACCGAAATTTCAATGATCCGATGCTGAATCCCGCAACGCGGGGCACACCGCCAGGGGCACTTAGATTATTGTTGAGATACGTTCATGATTCAACGAATGAAATAATGGAGGGATATGGTACCCGAACCTTTGACCCGCGAAGATTTGCAGCAGCATATCGATGTCGGCGGCATCGAGGCGAAAATTATTCCCCTGGATGAGCACACGGCCACGGTAAACGATGCGGCCCGGGTTCTGGGGGTGGAGACCGACCAGATCATCAAATCCCTGGTCTTCATGGTGGCCGGCGAGCCGCTGCTCGTGATCAGCAACGGTACCGCCCGGGTGGACCGTCGCAAACTGGCCGCTCACCTGGGGGTCGGCCGCGGTCGGGTGAAATTCGCCTCGGCCGAACAGACCCTGGCGGTGTCGGGCTACGTTGTTGGCAGCATGCCGCCCTTCGGCCACCGGCAGGCGCTCAAAACTCTGGTGGACCCGGCCGTGACACGCCTGGAAACGGTCTACGGCGGCGGGGGTGCCGTGGATGCCATGCTGCGGCTGACCACGGCGGAACTGCAGCGGGTTACGGGGGCGGAAGTGGTGGACGTGTCGGAGGATGTCGCCTAGCGATTTTATTTCGGCGTCGGTATCGCTATCGGGTCTCGAATATCCGGTAGCGATGAGCCGGCGCGATTCCGATTCCGACAGCGATACCGACCCCGATTTACCGGAGAGCATGGTTTATAATCAATAGCCGCCATCAACTTTGGTGAATTCGAAATAATTAAATTGCGGGACGGTTTTGTAAAAAGTCCGAGATCAAGGCTTGCGAGCCCCGAGGAATGAGGCGTACGCTGGTACGCCGCAATGACGAGGGGCGAAGCGTAACGCCGATATCGGACGTTTTACGAGACCGTCCACAGGAAGGGGTTAAAATCATGCCGGACCGAATCGATATCCTGGAGGGCCTGCTGCGTTCCGGTAGCATTCTGGAGGCCTTTGTCCGGACCATTCCCGCCAAAAACCTGAACCGCATCCGCGCCGAGGGCTGCTGGAGTATCGCCGAGCACGTGAGCCACCTGGCGCAGGTCCAGCCCATGTTGCTGGAGCGCATCCTGCGCTTCATGCGCGAGGATGAACCCGAATTCATTCCCTACATCCCCGGCGAAGACGACGCCGAGGAGCGGCCGCCGGTCGTCGAGATGCCGGCCGCCTTCGAGGCCTTCAACCGGTATCGCCAAAAACAGGTGGCGCTGCTTGAAACCGCCGACGATCTTACCTGGCAAAAGGTGGGCCACCATCCGGAATACGCGCTTTACTCGCTCTACATCCTGGTGCGGCATATCCTGATGCACGATCACTGGCATATGTATCGCATGGAAGAACTGTGGCTCACACGGGATGCCTACCTGACAAAACTCCCCTGAGAGGGATGCAATTACGCCTCATGATCATATAGGGGCGTTCGCTTCCAAATCGCTGTGACGGCGGAAAGTCCGCAAGTTTTGGGCGTTCCTCCTACAGCCTTAATTTCCGGTGTTGACGGAGCGGTCCTTTCAGATTGTCTTCAGCAGCTGATATATGGCACTCGGCTTGCAGGCGAGGGCTTGTGATATCTCGGCGCAACTGCTGTAGCCGCAATTTCGACAGATATCCGGGTTGTCAACATCACGGCAGCATGTGAAGATGCGATTGCCGGCCTTCAACGCGATCTGCGCTATAGGCCTTCTCCAGTTGTTGCTCTTCAGCGCACGATAAGCGGCCCTCGAGAGAATAATGGGATAACCCTGCCGCTTGAGCGCCCACATGCGGTCAAGCATGTGATGGCGCTCTTTTCCCAATAACCCGTGTCGGGCCACAACATCGGGATTATGCGTCAGAAGATTGAAGGTGATGCCTGCAAACCCCCCCAGGCGATCTATTTCCCGTATGGCTTTTTCCACGGTATCCGCATTTGTCTTCGACAAGGTGATGGATGCGATAACAGGGCTTTTTGATTTCTCGACATTGGCTAGAATCGCGTCATAGGTCCGCCCTCTTATGGCATCGTGAATTTCTTTCGTGCCGTCGATCGTGACAATAAAGGTGATGTCGGCGATATCCAACGGATGTGTCCCGTTCGTGAAAAGCGCAATGTCATGAAAGCCGAGGCGCTTGGCATAGGCGACCGCATCATGTATGGCTCTATGCCTGTCTCGCCACATCATGGGCTCCCCGCCAGTTATGACGAGGGCGCGGCAACCGCGCCCATAAGCGGCGCTCAGCGCGGAGCGAACGGATGTATATCCAAGATCGTATTTTCCCGTGTTTTTGCTGCTGCAGTAGAAGCAGTCCAGGTTACACTTGTCGTTTATCACCAAAATAAACAGGTACGGGTTTTTTCGACGGAGCACGAATGTGGCGAACGCGAAAGCGATGTATCCGAGATATCGGTTTAAAGTCGAATTTCTTCTGGCCATGGTTCCTGGCGGCAAGCCCCCCAGAGATTATTGATGTAGTTGAGGCTATACTCGTTCTGGAGTCGATGAATCCAATAGGCGCCCGGTTTGGTGACGCGATAGGCGCCGTTGATTCGTTTTAGCAATCCCAGGGGGATAAGCGGATTGAGGAGGGCAGCGAAAGCCGAATCCAGTGAGGTTTCCGCCCCAAATATGCTGCGGAATTCGTGGTCGTCGATCTTGAGTTCGTAGATGCGCCAATAGAGCCAGTAGGCCATTTCAAGGCGACGGTTCA
Source organism: Desulfobacterales bacterium (assembly GCA_030066135.1). Classification (GTDB taxonomy): domain Bacteria; phylum Desulfobacterota; class Desulfobacteria; order Desulfobacterales; family UBA5852; genus JABZFP01. The sequence goes on along the minus strand of JASJCD010000155.1, from coordinate 1,157 downwards.
CGGCCATCGAAACCGCAACGGGACGATCGGCCGGAAGCATGCTGGCGTAAGCTTTGACATCGAATGTGTTCACATAGAAATCAGATCCCGTCATCGAGGCGGCGCTTGGACCGAAACCGATGTAGTGATGTCGCGTAATGGAGCTGAACTTTTTCTTTGCCGGTCTTAACCAGCTCCACACAGCGCACCGGCGGAAGCCGCTTGCTTCGCAATAGGCATCGCAGAATTCCAGCATCGCCTTTACAACCTTGTGGGGTGGGCGCGTTACATGACGGATCCCTTTTTTCCGGCCCATGTCGGAATAGGGAAAGGAAAACATCGGGTAGGTGCTAATCTGGTCGACCCCCAGGCCGACCATGGTCGTCACATCTTTTTGCCAGCCGTTCAGGGACTGCCCGGGCAGGGCGAACATGAGATCAACGTTAATGGATTTGAATTCCATCTTCATGGCCCGTATCACCGCATCGATCGCTGTGCGGCCGTCATGGCATCGCTGGATTCGCTCCAGTACCACATCGGACGTAGATTCCACGCCGATGGATAGCATGCTCACCCCAATTTCCTTGAGGGCGGAAAGGCAATCCGATGCCATGTTCGCGGGATGAAGTTCAACACAGATATCCGCGATGGCGCCCAATGTCGCGCGAATGTGTCGCACGATGGAAACAAGGCCGGGCCAATTGACCGTAGGCGTCCCCCCGCCAATGTACAAAGTCCCGAATGACATGCCCTGCAAATACGGCGCGTACAGATCGATTTCCTGCTTCACGGCCCGGCTATAGGCTTCGAAAAGATCAGCGTCATATTCAACACGGTTATAGGGGCAGTAAGGGCACATGTTTTTACAGAAGGGGACGTGCAGATAAAGGCCTGGTGCAGTGAGCTGGCCCGGCCATTGCGGCGCCGACCGCACCATTTTGAATTGACGTGCGGATCCCGTAACGAGTTTTTGGACGACCGGCTTCCATATTCTTTTGGCGTTAATCATCTTTCTTATATGCGTCTGCTTTATATGACATTTTGTTTCGCTCAGCCGTTTTCTTTAAAGACCCTGTCGAAGCTGTGACCCATCCGAAACGGAAAGCCTGTCTCGGAGGCGTTGGTTAGAGATCAAAAGATGACACCTTCAGGGGAGGCAGCGACAACCTTTTTTTGTT
>JASJCD010000154.1 GCA_030066135.1 Desulfobacterales bacterium | reverse complement strand
AGTTTACGCAGGCAGGATTCAATGATCTGGGCCAGACGCACCAGGACCTTGTCCCCCTCGAGATGACCGTAGTTGTCGTTGTAGTCCTTGAAGTGGTCAATATCCAGAAGCAAAAGTGACAGGGGGGGATTGTAGCGGTTGGAGCGGTCCACTTCGAGCGTCAGTTGGTTGTAGAAGTGCCGCGAGTTGTAGAGTTTGGTCAGGCCGTCCGTGGTGGCCAGCCGCTGCAGTTGCTCGAGCATCTTGACTCTTTCCTGGGTCAACTGACGCTCCTTGAGAACCCGTTTCAGCCGCAAGAGCAGTTCGGCAAACCGGACCGGTTTGAAGAGAAAATCACTGGCCCCCTTGCTGATGGCCTCCTCATAGGAGTAATCGGCGCTGTAGCCGGTGATGACAATGACATCGGCCTCGTAGTTTTTCTTGATGCGGTCGGTCAGTTCCAGCCCGTCCATACCGGGCAGGGAGATATCGGTGATGACCACATCAGCCTCTTTGGCGTTCAGGATATCGAGCGCTTCTTCGGCGCTGGCCGCCGCCGTGGCCTCATAACCCGACATCCCGATAAACTCATGCATGGTGTCCCGAATGCCAGCATCGTCATCAACGATCAAAATACGGGTGTCTTCCATTGGGGAGCGAATCCTCGCAAGCGGTCATTCGTGTGCGTCAGCAGTTGACGGCGCAGCGGGTTGACAGGGTAAAAAGCGATCTGGTAATAGGGGCTTTCCTTTTAGTTATAAGGTGTTAACTATAATATGCAATTAACGATCGTGTCAACCGGCATTTGGTCTCTGAACCTCCCGCCCGTTTGTTCGCTGCCCGGTCAAAGTCGACCGTCTGCGTACCGTTGATACAATTTTAATAGGTCTGTTGCGCCGAAGCGCTCCGGGATCGAAACACCGGCCGGTGCATTGCGGGCCGCTGTGGTCTACAAATGGAACATATACGCAATTTCAGCATCATCGCCCATATCGATCATGGGAAATCGACCCTGTCGGACCGGCTGATCCAGGTCACCGACATCGTCTCGGACCGTGACTTCAAGGACCAGATCCTGGACAGCATGGATATTGAGCGCGAGCGCGGCATTACCATCAAGAGTCAGACGGTCTGCCTGCCCTACCGGGCCGACGATGGCCGCGATTATCGCCTGAACCTCATCGACACCCCCGGCCACGTGGATTTCTCCTACGAAGTCTCCCGGGCCCTGGCCTCCTGCGAAGGGGCCCTCCTGCTGATCGACGCCAGCCAGGGCGTCGAGGCCCAGACCCTGGCCAATCTTTACCTGGCCCTGGAACACGACCTGGAAATCATACCGGTGATCAACAAGATCGACCTGCCCTCGGCGGACGTGGACCGGGTGCGGCGCCAGATCGAAGAAGATCTAGGGCTCGACCCCGAAGACGCTATACTGGCATCGGCCAAAGAGGGCACCGGCATCGAAGATGTGCTCGAGGGCGTCGTTCAGAAACTCCTGCCGCCGGAGGGCGATGCCGAAGCACCGCTCAAGGCGCTGATCTTCGATTCGCATTATGACGCCTATCGCGGCACCATTGTCCATTTCCGCGTATTCCAGGGCCGCATCCAAGCCGGTGACACGATCCAGTTTATGAGCAACGGCGCCACCTACAAAGTGGAAGAAGTCGGCGTATTCCAGATCGTGCGCCGCCCGGCCAAATCCCTCTCCGCGGGCGAGGTAGGCTACCTGATCGCCGGCATCAAGACCGTGAGCGACACCCGCTGCGGCGACACGATCACATTGAAAAGCCGTCCCTGTGACGAAGCCATGCCCGGCTTCAAAGAAGCCAAGCCGGTGGTCTTCTCGTCCATCTACCCTGTGGCCTCGGACGGGTACGAGGATCTGGTGGTGGGGCTGGAAAAACTCAAGCTCAACGACGCCTCGCTGATCTATGAAAAGGACACCTCGGTGGCCCTGGGATTCGGATTTCGCTGCGGGTTTCTGGGGCTGCTCCACCTGGAAGTCGTTCAGGAACGGCTCGAGCGGGAGTTCGACCTTTCCCTGATCCTGACCGCCCCGTCGGTGCAGTACGAAATCGTGATGAAGGATGGTGCGACCCAGATCATCGACAACCCGGCCCTCTACCCGGACCCCACAATGATCGAGGAGTCACGTGAACCGTTCATCAAGGCGGCCATCATCGTTCCCGACCGCTACATGGGGGCCGTCATGAAACTCTGCCTCGATCGACGCGGCGTGAACAAGAACTACCAGTACCTGACCAACAGCCGGCTGGAGATGATTTTCGAAATGCCCCTGGCCGAGGTGATCTACGATTTCTACGACAAGCTCAAATCCGTCACGCAGGGCTACGGCTCCTTTGACTACGAGATCATCGCCTACCAGGCCACCGACCTGGTCAAACTCGACATCCTCATCAATGGCGAGAAAGTCGACGCCCTCTCGCAGCTCGTTCACCGCGAACGGGCCGTCGAGCGGGCGCGGGCGGCCTGCACCAAACTGCGTGACGAAATTCCACGCCAGATGTACAAAATCGCCATCCAGGGGGCCATCGGGGGCACGATCATCGCCCGCAAGACCATCTCGCCTTTTCGCAAGGACGTCACGGCCAAATGCTACGGCGGCGATGTTTCCCGCAAACGCAAACTGCTCGAGAAACAGAAGAAGGGCAAAAAACGCATGAAGATGGTGGGCCAGGTCATGATCCCCCAATCGGCCTTTCTTTCCGTTCTCAAAACCGAAAGTGACTGACGGAGGACGCATGGGCCGCACCATTGTCGAGAAGATCTTCGACGACCACCGCATCGACAACCCTTTCGAGGACGTGCATGTCATCCGCTTGGATGTGGTGGCCTGCCATGAGATCACCACGCCCATCGCCATCAACGATCTCGTGGCCCGGGGCAAGGACCGGGTCTTCGATCCGGACCGCATCAAGGCGGTGATCGATCACGTGACGCCGGCCAAGGATTCCAAAACCGCCGCCCAGGGCAAGATTCTGCGCGACTGGGCCCGGCGCCAGGGCATCCGTGATTTTTTCGATATCGGCCGCAACGGGGTCTGCCACGCCCTGTTTCCCGAAAAGGGTTTCATCCGCCCGGGCTATACCGCCATCATGGGGGATTCGCATACCTGCACCTACGGGGCCTTCGGTGCCTTTGCCGCCGGGGTGGGCACCACCGACCTGGAGGTGGGCATCCTCAAGGGCGTCTGCGCTTTCCGCTATCCCGAAACCCTGCGCATCAACCTCAACGGCCGCCTGCCGACCGGCGTGTTTGCCAAGGACGTCATCCTTGCGGTCATCGCCCGATTGGGTGTGGGCGGCGCCACCAACAAGGTGATCGAATTCGGGGGACCGGTGACGGCGGCCATGACCATGGAAGAGCGCATGACGCTTTGCAACATGGCCATCGAGGCCGGCGGCACCTGCGGCATCTGCGCCCCGGACGCCACCACGGTGGACTACCTGTGGGAATTCATTCAGGCCGAATACCCTGATCGGGATAAAGCCCTGGAGTCCTTCAGCGCCTACCAGCCGGATGCCGACGCCGACTACGCGGACGTTATCGACCATGACGTGAGCGGACTGGAGCCCATGGTTACCTTCGGCCACAAGCCCGACCAGGTCAAACCGGTGGCGGCCATGACGGACCAGAAGATTGACCAGGTCTACATCGGTTCCTGCACCAACGGTCGGATCGAAGACCTGCGGGTGGCCGCGGCCGTGCTCAAGGGCCGGACGATCGCACCCCGCGTGCGGGGCATTGTTTCGCCGGCCACGCCCAAAGTCTACCGGCAGGCCATGGCCGAAGGGCTTCTCTCGATCTTCATGGACGCCGGCTTCTGCGTCACCAACCCCACCTGCGGGGCCTGCCTGGGCATGAGCAACGGGGTCCTGGCCGAGGGCGAAGTCTGTGCGGCCACCACCAACCGCAACTTCAACGGCCGTATGGGCATCGGTGGCATGGTTCACCTGGTCAGCCCGGCCACGGCGGCCGCCAGCGCCATTGCCGGCCACATCGCCAACGCCGACCGCTACCCGGCTGAAGGAGCGCAGGCATGAAAAATTTCAGTGGCAATGTCCTCTTTCTGGACCGGTCCGATATCAACACCGACGAAATCATCCCGGCCAAATACCTGACCGAAATCACCAAGGCGGCCATGGGGCCGCACCTGCTCGAAGACCTGTGTCTGAAGGGTTTTGTGCCCGGCAAGAGCACCCGTGACAAGCAGGTCGTGATCACCCGCGCCAATTTCGGCTGCGGCTCGTCCCGGGAGCATGCCCCCTGGGCCCTGGAGACCAACGGCATCCATGTGGTGATCGCCGCGAGCTTCGCCCGCATCTTCCGGCAGAACATGTTCAACTGCGGTATGCTGGCCCTGGAGCTGCCGGAAGCGCAGATAGGCACCCTCTTCGATACCTTTGCCGCCTTCGAGACTCGTCTGGAGATGGACCTTGCAGACAGCGCCTTCACCCTGGCGGCCGAAGGCCGCAGGGAGCGCTGTATATTCGAAATCTCGCCCTTCGACCGCGCCCTGGTGGAAGCCGGCGGCTGGGTGGAATATGCCGACCAGCACTATTAGAACCTGATCTCAAAAAAAATATAAGTGCCCCTGGCTGTGTTTCCCGCGTTGCGGGATTCAGCATCGGATCTTTTAAAAATGCGGTGCATCCTGAGCCGGCTCTTGGCAGAACCGTAGGGTCCCTACCCTACAAACCTGCATACATACTGCGTAGATGCTCCGCTTTCTCGCCGTCTCACGCCTTGCCAGGAACCCTAATCTTAATTTTGAGACTCAGGTTAAATAGCTTTGAGGTGTTTCTGCACGCAAAAATGAAGGCATCACAACGTGCTTGCAGGATGCCTAACAGTAAAGCAAGGATTTTGGCTTTTATCCCCTTTGCCCCGCGCCGAGCATCGGCGTGGCGGACGGAAAAAGGGCGCGGACTTGTCTGAGCGGAGCGAGTTTCCGCGCGCGCCGTCCGCCATGACGACGCACAGGACGAAGCGGGGCACGGGCGCCTTCTTTTGGTTACTTTTCTTGGCGCAAGAAAAGTAACGTCGACAAATCCTCTTGATTAGATCGTAGGCCCCGATCTCACCAGAAAAATTTACTTTAGGATTGTCGTCAGCCGGCAACTATCGGATTGACAAGGGACCCGATCCCCTCGATGCGGCACGCCACCACGTTGCCCGCCTGGAGCGTTACGGGCGGATCCCGGAAAATCCCCACGCCGGCCGGGGTGCCGGTGGAGATCACGTCACCGGGCAGCAGGGTGATGTCTTCGCTGATGTAATGAAGCAGGTAGGGAATGTCGAAGATCAGGTCGCCGGTGTTACCGGTCTGCATGGTTTCGCCGTCCACTTTGGCGGCCAGCTGCAGGTCGGCGATATCCTCGATTTCATCGGGGGTCACCAGGGCCGGCCCCATGGGGGCGAAGGTGTCGAACGACTTGCCCCGGAACCACTGCCCGTCGCCGAACTGGGCCTCACGGCCGGAGACATCGTTCATGACCGTGTAGCCGGCGATATAATCCAAGGCTTCGGCGGCAGGGATCCGCTTGCCCTCCCGTCCGATCACGAGCGCCAGCTCCACCTCCCAGTCCACCTGCCCGCAGCTTTGCGGCAGCACCACCGGATCACGGGGGCCGTTAAGGGCCGAAGGCGCCTTGGCGAACAGGAGCGGCTTGTCGGGCGGCTCGAAGTGCCCCTCGCGGGCGTGTTCGATATAATTCTTCCCCAGACAAATAATTTTGGAAGGCCGTGCAATCGGGGGGCCCAGACGAACATCCATTTCCTCACCATCATCGGAGATGGCCCCTATCCGCTCCAGCCAGCCCCCCCGGAAGAATTCTTCGCCCACATCGGGGATTTCCGGGAAATGCCGGCGCAGTTCAACAATCCGGCCGTTCTGCCACAGTCCGGGCGCCTCGGCCCCGGATTCTCCATAACGAATCAGTCGCATGCCGTTATTCTTCCTTTCCCGCCGAAGCCCGGCGCCGGCCCTCCTGCAGGCCCTCTTCGTAGTTCTTGCGGGCATACCATTCCACCTGGCGGATGATCCCGCGGATGATGCTGACCTCCCGTGCACGCAACTGCAGCCGCGTGAAAAAACGCCGCAGGCGGTTCATCCAGTAATCCGGGTTTTCGGGATTGATGTAGGAAATGCGCACGAGGATGTCCCGCAATTTGGCATACATGCCATCCAGTTCGTGGCGGGTGGCCAGCCGGGGGGCGAAGGCTCCGTCTTCGGCGGTGCTGGCGGTAAATACTTCGTAGCACATGACCATTACGGCCTGGGCCAGGTTGAGAGAGGCAAAGGCATCCGTGGGGATATTGACCAGGGCGTGGCAGAGACGGATTTCCTGGTTGGTCAACCCGCGGTCTTCGGGGCCGAAGACCAGGGCCACTTCATTTTCACGGGAGATCGAAATCAGGCGGCGCGCCATCACAGGCGGCGTCACCACCGCCTGACGCTCACCGCCCAGCCGGGCCGTGGTGCCGACCACGAACTGGCAGTCGGCCAGGGCTTCGGGCAGGTTGTCAAATCGGGTAATGGCGTCGACCACATCTCCGGCCACGTGGGTGGCCATCATGCGGATGCGCTCTTCAATGAAATTTTCCGGGTTGACCACTACCAGCCGATGCAGGCCCATATTGCGCATGGCCCGGGCGGCGGCGCCGATGTTTTCCGGAAAGCGGGGCTGGTGCAGGACGATCCGCACATTGGCCCGATTGACGCGTTCGGAGGTCACCCCACGATTTCGAAACGGTTGAAAAAGTAGCCGATCTCGAACGCCGCCGTTTCAGGGGCATCCGATCCATGGACCACGTTTTTTTCGATATCGGTGGCGAAATCGGCCCGGATGGTGCCGGGATCGGCTTCCTTGTAGTTGGTGGCCCCCATCAGGGTGCGGTAGCGTGCGATGGCATCCTCGCCCTCCAGCACCATGACGACACAGGGGCCGGAGGACATGAACTCCGTCAGGCTGCCGAAAAAGGGGCGCTCGCGGTGCACGGCATAAAAGCCTTCCGCCTGGGTGCGGGTCATGTGAATCATCTTCATGGCAGCGATCCTGAGGTCATTGTCCTCCAGCCTTTTGACCACTTCGCCGATAAGTCCGCGGCTGACACCGTCCGGTTTGACGATCGACAAGGTTGTTTGCATGGGATTGTTCCTTTCAATGCACTGAAAATTGTTGGGACTGTAAAGTATCCAAAACCAAACGGCTTCGTAAAAATTACGACCGGGGCCGGCCCTGAGGTCTGTTGCAGCGCACGCCCCCAAGCGCGGATATGACGCATGGCCATTGTCGGACTGTTTACGAAACCGTCAAATTTTGGGAGCTGCCATACCAGAAGGCCTGCGCCAAGTCAACGCAGCCCTTCGCTGGTGGCGGCAATCAGCGCACGGGAAGTGTATTCCCCCACGTCGGCCAGGGCGTCCGTGGGCAGAAAGCGATCGGCGTTGGCAGCGAAGAGGCAGGTGGCATTGGCCGGAAAATCTTCGTCCGGGCGATAAAGCAGATAGCACAGGCTTATTTTGGGAAGCGGATTGAGCACCAGCGCGCCGTCGCCCGCAACCGGCTGCGCCACCACGCGCCCCCCCATGACGGCCGCGAGCCGGGAGGCCCCGGCGATCAGAGCCTCCACATGGGGCACCAGCGGCAGTTCCGTATGCCCACGGAAGGCCCCCACGTAAGGCATGCTGTTGGGCAATTCGCGAAAAGCCCGCCAGGGCTCCTCGATGCAGGTTTCCGCACGGGCGTGGCGGGCGAGCAGGCTGATGATCACCCCGCGCGCCCCTTCCGCGTTAACCCCGCCGAGCCGCACACCGTCGCGGCCCAGACGGCAGTCCTCCCCAAAGGCCTTGATGACCAGTTCATCCGCTTCGGATTCAGCCTCCAGACGGGCGGCCAGTTCGGTCGTATCCAGTTTAAAAGCGGCCTGCAGATTGGTTCGTATAATGTCGGCATAATTGCTGGCACTCATCGTTATTTCCTTGTTTTGATTCGGTTTGACATCCCCCGGGGGTGAAATTATAAGATCTACGCACGATCTAACCAAGTCCACAGGAAAGGTTGCCCGACCCATGCCCATCTATGAATTCTACTGTGATCGCTGCCATACGATTTTCAACTTTTTCTCCCGCACCGTCAATACCCGCAAAATTCCGGTTTGCCCACGCTGCAAGGACAACAAACTGTCGCGGCAGGTATCCATGTTTGCCATTGCAGGCCGGGCCAAAGAGGACGGTGACATGGATGATCTGCCCTTCGACGAGGGCCAGATGGAAAAGGCCATGCAGATGCTGGCCGGCGAAGCCGAAAAAATCAACGAGGACGACCCGCGCCAGGCAGCCCAGTTGATGCGCAAACTGACCCACATGACCGGCATGGACCTGGGCGACGGTATGGAAGAGGCGCTGAGCCGCATGGAGCAGGGTGAAGACCCCGAACAAATTGAAGCCGAAATGGGGGACCTGCTCGAGGGCGATGACCCTTTCCAACTCAAGGGCAAAAAGGGGGCCGCCGGTCGCACACGCCGGCAGGCCCCGGCGCGCGATGAAACCCTCTACGACCTTTGAATCCCGGGAGGCGCAAAATAGCGATGAATTTGAAGAAAATTGAGGTCCGCCAGGGGGATATCACACGTCTCGAAGTCGACGCCATCGTCAATGCGGCCAACCGCTCCCTTCGGGGCGGTGGCGGCGTTGACGGGGCCATTCACCGGGCCGCCGGTCCGGAGCTGTTGGCCGAATGCCGAGCCCTCGGGGGCTGCCCCACCGGCGAGGCCCGTTTGACGCAGGGGTACAGGCTGCCGGCCCGGTTCGTGATCCACACCGTGGGCCCCGTCTACCACGGCCTTCCTGAAGACCGGCAGCTGCTGGCCAGCTGCTACCGAAACAGCCTTACGCTTGCGGCCCAAAACGGGGCGCGTTCGATTGCTTTCCCGGCCGTCAGCTGCGGCGTGTACGGATACCCCCTCGAGGAGGCCTGCCGTATCGCCGTTGAAACCACTCTGGATTTCCTCGATGCGGACGACCGGATTCAGCGGGTGATCTTTATCCTTTTTTCCGATGACGACCGCCGGGTCTACGCGGAACATATCGGCAGCCTGATGCGCGAATAAGGCCTAAGGTTAAGGTACGCCGACGGCAACCAGGGCGACAAAACGGATACCAAGCGTCAAACCGACGTTTTATATTGACATCGGAAGCAAAATCATTAAATTTAATTAAAAATTTCCCAAGTCATGTGGCCGGTGATGTGACATCCCGGCCCAATTTCGTAAGGAGGAAACCGATAATGGTTGAAGTTACGCAGGCAGCGACACACCAGGTCGCTGAGTATTTCAAGGACAAAGACCCTTCGCCGATCCGCATTTTTCTAAACTCTGGTGGCTGAGGCGGGCCAAGCCTGGCCTTGGCTCTGGATGAGCCAAAAGAAACGGATACGGTTTATGACATCGATGGATTCTCTTATCTGGTGGATAAGGAATTTATCGAAAAAGTAAAACCCATCAAGGTCGATTTCGTGGATATCGGCTTCCGCCTTTCCTGCTCCGTCGATTTCAGTGCCGGCAGCGCC
>JASJCD010000153.1 GCA_030066135.1 Desulfobacterales bacterium | reverse complement strand
CTAAACGAGAATCTCCTGCAAACGGCCTGCATTCAGGCTGGTGGTGGGGGGAGGATTTGAACCTCCGAAGGCATTGCCGACAGATTTACAGTCTGTTCCCTTTGACCGCTCGGGAACCCCACCGCGCAAAATGGAGCCAGCGGAGGGACTCGAACCCCCGACCCACTGATTACAAATCAGTAGCTCTACCAACTGAGCTACGCTGGCCCGTATGTCCTTATATAACCGGTTGGTTTTGACCACACCGGAAATCGAGGCCGGACCGCATAAAACAACGCCTTGTAATATCATTTCAGACAAAAAACAACACTTATTTTTAGTTAGAATTTCATGTATATTTTAAATTATCATTAAATATTGCCAAAATTATTCTAAATTCTATTTAAATCTATAAATTTTGACAAATAACTTTAATTATCAAAATTCAATCAAGGTCCGGCATTATCCCGTGGGCAAGTATGCGCGCCTTTGCTGTTCCTCCACCGGCCGGGCTGCCGCTGAAGGATCCATTTTTTAAGCCCATCACGCCTGCGCGGCACCCGCCGCGGTTGGCACCTGGCGTCCGTTGCCGGCACGCATTTGAAATGATCTACTAAAGGATTGCGCTTGCCGGGCGATAACGTTAACAGGACTGCATGGCCCGAAGGGATGTTGATCCGGCGCGATCATGCCAACGGCGGCTCGCACGGCATGCACTCCGAAGCGGTTTCGATTATCTCCAGCACTTTCTTCGCCCCTGCCACCACACCGCTTGACGTATGATAACACCTTGACAATCCAAGGATGCAAGGTATAACGGACTGAGGAACGCTTGCCAAGTATATACTTAAGGTGCCCTTACCTGTGAGGATGGTTACTGTGAGAAGATCTGCCCTTGTTGTCGTCTTTCTGTTTATGACAGTCGCATTGCTGCTGGGGGCCTGTGCGCCCACGGCCATGAACACCAAAGAATCGGCCTATGCCACGCTCGAGCAGGCTGAGAGCGAACACGTACCGACGGGTCCCGTCGACATCGACGAGAATGTCTACCAGAACGGAGACGTCGAAGATGTCGCCTTGATGGGAACGGACGGACTCGTCCCCAAAGACGAAGTCCAAACCGCCAAATCCCCCCAGGTGCAACTGGACGAAGCTCTGGAGTTCTGCCGCGCCTCCCAGGAATATTGGCAGCGGGGCGAGCTCGAGAAGGCGGTCGATTCCCTTGATAAGGCCTATGCCCTGATTCTCGCCGTCGAAGCCCAGGATGATTTCAAGCTCATCCAGGAAAAAGAGGATCTGCGCTTCATGATCTCCAAGCGCATCCTGGAGATCTATGCTTCACGCAATATTGTGGTTAACGGCAACCATAACGCGATCCCGCTGGAAATGAACCGCCATGTCCAGGCGGAAATCCGAAGGTTCACCGTGGGGCCGGAAAAAGTCTTTTTCCTGAAGTCTCTGAAGCGTTCCGGCCGCTACCGCCCTGAAATCCTGAAGGCCCTCCGACAGGCCGGGCTGCCGGAAGAACTCTCCTGGTTGCCGTTGATTGAAAGCGGCTTCAATGTCAGGGCCCTTTCCCGGGCCCGGGCCTTGGGCCTCTGGCAGTTTATTCCCTCGACAGGCTATAAATTCGGGCTCAAGCGTGACCATTTCATTGACGAGCGCATGGATCCGGAAAAAGCCACCCGGGCGGCCATCGCCTATCTCAAGGAGCTGCACAATATATTCGGCGACTGGACCACCGTCCTGGCGGCCTATAACTGTGGTGAAGGACGCGTTCTGCGGACTATCCGCACACAGAACGTCAACTATCTCGACAACTTCTGGGATCTATACGAACGCCTGCCGCGTGAAACCGCGCGCTATGTGCCGCGCTTCCTGGCGACCTTGCATATACTCAACGCCCCGGAAAAATATGGCCTCGATCTCAGTATCGCTGATCCACCGCTGACCTACGAGACAGTGACCGTCGCCAAACAGATCAGCCTCAAGGATGCGGCCCGCGCCATCGGCACCACCGAATTCGAGCTGCGTCAGATCAATCCGGAATTACGCTATAAAATCTCCCCGCCGCGCAGCTATGAATTGAAAGTACCCGTGGGCAAAGGCGAAACGCTCCTGGCACAGATCGATACCATCAGGGCTACGTCTTTACCGCGTCCGGCGTATGTTTATCATCGTGTGCGTTCCGGTGAGACCCTTTCAACCATCGCACGGCGCTACCGCACCTCGGTCGGCCGCATCATGCGGGCCAACAACATGCGGAGTTCGCATTATATCGTGGCCGGCAAGCGCTTGAAGATCCCGCAGCGCGGCTATACGTATGCCAAACGAAGCGTCAAACGCAAAGCCGTGCCTAAATCCAACCAGGCCCAATACCATACGGTTCGCCGCGGTGACTCCCTCTGGACGATTGCCCGCCAGTACGGCACCACCACCGAGGCCATCCAGAAGCTAAACGGCCTTCAGGGGACGCACCTGCATAAGGGGCAGGTGCTTCAGATATCGGAAGGCAAGCACAAAGCACCGGTGCAAACGGACCAGCTCAAGACCTACCAGGTCAAAATGGGCGACAGCCCTTTCAAGATCGCCCAGCTGCATAAAATGAGTTTGGACCGGTTGCTCGAAATCAACCGGTTGTCGCACCGCAGCAAAATATACCCCGGTCAACAACTTTACGTGGACTAAAAGGTATCGGCCGGCGCTGCTGCCGGCCGCACCCCAAACAAACGACAAAACCTCGGCGGCAATCATGCCGTCCGAGGTTCTTTTTTTAGTCACACGGCGGGGGCCTAATTACGCCAGAAAATGACCCCCATCAAAATTAAGATCAGGCCCAGGCCGAATAGCAGTATGTAGACCGGCGTCTCAAAAAGGGGGTAGAGCCAGTTGAAGCCCAGGGCCCAGGAGAAGGCGTCCGCTCCCGCCAGATCGATGAGATTGTTGTCGGCCCATTCCACTTCCTGTTCCATGAAACCGCCCAGCATCTTAAATCCCAGGATGACACCGCCAATCAGCCAGGCTATAAGCCCGGCCGCCGTGTACTTGTTCATTGATCGCCTCCCTGCATCAGCTGTGGTTTGATCGACTCCGGACTTCGACGGCCGGAGGACGCAAGATGTTGTCGGTGATGGCTCATACCCTTTAAATTATCCGAATAATGCCTAATAGGCAAGACCGATTGAGGGCGCTCGCCCCCCGGCGCGCGTTCATGTGTATGCCCGCGGGCGGAATCGACTGCAACGCCCGCCCCTCTGCCCTGGCTCACGTTCTGGATGAAAATGCGGTCATCAGTGCGTATCTGCAGTTGGCCCGAACGCATCCGCATTTGCACCGCACCATCTATATCCGTCCGCAAAATGCGACTGCCGATTTCTTGGTAACGCGCCAGAATCTCCGGGTGGGGAAAGCCGAATCGGTTCCGCCACCCACAGGAGATAATGGCGAATTCCGGGGCCACGACTTCCAGGAACGCGCTGGTGCTCGAGGTGCGACTGCCGTGGTGGGGCACGAGAAGCACGTCGCTTTTCAATGCCGCCCCCAGCTCCTGCCGCAGTTGGAGTTCGGCCGCCTTCTCGATATCGCCCGTCATAAGGATCGTGCATCCTTCGAATAGCACCTGCAGGACGATCGAATTATTGTTCAAGCCGCGCCATCCTTCCTGTTCGCGACGGCGAACGAAATCGCTGGGCGGGTTCAGGATGCGCACATCCGCCCCACCGATAGTCAGCCGGCGCTGAAGACCTTCAAAAGACGGTACCCGCAGAGGCTGCCCCCTAACGAGCGCGACAAAGCGCTGGGCGCTTTCACTTTCAACCCGGTCATGGTTCCAGATGAGGACGCGGGGACGAAAGTGCTGCACCACATGGAAAAATCCGTTCATGTGGTCGCTGCTGGGATGGGACAGGACCAGATAATCCACCTTAAGGATCTTCTGGCGCCGCAGAAACGGCGCGATGACACTGCGCCCCATGTCGAAAACACGGTTGTCAGCATAACCGCCAGCGTCCACGAGCATGGTCTTGCCGCCGGGGAATTCCAGCAGGGCCGCGCTGCCCTGCCCCACATCCAGTACGGTCAATCGCAGGTCGCGGTGGACGAAACGGTAATGATACCACCAGCCCGCATCCACAACCAGAAGGGCCAGGGAAGCCACCAGGAGCCATTTGGCCCGGGGATAGGAAGGCGTTGCGAGGCACGCGGCCAGCAAGGCATAGTACAACCCGATTTCCAACCCGGTGGGTTGAAAGGAATGCAGGGCCGCCAATTCAAAGGCGGCGGCCCAATGTCCCGCTGCGATGACCGTTTCGAGCAGAAACCCGCCCAATTGCAGACAGATCGATGCGGCCGAGGCACTGATGGGCAGCAGACCGAATGAAAGCAGCCCCAGCGGCAGGGCCAAGAAACCAATCAGGGGCACCGCAATGAGATTGGCGGCCAAACCAATCAGGGAAAACTGTTGAAAATAATACATCATCAGCGGCAGCGTGCCGGCGGTGGCATACGCCGTGACCGCCATGAAAACGAGCAGTCGATGCTTGGGGCTGCGCTGGTCGGCGGTGGCGGAAGACCCCCGCGGCCAGGCATGCCGCAGTCCCAGGACGATGGCCAGAACGGCCGCAAAAGACATCTGGAAACCGACCGCAAACAGCATGGGGGGATGCCAGACCAGGATCAACAGACCGGCCAGGGCCACCAGGTTGAGGGTATCGCCTTCGCGTCTGACGACATAGGCGCCCAGGCCCATCGTAACCATGATGACCGCCCGTTGGGTGGAGGGCGCCATCCCGGCCATAAGGCCGTAGGCGACAATAAAGGGAATCGTCGCGATCACCGCCGTCGCATGTCCTCGACCCGTAACCAGAAAATAAGAAAACCGGTGGCAGATCCATTTGATCGCCCCCATCAGCACAATGGCGATGATCCCCACATGCAGCCCGGAAATCGCCAGGAGATGGCCAATGCCAAGGCGGTTAAAAACATTGCGCAGCGCATAGGATATCGCGTTGCGATCACCGATGGTAAGCGCTTTCATCACCGCCTGGGCGTCACCGTCGAGTTCGGTTTCGACAAAGCGCCTCAAATGCTGCCTGAGCAGGTGCATTGCCGGCGCCGATGCCCCGGCCGATGAAATGATGACCAACTGCTCTGCCCGGGTCCAGGCCGTCGCCGTTATCTGCTTGTGGGCCATGTAGCGCTTGTAATCGAAACCGCCCGGATTGCGGAAACCGCGAATCGATCTCAGTCGGCTGTCAAATGCCAGCCGGTCACCGGCACGAATATCCGGTGCATTGCCGTAGACCGTCAAACGAAGCTTGCCCGCGGCAGCCCGCAGGTCGGGGGGGCGGCCCAGTTCTTCGACCCGCAATATCAATCGCAGGCGTTTGTCCGGGGTCGAACGTGGGGTCTGGGAGACCGTCCCCACGATGTGATACCGCGAACCGTCCGTGAAATGCGCGATATGGTGCTGGGGATAGTGCGGTGGCAGCCACGGTGCCAGGGAAAGGTAGCCTAACGCAGCGAACAGCAGGAGAGGAATTACGCCGCTGCCGTGGTCGGCGATAAACAACCAACCCGCCCAGACGAACAAAATGACGGCTAAGACCAGAACCAGCGGGTCATGCGCCGGCCAGGCGGCCCGGCCTGCAATCCCCAGCCCGAAGGCAACCGTCAAGGGCAGCAGAGGACGGAAACAAGGCCATTGTGTCGCGGGCCAAAAGGGCCGAATAAGGAAAAGGTTCTTCATCGCTGTCCCTTATACCCTACCCGAGACGCCCCCGGGAGGCAATCACGACGGGAGGGAATTGGCACCGGACACCGGTGGGATTACAACCTTCGGCATTGATTTCCAGAGGCGTGACGGGTGGGGCGGTGCCGGGAAGCCCCAGGTGGAGCAGGAGGGTGCGCCCTATATAAACGGCAGCATTGCCTTATGGCCTTAGGAATGGCGAGTATGGAAGGTGATCGCCGGAAAGAAGACCCGTGACGGGAGGGCGGTCAGACCCGCTCCCGCCATATCGATGCGCCCAATCGCTGCAGTTTGGCCTCGATGTGTTCGTAGCCCCGGTCGAGATGATAGACCCGGTTCACCTCCGTCACCCCTTCGGCCACCAGCCCGGCAAGCACCAGCGAGGCGCTGGCCCGCAGATCGCTCGCCATGACCGGCGCCCCGGACAGCGACGGTCGGCCCCGGATGACAGCGGTTTCCCCGGAGACAACGATATCGGCCCCCAGCCGTTTGAGTTCGCTGACGTGGATAAAGCGATTTTCAAAAATCGTTTCGGTGATGATGCTCTGCCCTCTGGCAATCGACATCAGCACCATGAACTGGGCCTGCATGTCGGTTGGAAAACCTGGATAGGTCTGCGTGCGGACATCAAGGCTTTCGATGGATCGGGTGCCCTGGACGCGGATTCGCCCGGGGGTCTGCTCGACATGGACGCCGGCCTGGACGAGCTTGTCGCAAACCGCGCCCAGGTGCTCGCCCTCGCAATCCTCAAGGGTCACATCCCCGGCGGTCAACGCCGCCGCCACCATGAAAGTACCGGCTTCGATGCGATCCGGGATGATGCGCGCCTCAACCGCATTCAAGTGATCCACGCCGCGCACCTTGATCACCGCGGTTCCCGCCCCTTCGATGCGGGCCCCCATAAGGTTCAGCACTTCGGCCAGGGCCACGACTTCAGGCTCACGCGCGGCATTGCGCAAAACGGTTTCGCCCTCTGCCAGCGAAGCGGCCATGAGGAGATTTTCAGTGCCGGTGACCGAGACGGTGTCAAAATAAATCTCCGCCCCTTTGAGTCGTTTGGCCCGTGCTTCCACATAGCCGTGCTGAATATCAATCTCAGCCCCCATCAATGCAAGCCCTTTGAGGTGCAGGTTGATGGGACGCGCCCCAATGGCACACCCACCCGGTAGCGATACCCGGGCATGCTGGAGACGCGCGAGCAGCGGCCCGAGAACGAGGATCGACGCCCGCATTTTACGCACCAGATCGTAGGGGGCTTCACTGCTGGCCAATCCGGCCGCATTGACGACCACCGTATCGTCCTGCTGCTCGACACGGGCCCCCAGGCTCTGGAGGAGTTGAACGATACTGTGGATATCGCGCAGATCCGGAACATTCGTAAACCGGCAGGTGCCATCGGTTAAAAGGGCAGCTGCCAGAATCGGCAGGGCTGCGTTTTTGGCGCCGCTGATCGACACGAGGCCTTCCAGCCGCCGGCCGCCTTCCACCACAATTTTATCCATGCTGATCGCTCCGTCCGATACGATGACCGGTTGAGGCCCGGCGCTCGAAGCGCATCGCCAGGTGCTGCTCCCGCCAAGCGACGCCATCAGACCGCCGGTCTATAAAAAATAAACGCTTCTCCCCGTTGACGGACAACCGGGAGAAGCGCCAGACAGCTCTAAAGATCGATTCTAATGGTGGTGACCGCCCTTGCCCTGGGCCGTATCGATAATCGTTTTGATGACGATAAAGGTCATGCCGGCCCCCAGGATGCTCAGGGCATACCAGAGACCGCCCATAAAAATAAGGTGGGATGCATCCCAGATCCATTCGAAGTTGAAGGGGAACATAAAATTGCCTCCTTATCGTATCGCCGTGCTAGGCTTCGGCGGGCGTCAGTCCCTGTTCGGCACCTGCCGTATCGTCGCTTTCAGCGGTTTCAGCTTCGACCACCGGCGGGGTTTCCGGTTCGATCGGGTTCAATTCGGCTTCATTGGGGAAGACCGGCAGATAGCGGTAAGAAATCATGACCAGAATGACACCGTAGGCCACCGGCAGGATGGTGGTGGCCACTTCCTGCCAGCTGGGGATGTACATGACCCACTGGTCGAACTGCATGATCGGCACCGCCATGACCTGCAGCACCATGACCCAGCGGTTCAGGCTGACGCCGATCACGCCGAGGGTAACCGCAATGAACAGCCCGTAGGGATTTTGCCGCACTTTGGGCATGACCAGCATCACGGCCGGTACAACCCCGCAGACAACAATTTCGGCCGCCAGGATCCAGAAACCGTAAAACGGGTTGTTGGAGTAGAAGTCCTTGAGGGTAAAACCCAGTCCGGGAGCGGTAACCGTGGCCCAGTAGAGGGTATCGATGATCTTGGCGATGATATAGGTGAACATCATCCAGCCGGCCAGTTTGGCCAGCAACTGAATGGCTGTTTCGCGCACCAGTTTTTTCCCGGTGATCTTTTCGGTGATGCGCACCAGCCAGATGGTGAAGCAGGGGCCGTAGGCGGCCGCCGACCAGGTGAAGAGAAAGAAGGTCCAGGGCCAGATGAAAAGATGTTCGCGGAAGGCAAAGGGCCGACCGAACATCACCCCGGCGACACCCCCCAGTGAGCCCTGGTGGAAGAAGCTCAGGAATGCGCCGGTGGCAGCAAAGACCGCCATGTAAGTGTGCATGTTGTGGCTCAGATTATGCCAGAAGGGCACCTTGTCGATCTGGCGGTTTTCCAGAATCAGGGGGATGTATTCGATCGTGAGCACGGCGAAATAGCAGGACAGACAGAAAGCCACCTCGGTCAGCATGGAATGCACATTGGCGTGCCAGAAGATATACCATGAACGCAGCGGCTGGCCGACATCGATGGCCAGAATCAGCAGGGCCGAGCTGTAGCAGATGAATCCGATCAGGACAGCAAAATTGATGATATGCTTTAGTTCGTCCTTGCCGAAGACATATTTCATCAGCCCGGTGAAAAACGCCCCGCCGCCCAACGCGATCACCGCCAGGTCGGCCCAGATCCAGAGCGCGAAACCATAGTAGTCATTCATGTTGGTCTGGTTCAGACCCTTGATCCAGCAGAGCAGCATCGCGTAGACGCCCCACGCCAGGACCAGACCGACGGCACCAAGACCGCCCATGAATTGAAAGAACGAGCAGCGTTTTACGCCTTTGGGTATCAGTGCAGAATCCATAAAACCGGTGCTCCTAATGTATTGAAGTCATTGGATGGGGCCAAGCCCGCGGTCACGCCGTTGTCCGCAAATACCGACCCCCGGCATTCTAATGTTTGTCGTCCGACGCTTTCAGCAATTCCGGCCGGTGTCCCTGCTCCCGCACCCACTTCTTGCTGGAGAGGTAGTAGATTTTGGTGTTGGTCCCGAGTTCCTCCAGCAGACGAAACGCCTTGGGATTTTTCGGACGGTTATGCTTCTGTAAGTCCGGCTGGGCCAGTTGATGCACTTTGTGCTGCGGGTTCCACAGATCACCGAACGTGATGGCGCCCGCCGGGCAGGCCTGGGTGCACGAAGTCTGGTACTCATGCTCCTCAAGTTCCCGGCGGCCTTCCATATGGGCCTTTTCCAGGGCTCTCTGATAGCGCTGGAAGCAGAAACCGCACTTTTCCACGATCCCGCGCATGCGCACCGAGATGTCCGGATTGAGGTATTGCTCCATGCCCTTGGGCCATACCGGGTCCCACCAATTGAAATGGCGGGCATGGTAGGGGCAGGCCCCCATGCAGTAACGGCAGCCGAAGCAGCGGGTGTAGATCTGGCTGACGATCCCGGTTTCGCCGTCGTAGTCCGTGGCCGTGGCCGGGCAGACCGAAACACAGGGGGAGTGCCCCTCGTGCAGGCCGTCGCAGTGCTGGCAGGGCCG
>JASJCD010000152.1 GCA_030066135.1 Desulfobacterales bacterium | reverse complement strand
GCCCGCTACAGTTTTGCCGAGCTGGCCAAGCTGGGGGTCTACAGCATCTGGCTGATCGGTTTCTTCGTGCTCGGCACCGTCTTCATGGTGCTCTGGCTGGGCGGGCTCTTCAAGCAGCCCAAGTCCATGACCGGCGTGCTTTCGGCCGGCATGGGGGTCTGCGGCGTTTCGGCCACGGTGGCCGTGGCCCCGGTGGTCAAGGCCAAGAGCGAGGAGATGGCCTACACCATCGGTACCATCCTGTCCTTCGGCATCATCTGTATGTTCATTTTCCCCACGGTGGGTAAAATCGTGGGCATGAACGCGGTGCAGTTCGGGGCCTGGGCCGGTACCGGTATCCTGAACTCGGCCCAGGTGGCGGCCGCCGCCCTGGCCTTCAACGCCGTGGACATCAAGACCCTCAAGGTCGCCGAAATCTTCAACATCACCCGCGTCCTGTTCCTGCCCATCATCGTGCTGGTGCTGGCCACCTGGTTCGGCAAGGAGTCCGGTCAGAAGCTCAATTTCAAGAGTGTGGTGATCGACAAGTTCCCGATCTTCATCCTGGGCTTTCTGCTGCTCTTCATCATGTCCTCGGTGGGTCTCTTCTCGCCCCCCAGCCACTACAAGGGTAAATTCATCGACGTGAGCTACAACGACCGCACCCGCATCACGGACGAGGAATGGCGCGACCTGAGCGCGGCCTTCGCGGCCGGCGAGATCAAAGGAATGGACGAAACCCAGACCGCGGCCGTCAAGGACCTGATCGAACAGCACCAGATCGCGGGTAACTTTGCCGATCGCAACAACAAGGAAGTGTTCGACAAGGTGGGCCGCGAGCGCATGTTCGCCCTGGAAAGCGTCTTGGCCGGTGCCAAGGGCAAGACCATCACCATGCCGGGTGAGGCCAAAGGCGCCATCAAGCACGCCGTCAAACAGGTGCACAAGAAATCCAAAACCGTCACCACCCTGACCGACTGCATGATCTGGTTTTTCGCCTTCGGGCTGATCGGGCTGGGCATGCAGATCACCAAAAAGGCCATTTCCCAGGCCGGTGGCTGGCCGCTGGTGATGGGGGTTATCTCCGGTGTCACCAAGGCCGTGCTGTCGTTCTTCGTCGTCCTCTGGCTGGTCAAGGACGTGGTTTTGAAATAAAAAGGGTTGCATGCCCTGAATATATAAGGAGAATTTTAACATGGGTGGAAATTTTGATATCGACACCGGCAGTGAAGGCAAGGGGTCCCATTCCTATAAGCAGGACGGGAATACCCAGGAAATGGAAGAGCGGGCCCTTTCGGTTTTCGCCAGCGAGCGCAACGAAGACCTGACAGCCCTGATCTTCTGCCTGATCACCACCTTCCTGGTGCTGCTGTTCACCAAGTGGATGGTGTAATCAAGCGCTGAAACATTAATGTGGCAAGGGGCGCCCGCAGCGGCCGACGGCTATCGCTAACCCGCCGACCCTGCGGGCATGACCCCGCCCCGATCTGAGATTGCCGGCATCGTATTCATATCGGTGCCGGCAATTCTATTGACCTGAACCATGGCGCGGCTTGAAAGCCGCCCTATTTTTCAAGCGGTTTCGTAAGTGGTTCGAGAGCAAGGCTTGCGAAGTCCGAAGAATGAGGCGTACATTGGGTATGCCGGAATGATGAGGCCTTCGCGTAACGCTGCTATCGGGCCTCTTACGAAACCGCTTTCTGAGACGAAATGTTTAATCACCTCCTATTGTGCACCCACGGCAGCAACGGCGCCCTCAAGGCTGAAAAGTACGTTTTCGAGCAGCTTTGGAGAGGGCGCACCGATGTGGCCCTCACAGTGCTCACCGTCATCAATGCGGACTGGCAGTGGATGACCGGCGACGACTGGCTCAACACGTCCAAGACCCGGGACACCTTCCTGGATCATGTCAGCGATCAGTTGGCTGAGGAGATCGAGGCCGACTGGGAGCGGATCCGGAAAGCCTATCCGGCAGCCGGTGAGGCGCGTTTCCTGCGCGTCATGGGACCGGTGGCGGAAACCATCGCCAGGGTGGCCGAAGCGCAAGGCTGCGATCTGATCGTCATCGGCTCCTATCAGAAAAAACATTCCAAAGGGTTGAAGGCCCGGATGCAGAATAAAGTCCTCCATCCGCTGCTGCCCGTTCCCCTGATGGTGGTGCCCTGACATGGCCATGCCCGAAATCATCGACCCCGGTCTGGTTCTGGACTGGAATCAACAGGACTTCAAGACCCATTTCACGCCGGAAAAACTCCTGCACCTGCACCCCCACTGGCATGTCGGGGAGATCGGGGCCGAGGGTGAGTCCTGGCGGGTGGCGCTCAAAAACCATGAAACGGAGAAAGATTTTGAGCTCGTCTTCCGGCTGCATTTCCCTGACGATGCCGATGTTTGCATGCGGGTCGAATTCGAAAACGCCCATCTGAATGGCCTGGGCTTCGAGCGCGCCAACGGCCGCATCGTCATCCGGCTGGTGAACCACCGTGCCCCTGCCGACCCCGACGATTTCCAGCTCGAGCTCTGGCTGCGCGGAATTTTCGGCTATCTTGGCTTGTACACCCGAAAAACGCCCGGGCGTCTCATCAACCGGTTCGTCATGAATCGCTTCCTGATCCCCATGAATCCCTCCCAGCGTAAAATCTGTATCATGATCTACCGCTTTACGGTGCTGGAGGTGGTGGTTATCCTTCTGATCGTGTTAGGCTACTTCTTCTTCATGCGCTGATTGTCGCCTTGTTTTGTCTTAATGTTAGAGGGTTAGCCATTGTTTACAGCAAGGTCTTTTCCCTTTTGGATGTTACTTTTCTTATACGCATAAGAAAAGTAACCAAAAGAAAGCGCCGTGCCCCGCTTGCTCCTGCGCGTCGACGATACAGCCGGAGCGCGTCGGAACTCGCTTCGCTCAAACAGGCCGACGCGCTTTTTCCGTCTGCATCCCCGATGCTCGGCGCGGGACAAAGGAAAAGCAACGACAAGCGAAATGCAATTGAGGATTCACTCCGGCGAGAGTCTCTCTGCCGGATGATCAGTGGACAGAGACAGGCTGAGATGTAATGGATTTTTTCGAACCCGGCATCGTTCTGGATGATTTCGAACTGGGGCCTGTCCTGCAGGAAGGAGCCCTGGCCAGGGTTTACCGGGGTGTCGATCGCCTGACCGGAGAGGCGGTCGTTCTCAAGGTGCCATTCAAGGATATCCTTAACAATCCGCTGCTGTTCTACCATCACCAGGTCGAGGAACAGGCCCTGCGGCGGTTAAGCCATGCCGGTATTGTCCGGCATCTTCGGCGCAGGCGCACCAGCCTCTACCTGGCGCTGGAATGGATCGACGGGGCGGACCTTAAAACCCTGCTCCAGCGGGAAGGCCCCCAACCGTTCGAGCGGGTTTTCAACTGGGCCGGCCAGATTCTGGACGCCTTGCGGCACATGCACGCCCGGGGTGTCCATCACCTGGACATCAAACCCGAGAACATCCTGTTGGATACGGGTAACCGCATCAAAATCGTGGATTTCGGATTGGCCTGGCTGCGGGGCATCCGTGATCTGCTGGCCGAGGATTTCGACAACCCCCACGGCACACCGGATTATGCGGCGCCCGAGCAGCTGGCGGGCGTGCGCGACGATCACCGCAGCGATATCTACAGCCTTGCGCTGGTGCTCTACGAACTGCTCACCGGCGAATTCCCCTTCAAGCGCTCCCGACGCCTGAGCGAGGTGCGCAAACGCGCCCAAAGCGACCCCATCCCCCTGCGGCACCATGACGCCGGCCTTCCCGGCTGGCTGGAGACGGTCGTCATGACCGCGCTGGCGCCGTCGCCCGACCGGCGGTTTCCCTCAGCGGACGCCCTGCGAAAAGCCCTGGAACGAAGGGGTGCCGGGGGGGTGACGAAGCCGACAAGCCGTGCTGCGTCGCACGATGCGAATCGCCAAGCGCCCTCCCTTCCACCCAGAGGGCCCAAGGGGGGCAAGCCCCAACTGCTCGGCGCCGTCACCGACGATGCGCGCTCGGATCAGGTGGTCGATGTCCTGCGGCGTGAGGCTTTGCAGCGCGGCGGCGAGATAACCCTGCTTACGGTGAATACTGAAATGGATGATTCGGACCTGATGCGTTACGCCACGGCGGTGGAGGGCGCGCAGTTGGGGCGCCGTCTCGAGGGCTATATGCATCGACTGCGCGAGGATGGTCTCGATCCGCTGGTGCGCATCCGCAAGGGGCGGCCCCTGGACACCATTTTGGCCCTAGCCCGCGACCTGCCGGCCGACCTGCTTGTGGTCGGAAAGACACGCCGCCAGGGGTTCCGCAAACTATTCGGCGGACGGATGGTCGACAAGATCATTCAGAAAGCCGACTGCCGGGTGGTGGTGGTCTCGCCCACCCCCTCGCCCGATCCACCGCTGGGCTTGAAACCATCCGCGTTGCGCCGCGAAGATCATCTGGCGATCGAATTTTTTTTGTATGACAGCTGGATCCATCACCTGAACCATCTGGCCAGCGTGAGCCGGCCCTATGCTTTGGCAGATGGGCAGGAACGCCGGGCGCCCAATGGCGATTGCCACCTGTATGCCTGGCTTGAAGACTGCCGTCGAGAGCCGGAATGGCATTCACTGCTGGGTGAACTGGCCATCTGCCACCAAAGACTGCATGCTGTTGCCGATGATCTGGCCGCTGCGGCCGAAGCCGAGGATTGGGGGCGCATGCAGCGGCTCTATCTGGAAACCGCCCTTCCGCGGGCCTGCGCCTTACAGCAGGCCCTGCGTGACCTCAGCCTGGATCTCAAAGCGAACACCGCCTCGCAGCAGTTCACCCAATTGCCATTGACGCAGGCTGCCGACTGTCCCCTGGGAGTTGCCGATACCGCCAAGGACGGACCGCTGGCGGCGCTCGAACGTATCCGCGAATATTTCTGCCGGCACCCTGAAGCCTCGCCCGAGGCCTGTCTGGTGCAGTTGCGCCCGCCGGTCACAGACCACGAAGGGAATTAGCAAGCCATGCGCATCGCCGTCTTCTCCGATATCCACGCCAACCTGGAGGCCTTCGAGGCCTTCGCGAGCGATGCGGCCCGGCGCCGAATCGACAAATACGTCTGCCTGGGCGACCTGGTGGGGTATGGCGCCAACCCCAATGCCTGTATCGAAGGGGTGCGCGCATTGCCGCAGGTCGAGGTACTGCTGGGTAACCACGATGCCGCTGCCACCTGGATAACTTCCCCCTACGAGATGAACACCAAGGCCCGCGAAGCCATCATGTGGACCATGGACCGCCTGACAGACGCCAACCGCGCATTCCTTGAAAACCTGCCGCCGCTTTACCGGGAAGGCAATCATGTCTGGGCCCATGCCAGCCCCTTCAACCCCAAGGCCTGGACCTATGTCCAGGATCATGCCAGCGCCCGTCTGTGCCTCTGGCGCACCCGTGCCGACCTGACTTTCGTGGCCCACACCCATCGCCCACTGGTGATTCGGCCGACCAGGATGCTGCGGCTGGCCTTTGAAACGCCCGAACACGAAGAGGTCGTCACGTTGACCCCTGGAAACCGCCTGGTCTGCAACTGCGGCAGCGTGGGCCAGTCGCGGGACGGACTGCCGGCGGGCAGCTACCTTGTGCTGGATACCGATGCGGCGCGGATCGAATTCATCCGCTTCGGCTACGATGTCGAAAAAGCGGCCCAAAAAATCCACTCAGCCGGTCTGCCGGCCTTCTTTGCCCAGCGTCTCCTGAAAGGTCAGTAGCGGTGGGGGGCATGTGGGGTTGGATTCAAGGCGCCCCCTCTGTGCACGACATTCGGTGCCGGACAACCGGAGGCTGCTGATTTCGAAGCGCTGAGGCCTTGGCCCATGCGACCCGGCACCGCGTGGCGATAATCGCTGCGGTGGAAAGGCCCGGGACCCAGGCCCGTATCAGGACCTTTATTCAAAAATGATTTCAAGGATGGTGAAATCGTCGTCAAACGCCTCTCCGGGCGCCATATCCTGGACGTGTTGCCGAAGTTCATCCAGATTGGATTGGTCGATGCGGAACGAGCGGGCGCTGTAATCGATGAAGGCATTCAGCCCCCAGAGCGAACCATCGGTCCTGGTGATATCGTAGACCCCGTCCGAAAAAACATAGAGACGTGCCGGCCGGGATATGTCCTGGACCCGCCATTGATAATTCACATCCTGCTGTCCGCCCATGATAAAGTTGGGGGTTTGCAAAAGGTCCGTCTGGACCTGCGGCGCGGCGGTCGATGATAGTAAAAGCGCAGGGGGATGTCCCCCGCTGGCATAGATCAGTTTGCGGTTGTGGACATTATAGACGCCATACCAGATCGAGAAAAACAAATCATTGTGCTTCTCGGCGGGAAAGGTGTTGTTGAGCGCAAACAGAACCTGGTGGGGTTTACGGAAATCGGTGTCGGGCAGGGCATGCGAACGGAGCACATTGATGACCGAAACGGAGAGCAGGGCCGCCCCCCAGCCATGACCGCTGACATCGATTAAATAGATGGCGAAGTAATCCTCATTGATCCAGTGATAGCCGAAGGAATCCCCGGCCAGGGAAGCCGAGGGCATGAACCGCCAGTCGATTTGAATGGCGCCGGAAGTGATGGGGTGTGGCAGCACGGTGCGGACGTAGCCGGTTGCATCCGACAGCTCCCGGTTCAGATGCCGCAGGATCTCGTTTTGCTCGACAAGCGTCTTATTGAGCAATGCTTCCGCTTTTTTTTGCTCGGTCACATCACGGGCAACTTCGACCGCACCGATAATATTGCCATCATCATCTCTGAGGGCGGCCGATGTCAGTTCGACCAATAGAACATCGCCGTTGGGGAGCGCGATATCTCGGATCAACCGTCGCTCCTGACCGTCCTTGAGTACGTCCAGGATTTTACAGTCCTCACAGGGTTGCTGGCGGCCGCGGAAAGCCTCGTAACAGCGTCGGCCGATTAATGATGCGCCGTATAATTGGGTGACGATCCGGTTTTGAAAAGTGATGCGCAGGTTCCTGTCGATGATGGTGATGCCTTCGCTGACCGTATTCAGAACAATTTCGAAAAATGCATTGTCAGGTTGCGCCAACTTGTCGATATCCATGCCGGGCCTCCCTTTAAATGTCGAATGGCGTCCTGGCGTTGATCGGCACTAACCGCTACAAACCGCCGCCGGGGATGGATCATGCCACATGGTGCCGCGTGGGTCCTGAGGTCCAAGATGAACAATTCGGGCCGGTCACCTTCCGTCTTTGGCCGGTTTTCCGGTTCAATCATCCATTGCGGTGCTGCTTGGCCGTACGTTGTATCAATCCCGATCCTGGCACTCCGGGCCGGTGTAGGCGATGTGCAGGCCCACCAGGCGGGCCACGAGGATGGTGAGGTAGAGCTGGCCGATGATGGCCTCGATATAGGCCAGGGCCTTGGCCGGGCCGACCTCGGGCAGGACGTCGCCGTAGCCCAGGGTGCTCAGGGTCACGAAGCTGTAGTAGAGAAAATCGGTCTGGGTCAGCAGCTCCGAGTTGTAGGCGCCGGGGATCAGGAGGTTGACCAGGGAATAGAGATCACGCCAGATCAGACCGAAAAAAAGGTAGACATTGACGGCGGCCGCAATTTTCTCGCGATCGACCACGCCGGCTTGCAAGGCATATTTCAGCAGGCCGACGCAGATATAGCTGAACGCTCCGATTTTGTAGAGATCGATCAGGATTTCGAATTGCCGGAGGTCGACGAAGACGCCGAACCAGTCCATGAAGATGGCCGGTATGATCACCAGGGTGGAGACGATGGCCTGGCGATGACCCGAGCTGAGGGCATGGATGCAGGAGATCAGCAGAAGGGTTATAAAAATATTGAGTAGAAAATCGATGTGGGTCAGCTCGAAATGTTCAATAAAGGGATAGACCACCAGGACGCACAGGAAAGCCACCATCAGGATCGTGAAACGGAAGCGCCTCACCCTTCACCCCCATTGTCTGAAGTCGGCAGTTCCGTATCGGCGTGCGCGTAGGCCGGGCTGCAACAGCACAGGATGACGAGATCTTCTTCGCCGTCGTTGATGACATGGTGCCAGCTGCCGGCAGGAATCAGGGCGGT
Source organism: Desulfobacterales bacterium (assembly GCA_030066135.1). Classification (GTDB taxonomy): domain Bacteria; phylum Desulfobacterota; class Desulfobacteria; order Desulfobacterales; family UBA5852; genus JABZFP01. The sequence goes on along the minus strand of JASJCD010000152.1, from coordinate 1,555 downwards.
GTCGCCGGCGGCCACGGCGGCGGTTTCACCATCGATATGCAGGCGCCCCCTGCCGCGCAGGAAGTAATAGAGTTCTTCCGAGCGCCGATGACGATGCGTGCGGGTGCGGCCGCCAGGAGCGATGGTGGCTTCAGCCAGGCTCTGGGCGCGATTGCCGTGAAGCTCAGGATGCATGAGCTCGCGGATCGTCGAGCCGTCCTTGGTGATATAGGGTACAATATCGTGGTAGACGGAGAGAATCATTTTGCTCCACGGAACGGATAAAGGTTTCGATGGCATCCGCGACGATCGCGGCCCCGGCGGAATTCAAATGGATACCGTCGGTCAGCAGGCGATAGCCGTGGCGCCGGGAGATGGCATCCAGGCTCTGCCCGAGGACAAAGCGCCGGATTTTGACGGCCAGGTAGCGCGCAGGGGTCATCCGGTCGAAGGAAAGCTTGCGGGTCCGGTCCCGCGGCTGGAGATGTGCATCCATGTGTTCGTTGACCGGCAGGTAGGCGATGCCCGCCTGGCGGGCCACATCCTTGATGATCCGGCTGAACGCCAGGGTCTGTTTGTAGGCCGTGTGCGCCGGGTCTTCTCCCAGGGGCGGAAGCGAAAGCAGCGCCATGGGTGCGCCCGTGGCCTCACGCAACTTGATGCATAGGGCTGAAAGATCGCGGCGAAAGGTATCGGGCGTGGGAAACTCGGGCAGCGCATTGCTCTTGCGGGCCTCGTCGGCGTTGCTCGGGTTGAGGGCGGCATAGGCATCATTGCTGCCCACCATGATGGTCACCAGGGCGGGATGGCAACGGATGATGTCGTCGAGCCGCTGCAGCACGTTGTAGGCCATGTCGCCGTTCAGACCGGCATTGACGAAGCGATAGCCCTTGGCCTGGAATTTTTTGCGCAGCAGTCCCACATAGTCGGCGCTGAGGCGGCCGTGGGTAATGCTGTCGCCCACGCATACGATGGTGGGGCGGTCGCATATCGTGGCCACGTTCCGGTGAATCTGATCTGGCGGACAGACGGGGGAGCGATTGACGCAGAACTTCACCCACTGGTGCAGGAGCCCCCCTGCAAGGATCAGCGCAAGCACCGCCAATAGAAGGAACCACACGATATGAACGTTTACCTTTCCATGGTTAAGACCGCAGGGTTGCTTTCAACCGCAGCGGGCGGGTTAGCAGGTCAAGCGCCGGCAGGATACCCCGGCAGACCACATCCGCGGCGGCCAGCGTTTCAAAGGCCGCGCCTTCATCCAGGATAACGGCGACGCCCAGGCCGGCGTGCTGCAGCATCAGACGATCATTGCGGCCGTTGCCGATGGCAACGGTGTTTTCCGCACCCAGAGCGTCCACATAGTTGCGCTTGGCCACATCCTGATCCCCGGGCGACAATACCGACAGTTGGACCGGGCAGCCGGCCAGACGGTCGGCGGCCAGACCGAAGGTATCTGCCGTGACGACATGAATCGACATCTGGGGGGACAGGGTCGCCAGCGCCTGGGTTACGCCCGGCTCGATTTCGCCGTCCACGGCCAGTGTGCCGTTATAGTCCATCACGAGATGCGCCA
>JASJCD010000151.1 GCA_030066135.1 Desulfobacterales bacterium | reverse complement strand
CGGGACCGCTCCAAGATTCTGCGCAGCCGCATCGAGCTTCTGACCCGCAACATGCTGATCGGCCTCCTGCTGGTGGGGGGCATGCTGGGATTGTTTCTCAACCTGCGCCTTGCCTTCTGGGTCATGCTGGGCATTCCTATATCGTTTGCCTTCGGCCTGCTGCTGCTTCCTCGGATCGATGTTTCCATCAATATGATTTCCCTGTTTGCCTTTATCATGGTGCTGGGGATCGTGGTGGACGACGCCATCATCGTGGGGGAGAACGTCTTCCGGCGCTACGAGGATTGCCAGAGCCCGCTGCAAGGGGCTGTGGAAGGCACGCTGGAAGTCGGGCGGCCGGTGGTCTTTGCGGTGTTGACCACCATCGTGGCTTTCTGGCCGCTGCTGCTGGCAGGCGGGGTCATGGGCAAATTCATGCGCAACATCCCAATCGTGGTCATCGTGGTGCTGCTGGGGTCGCTGGTGGAATCGCTTTTTATTTTACCTTCGCATCTCATGCACAGCCGCCGCGCCATGGCAGGCTGCGACACGGGGGGCATGCGCGAAAAACGGGCCTCGCGCTGGCTCAAACGCCTCATTAACGGCCCCTACCTGCGTTTGGTCAATTTCTGTCTGCACTGGCGCTACGCCACCATTGCCGCGGGCCTGGCCGTCATCCTGCTGACGGCCGGCATCTGGCAGGGAGGGTGGATCAAATTCACCTTTATGCCGAAGGTGGAGGGCAATTCGATCCGGGCCTATATCACCATGCCGGTGGGCACCCCGGTCGATCAAACAATCCATGTGGTTAATCGGTTGGAACGGGACGCCCGGGCGGTCGTCAAAGAGTTGGAGAGCGGACAATCCGCCATTGCACCGCCGCTTATCGAGCACGTCATGATCCAGATCGGCCGGCATTCGGGATCCACAGGCAGCCATCTCGGAACGATACGGATCCAGTTGGTGGACGGGGAGCAGCGCGATGTCAGCACCTTCGATATTACGCGCGCCTGGCGCCAGCGCATCGGCACGGTGCCGGAAGCGGATGCCGTGACCTTCCGCAGTTCGCTGCACCGAGCCGGCAATCCCATCGAGGTGCACCTGGCCCTGGATGACAACGCCCAACTCGTTCAGGCTGCCAAGGAACTCAAGGATGTGATCAGCCGCATCCCCGGCGTCTTCGATATCGAAGACAGTTTTCGGCAGGGCAAACAGGAAATGCAGCTCAAGCTCAAACCGGCGGCCGCCAACCTGGGCCTAACCCTGGACGATCTGGCGCGGCAGGTGCGCCATGCCTTTTACGGGGCCGAAGCGTTGAGAATTCAGCGCGACAAAGACGAAGTGAAGGTCAAGGTGCGCTACCCCGATGCTGAGCGGCGCGCCCTGGGCAACGTGGAGGACATGTATATCCGTGCCCCCGACGGCAGTGAGGTGCCATTTCGGCAGGTGGCCGAAGTCCAGATGGAGTCTGGTTATGCCAAAATCGAGCGGGCCCAGCGCCTGCGCGTTGTCAAGGTCATGGCGGATGTGGACGAGGGGCTGGCCAATGCCAACGAGATCCGGCAGAATCTGGAAAAGCGCGAACTGCCCCGGCTGGCCAATCGATTCCCGGGGCTACGATTCACCATCGAAGGCGAGGGCAAAGAACAGCGGGAGTCGCTGGCCGACGTTAAGAACGGATTCGTCCTCGCCCTTTTCGGCATCTATGCCCTGCTGGCGGTTCCTTTCCGCTCCTTTTCCCAACCGCTCATCGTCATGGCGGCGATCCCTTTCGGGATCGTCGGGGCGATAGCGGGGCATCTGATCATGGGATTCAATCTCAGCATCATCAGCATCTTCGGCATCGTGGGACTTTCGGGCGTGGTGGTTAACGACAGCCTGGTTCTCATCCACCGGGCCAACCACTTCCGCCGGGAAGGGGCCTCGGCCCACGATGCCGTCATCCGGGCGGGATGCATGCGTTTCCGGGCGATTCTGCTGACTTCGCTGACCACTTTCGCCGGCCTTACCCCCATGCTGCTTGAAAAGAGCCTCCAGGCCCAGTTTTTGATTCCCATGGCGGTCAGCCTGGGGTTCGGTGTCCTGTTCGCCACCGTTATTACCCTGCTGTTGATTCCCTGCGGTTACATGATTCTGGAGGATTTTCAAGGCTTGGGGCGCCGCAGGGCGGTGCCGGCTGAAACCTAAGCGCTGCAGCAACCTGCGGCCCGATGGCGCGAACCAGATTGTGGTCGACCAAATCGCTTGGAAAGGCGTACCCAATTGGATTTAGCGATCATTATCGGGCACGGGTTTCAATGAATCGGGCTGTGCCGTCAAACTTCGATTCCAACGCCGATAGCGATCCCGACACCGACGGACAAGAAATATTTGATCGCCGGTCATATGTCGCTGAACATACCCTCGATCTGGGCATTGAAAAGCCATTCCATACAATTTCCCATCAGAAGCGCCGCCCAGTCCCCCAGACGGATGCCCAATTGATGGCGCCCTGGCCGACCGCCCGGGCCGCTGACCAATATTGCCGCCGGGAAACACCCTGCCAGCGCCCGTTGCGTTTATTTTCGACGGCCAGCCGTCCACCGAAGTGCGCGACGCGGTTGGCGAAAACCTCCACGATGGTTTTTTCCACACAGCCCCCTCAGGACGAGCGTATAGCGGTACAGGTGAAGAATGCGGCTTGGTCTGCTTGGTGAAAGCAATTCATTATTATAATTATATTCAAATAAATAATTTGATTTAAGATAGTGGGCAATTATTGTCAACTGCGAAGCACCGGCGGCATGGTCTTCAGTTGACGTTGCAAGGGTTGCATTCGATTTTCAGGTGTGAAAAATTAGCCCGGATTATGCCAAACCCACCGATGACAGGAACGATATCGTATGCCCGCGCGCCCACCCATGGATTTTTCACCCTTCAAGCGCCTGAAAGAAGCGGCCATTTTTGTGCATGTCTACCGCCGTGACCTGCTGAGGTTTTTTCTGGTTTTCTATCTGCCGGTGATTCTGGTCGGATTGCTTGTCCCCGGCGTCGAAACCGGTGCCGATGGACAAGGGCCGACCATCCCCATGATTGCCCTGATATTCGATTTTTTCTACCATCCCATCTATATGGGAGGGTTGATCTACCTGCTGGCCCGTATCGAGTCCGGCCAACCGTGGTCCCTGCAGGAGGGCTTTGTCGTTGGCGTGCGACTCTGGGATAAATTGCTGCTGGCCAATCTGATCAGCCTGGTGGTGATCGGTATTGGATTCATGGCCTTCGTGGTGCCGGCCATAATCGCCTATGCCCGTCTGGCGATGGTGGAATTCCGGATCGTCCTGGATGGTGACGATCCCTTCCGGGCCATCAAAAACAGCTACCAGATGACCCGGCTCTACATGCTCCCGATCATCGGCAGCACATCGATACTTTTCATGGCCTTTATCCTTCTGCGGCTCGTGATCGACCAACTGGCGCTCACGCTGGGGGCGGATCCCTTCCTGCCCTTTATTCTGGACTCATTCCTGACGATCGCTGTAATGCTCATGCTGACCGTGCTGCTATTCCGGTTCTATGGACTCGCCAACCGGCGGCACGCGATCGTCTCGTCCTGAAACGAACCGGAATTTTATGTAAGCCATGTATCAGATGATATGCTCACTGCTGCTGCTGGGGGTTTTGGCCCCGGTCGCCGATGCGGCGGCTGATCTCCGGCGCGACGGTTCGGAGGCGCCGCCGACCTGTGTTATTCTGCTGCACGGCCTGGGGCGGCGGGCGGCCTCCATGGCGCCCATGGCGGATTATCTGCAAGCGCGGGGCTACCGCGTCTACAACACCGCGTATCCTTCCACCGAAGCATCCGTCGAGACCCTTACCGCGACCTACCTCCAACCTGTGGTCAAACGCTGTCGGCAGACCGGCGGCAACGTCATTCACATGGTGGGCCATTCGCTTGGGGCGCTTATGATCCGTCAATATCTGCAGACCCATAGCCTGCCGAACGGAAGTCGGATCGTCATGCTGGCGCCTCCCAACAAGGGCAGTGAAGTCGCCGATACTTTAGGTCCCTGGTTTTTTTATCGCTGGACGCTGGGACCCGCCGGCCAGCAATTGGGCACTACCGCGGATAGCCTGCCCAACCGGCTGTCGCCGGTGGACGGCACCATCGGGGTGATTACCGGCAATGAAAGCTGGAATCTAATCCTTTCGCTGATCATACCGGGACCGGATGACGGCAAAGTGTCCGTCGAGCGCGCCAAACTGGATGGCATGCATGATTTTATTGTCCTGCCGGTCACGCATACCTTTATCATGCAGGATACGGAGACCATGCGGCAGACGGCGCATTTTCTGGCATACGGGCGGTTCGATCACACCCGTTCTGATGAAGCTGCGAAAGACCCGGGCGAATCGGCCCGCAAGGTCTACCGTCGATTCGAAAGGTAGGAGGTCGTGACATCCTGGCGCCATAAACTGCACGAGGTTATCTTCGAAGCGGATACCGCGGCGGGCCGCTGGTTCGACACCCTGCTGATCATCTCCATCCTGATAAGCGTCGGGATTGTGCTGCTGGACAGCGTGGCCGCCGTCAACCAGACATACGGCCGCTGGCTCTACCGCTGGGAGTGGGGGTTTACCCTGCTGTTCACTTTCGAGTACCTTCTGCGCTTGATCTGCGTCGAGCGACCGGGGCGCTATGCCAGGAGTTTTTTTGGTGTCGTGGATCTGCTGGCCGTGCTGCCGACCTATTTGAGCGCCCTGATTCCGGGCGGGCAATATTTTATCGTTATTCGCATCCTGCGTCTGCTGCGTGTTTTCCGGGTTTTCAAACTGGTTCAATATCTGGGCGAGGCGCGGCTGCTCGCGGCCGCACTGCGGGCCAGCTCCCGCAAGATTCTGGTGTTCCTCTTCACGGTCCTGATGCTGGCGGTTATTTTCGGCGCGCTCATGTACGTGGTCGAGGGCGCCCGAAGCGGATTTACAAGCATTCCGCGCGGCATCTACTGGACCATCGTCACCATGACCACGGTGGGCTTCGGGGATATTACCCCCCAGACGCCTCTGGGGCAGTTTCTGGCTTCGATCATCATGATCATCGGTTATGGGATCATCGCCGTGCCCACCGGCATCGTCACCGTTGAGCTGGCCCAGTCGGTTCAGCGCCGCATATCCACCCAGGCCTGTCCCTCCTGCAGCGCGGAGGGTCACGATTATGATGCCCGGCATTGCAAGTTCTGCGGCCATCAGCTTTAATGTCGATTTGCCGCTCGCCTTGTCGATGCTCGGCACGGGAAAAAAGAACAAAGACTGGCATCCAGGCAATTTTGATCACCGTCTTTCTGGGTGTTACCTGAAGCCTCCTCTCGGGGGAAGGCGCCTCACTCCGTGAGGAAAAAAAATAATGGCAGGGAGAAGAAAAGCATGACCACACTGATGAAGGAAAACCCGATGGTCTGGGTCGTCGTGCAGAACGAAGGCGGCAGCGAGACCTATGTCGGTCAGCACGACCAGGATCTGGACATCGCTTACATCCCCTTTTTTCGGGAAAAGGAAGAGGCCCAGCAGGGCCAGCTCAGGATGAAGAAGGAAAAGGGGTGCAAATACGAAGTCCAGGCCATCCGCTGCCGGGAATTGTCGCGCGATGCGGCCCGCGGCGGTTTCCTGCTTTTTCTTCTGGACGAGGAAGGGCGCATTCTTGAGAAGATCGATCCCAACGTTGCTTTAAATCTGTAAGGGATCCTCTTCCCATAGCGGTTTATCTCCGCCGGGGCGAGCGTCTTTGCTGAAAAATATATGATTATAATAGATGTTACTTTTCTTAGCGTTAAGAAAAGTAACCAAAAGAAACCGCCCCTGCCCCGCTTTTTCCTGCGCGTCGCCACATCGGACGGCGCGCGCGGAAACTCGCTTCGCTCAAACAGGTCCGCGCGCTTTATCCGTCCGCTGCGTCGATGCTCGGCGCGGGACAAAGGGAAGTTAACCCCACCCCCTGGCTGGTGGCATCAATAGCTCTCGGGATCCACCCAGAGACGACGTGCGCGACAGTGGAAAGAGTGTATGCCGCCATGATTTTTGTGTTCGCATTTTATATCTTGAAGCTTTCGGCGCGCCCGGCGTATTTCTTCCGCAGTTTAGGCTTTTCGATTTTGCCGGTGGGGTTGCGGGGCACGTCGTCGAAGATGATCCGCCGCGGCCGCTTATAGCGCGGCAGGGTTTGGCAGAAATCGTCGATCTCGCTTTTGGCCAAGGCCAGGCCGGGTTTGATCTGGACGATGGCCGTGGCGATTTCCCCCAGCCGCAGGCTGGGTAAACCGATCACGGCCACATCCTGGATTTTGGGATGGGCCTGCAGGAAATCTTCGATTTCCACCGGATAGATGTTCTCCCCGCCGGTGATGATCACGTCTTTTTTACGATCCACGAGCCAGATGAACCCGTCCTCGTCCTCGCGGGCCACATCACCGGTAAGGAGCCAGCCGTTCTTGATGGTTTCCGCGGTGGCCTCCGGATTACCGTAGTATTCACGCATCACCCCAGGCCCCCGGATGATCAGCTCACCCGGTGACCCGTTGGCCACCGGTTTCAATTCTTCGTTCACGATCCGGTATTCCCAGTCAAACCCCGGCCGGCCGATGGCGCCCACCTTGTGCATGTTTGCCATGCCCAGATGGACGCAGCCTGGCCCGGTGGACTCGGTCAGGCCGTAGTTGGTGTCGTACTGGTGGTGGGGGAAAAATTTCTGCCACTCCCTGACCAGGCTGGGCGGTACGGGCTGGGCGCCGATGTGCATCAGGCGCCACTGGTCGAGCCGGTAGTCGCTGAGCTTGAGCTCGCCGCTCTCGATGGCAAAGAGAATGTCCAGGGCCCAGGGCACCAGCAGCCAGACGATGGTGACCTGCTCCTCGGAAACGGCTTCCAGAATCCAGCGCGGCTCGATGCCCTTGAGGATGACGGCTTTGGCCCCGACGATGAAGTTGCCGAACCAGTGCATCTTGGCGCCGGTATGGTACAGGGGCGGAATGCACAGGAAGTTGTCCGTGTGCGTCTGCTCGTGATGGCGGTTTTCGACATAGCAGGCAAATTCTAGATTACGGTGGGTCAGCAGGGTCGCCTTGGGCGTTCCTGTGGTGCCGGATGTAAAATAGAGGGCGGCCTCGTCCTCGAGCTTGAGGGTGACCGCCGGCGTTGCATCCGGGGCATCTGCGATGAAGTCTTCGAATTGGGTGGCATAGGCTGGGGCCGCGTCGCGCGGGCCAACAAAGACATAGTGCCGGACATGGTCGTCCAATTTGGCTTTGATGGCGTCGATGCGCTCGATGAACTCCGGTCCGAAAACGAGGGCCCTGGCTTCGGCCGTCCGTACGCAGCGCAGGATGGTTTTGGCCACGAACCGGAAATTGAGGGGCACGGCCCAGGCGCCGGTGCGCAGGATGCCAAAATAGATCGGAAGCCATTCCAGGCTGTTCATCATCAGGTGAACGACCCGGTCGCCCGGTTGGATACCCCGGGCCATCAGGGACTGGGCCACCCGGTTGGCCAGGCGGTCGAATTCGGACCAGGTAAAAGTGCTGCGCTTGTCTTCGGCCGGGGCCCTTTCGATCAGGGCGGTCTGATCGCCATACATGCGCGCATTGCGGGCCAGGATTTCGGTAATGATCATCGTTGGGTTTCCTGTGTTCGGGGTTGCCGCAAACGATCGGCCGATGGGTCGACCGGCACCTGCTTACCAGCCCGGTTGCATAACAGACGACGGCTGGCGAGGTCAAACAGCCGTCGCTTTGGAATGCCAATCGGGATCAGGCCGGTGTGTCTTGGGGGCTGCTGGATACCGGCTTTTCTTTGGAGGGGCGGACACGCTGCGCCAACGTCAGGATGACACTGTAGAACACCGGAACGTAGAGCACCGAGAATAGGGTGGCGGCCGACATCCCGCCGAAAATGGCCGTGCCCAGCGACTGGCGGCTGGCAGCCCCGGCCCCGCTGGCGATCAGGAGCGGCACCGCACCCAGGACCGAGGCAAAGGAAGTCATCAGGATCGGCCGGAAGCGCAGGCGGGCCGCTTCCAGGGCCGCTTCTACGATCCCCTTGCCGCCAGCCCGGATTTCACTGGCGAACTCCACGATCAGAATGGCGTTTTTACTCGCCAGGGCAATCAGGAGGACCACCCCGACCTGGGTGTAGACATTGTTGTCCATGCCCCGCAGGGCCACAGCGATTACGGCGCCCAGAAGCGCCAGGGGCACCACCAGGATGACCGCGGTGGGATTGCTCCAGCTCTCGTACTGGGCCGAAAGGATCAGGTAGACCATGAGCACGGCCAGGGCGAAGATGAAAATGGCCTCACCGCCCACCTGCTTTTCCTGGTAGGACATGCCGGTCCATTCGAAGCCCATGGAAGCGGGCAGTTTGGCGGCGGCCATCTGTTCCATCAGGGCCAGGGCCTGTCCTGAGCTGAAGCCGGGGGCGGCCTCACCGGTGATGCTTGCCGCCGGGTAGAGGTTGTAGCGGGTGATGGTCTGGGGCCCCAGGTTTTCTTCCACGTCCAGCAGGGTGCCCAGCGGCACCATCCGGCCGGCGTTGTTACGCACCTCCAGGTTCCTGATGTCCTGGGGTTTGAGCCGGAAGCGGCTGTCGGCCTGGACATAGACCTGGTAGGTGCGCCCGAATTTGTTGAAATCGTTGACATAGGCCGATCCCAGATAGGCTTGCAGCGTGTTGAAGACGTCGCTCAAAGGAATATCCAGAGTCTTGGCCTTGACCCGGTCCACGTCGGCATAGAGCTGGGGCACGGCCGCGCTGAAAGTCGTGTTCATGGCGGTCAGCCCCGGCTGACCGTTGCCGTCGGCGATCATTTCCCGGGTCATCTGCTCAAGGATTTCCGCGCCCACGGCCCCGCGGTCCTGGAGCATCATTTCGAATCCCCCGGCCTGGCCCAGCCCCATGATGGCCGGCGGCACGAAAACGAAGCAGACCGCCTCCTGGATGCCCCAGAATGCCTGGCGCAGGCGTCCCAAAATGGCCTCCTGGTTGAGTTCAGGGCTGGAGCGCTCATCCCAGGGCTCCATGATGATGAAGATCGTGGCCGCATTGGAGACATTGGTGCTGTCCAGGAGCGAAAAGCCCCCCAGGGTGAACCAGTCCTTTACCCCCGGGGTATTCTTGATAATGGTATCCATCTGGCGCACCACCTGCTGGGTGCGCTCTTTAGAGGCGGCGTCCGGCAATAACGCCATGGCGATCACGTAGCCCTGGTCCTCATTGGGGATGAAGCCGGTGGGCAGACTCTTGAAGCCCCATCCGGTCACCCCGGCCAGGGCCGCAAAGAGCGCCATAGCAATGGCGCCGCGGCGCACGAATCCGCTGACCACCTTTTCGTAGACGCTCTGGCCGCGGTTGAAGACGGCATCGAACTTGCGGAAAAAGATGTTCTTCTTCG
>JASJCD010000150.1 GCA_030066135.1 Desulfobacterales bacterium | reverse complement strand
TCTACTACGAGTTTGACCTGGACGACATCACCTTTGCGGAAGATCTGCCGAGCATCATTAATCTTGAGGATGAGTCTCTCAACATGGTGCGGCTATGGGTGCGCAAGGGAAGCCTGGCCGTGCGCTGTACACCCTTTCGGGTGGCCAACACCCTCGAATGATCCTCCGCGACCGCATGTAGAATGTCCACCGGACAAACCGCCCCCGGTACTCCCAGCATGCATCTTCAAACCGCCGGCAGTCCGGCGGTGAATCGCTCTTCCCACTAGAATGCGCCCAACTGGCAGTCAGATATTTTGATTTTGAGGCCTTCACAGGTTTCCGCGACGGTCAGGCGTTCAATCTGCCGCCGGTCGGCAATGTCCCAAGCGGTTTTGCAGGGCAGCCGCCCGTTGACGAGGGCGGCCCGAATTTCATCGGCCAGGTCGGAATCGATTTCGGCGGCGGGTGTAACGATCTTTTTGCGCGGCGTGTAGCCGAAAAGGCCAAGTTGGCAGTGCACTATCGGTCGATTCAACAGATCAAGGGTCCTGCCGGCCTCGTGCGGGGCCTTTTGCAATTGATTGGCAACGGCGTGGGCGCTGTCGCAGCTAACCCCTTCCGCTCCCGATTCATTTTCAAGCGCCTGGGCAAGCGCGGCATCCAACGGGGCACCGGCATCATGCTTGGCGGCATACCCCTGGTCCGGTTTCTTCTTCATGTTTAAACTCCTTGATAAACGGCAAAAGCCGCGGGTGGGAAACGCTGATGGCAGCGTAAATCAGATGGCCACGTGGGTGTATTTAAACTGCATCGGAGCGACAATCAAGCCCTGCGGGGTCTGACGCACCCATAAGGACAGCCGCTTTGATCCGGGCCGCCTACGGGGCTCCAACGAGTATTTGACAGGCTGCAGACCGGCTGTTAGTTTGACCGAATTATTTTTTGGCGCAGGGCCACGTCTTGAGCTTGTCCGTCATGATACGACCATCACCATTACGCCCGAAGGGAAGCCATGCATGCAGACCACCTCTTTCTTGCCGACCATGAACACCAAGGCCGAGCTGGAGGCCCACCAGATCGAAGGCTTGAAATGGACCGTTGCCCATGCCTACCGTGGTTCATCCGAGTACCGTCGGAAATTTGATGCGGCCGGGGTTGCGCCTGCGGATATCACCAGCCTTGCTGATTTGCAGCGTCTGCCGCTCACCACGGCCGAAGATCTGCGCGCAGGCTATCCCTTTCCGCTGCGCTGCGTACCCTTCGAAGACATCGTCCGAATTCACTCCAGCAGCGGCACCACCGGTAAACGCAAGAACCTCTGCTATACCCGGAAAGATGTGGACGACTGGACCCACTTTTTCGCCCGCTGCTACGAAATGGCCGGCGTTACGGCGGAGGACCGTGTCCAGATCGCCGTGGGCTACGGTGTCTGGACCGCCGGGGCCGGTTTCCAGATGGCCTGCGAGCGGCTCGGGGCCATGGCGCTGCCGGCCGGCCCCGGCAATGTCGATCTGCAATGCCAGTTCATGCTCGACATGCAGTCGACCGTCCTTTGCTGCACCGCTTCCATGGGGCTTCTCATGGCCGAAGAAATCCACCAGCGGGGTCTGATCGAAAAAATCAATATCCGCAAAGTCATCTATGGGTCCGAGCGCTCATCGCGTTCCATGCGTCAGAAAATATCCGATCTGTTCGGCGGGGCCGAACTCTTCGATATTACCGGGATGACCGAATTGTACGGGCCGGGAACCGGTATCGAATGCCCGCATCATGACTGTATCCATTACTGGGGCGACTATTACCTCGTCGAAATCCTGGACCCCGAAACACTGGAACCGGTACCGGAAGGGGAGTGGGGCGAAATGGTGGTGACCACTTTACAGAAAGAAGCCGTCCCCCTGATCCGTTATCGAACCCGCGACATCACCCGCATCATTCCGGGGGATTGTACCTGCGGCAGCATTATGCCCCGGCATTCGCGCATCATGGGGCGTACGGACGACATGTTCATCTTCCGGGCGGTCAATATCTATCCCTCCCACATCGACAAAATTCTTTCCGAGATTTCCGATTTGGGCTCGGAATACCAGATTCACCTGAGCCGGGATAAAGCGGAAAGGGGCGTTATGCGCATCGTCGTGGAGATGGGACAGGAAGGACAAATGTCCTCGGCCGCCCCCTTGGCAGACCGTTTGGTCAGAAGGCTCAAACGCGAATTGATGGTAACGGCGCAGGTCGAAATCGTGGCCTACGGATCGTTGCCCCGATCCGAACGTAAAAGTCAGCGGGTTTTCGACACCCGCATTCAGGATTCCATCATTTAACTTTCCGCCACCCAAGCCGCAGCCCTTCCTTCCGGCCGGGTGGTCACCGGGGGCGAGAGCGCCGGGCGCCAGCGGGCTGCTTGGGTGACAGGCTTTAGGCACCAAAGCCAGGCGTGAACAGCGAGATGGCCATGCGGACGGACAAAAACCAAGGCGTGCGGCAAGAGGTAGGGGCGCATGGCAGACCCTGCGGGGATCGTTATACCCTATAAAGAGTTGAGCCCGGAGGCGCTCCAGGGGCTGCTCGAAGAATACGTCAGCCGCGAGGGCACCGATTACGGCCACAGCAGTTATTCGCTGGCGCAGAAAGTGGCGGCGGTGCGGCGTCAGCTCGAGACGGGCCGGGCGGTCATCGTCTTTGATCCGGTCCATCAGTCCTGCAATATCATTCCGCAGCAGGACCTGCCCCCGGACCGACAGGCTGATTGAACCCCATTGGCGGCATGGGCGGGCTATCGGGTAACGGCCCCTCTGCAACCGCCGACGGCAACCCTAAATGCAACCTTACGATATCGTCAACAGTCCCCTGGACGAGGGGACCTGCCTGATCGAAGCCGGGGCCGGGACAGGGAAAACCTATGCCCTGACGGCTATCTTCCTGCGGTTGCTGTTCGAGAAGAAGCTGGAACCGGATCGTATTCTGGTGGTTACCTTTACCACCGCCGCTACGGCCGACTTGCGCGATCGCCTGCGGCGCCAGCTGCTCGCCATCCGGCACTTTCTCGACCGCGACGGTCTTCTGGACCCCACGCTTCAGGCCATCGTGTCGCGTGCGGGTGACCGCGATCAGGCTCGGGAAGCGGTTGCCAACGCCCTCCGGGAATTCGATCGGATTGCGATTTTCACCATTCACGGTTTCTGTCAGCGGGTTCTGGGCGAGCTGGCTTTTGAAACCGACAGTCCTTTCGAGCTCGAGCTGCTCACGGATCCTTCCGACCTGATTCAGGGCATCGCCGATGACTACTGGCGCCGTGCGTTTTACGCCGCCGCGCCGGAACTCGTGGACTACGCGTTGGCCCGATTGGGTGGCCCGGAAACGCTGGCCGCGCTCTATCAGCGCTTCAATGCCCCGGATCTGGTCCTGGTCCCGGACATGCCGGATTTACCCCCTATCGATTTAAAACCCTTTCGCAAGCGCTGCGCGGCCCTGCGCCGCCAATGGTCGGCGGCACGCGACGATGTCGCCGCCATGCTCCTGGATCCGGCCTTGAACAGTACGGTTTACGGTTCCCTCAAACCCATACCCGGGGGCGCGCCGGACAGCACCCGGCGCGCTCAGAAAATCGATGGCTGGTGCCGGGCACTGGACCATTTTCTACACCGTGAAATCGCTCCACTGCCGTTGTTTCCGTCCTTGGTCTATTTTACGACGGCTAAAATGGCAGCCGCCACCCGCAAGGGGCAAAAAACGCCGCAACATGCTTTTTTCGATGCCTGTCAGCAATTGCAGATGGCGGCCGAGAAGCTCCAAGCGGATCTGGAGCACTGGTTGACCGGCCTGCGCTATCATTTTTTCAGCTTTGCCGAGCACAAACTCGGGGAACTCAAACAGACACGACAAACCCTGTTTTACGACGATCTGCTCATCCGGGTGGCACGAACCCTGGAGGGGCAGGGCGGCGATAGGCTGGCCCACGCGGTGCGCCGGCGCTACCAGGCCGCTCTGGTGGATGAATTTCAGGATACCGACAGCATCCAGTACGCGATCTTCAGGCGGCTCTTCGATATGCAGGGTCACCTGCTCTTCATGATCGGCGATCCCAAGCAGGCCATCTACGGTTTCCGGGGCGCCGACATTTTCTCCTATCTTCAGGCCGCCCGTCAAACGCACCGTAAATATACTCTGGTCGAAAACTGGCGCTCGCGTCCCGAACTGATCAAGGCGGTGAATTGTCTGTTCGCCAGCCATCCGCGACCGTTTCTGATCCCCGAAATCGCCTACCATGCCGCCGTCGCTGCCCCGCGAAGCCAAGCCGCGACCGCCCGGGCTGAAGGGGCCGCGATGATTTTCTGGCAGGTGCCCCCACGCGAGGGGGAAGGTCGAGGCGCCAAGCATCCCCCAACCAAAAAAGAGTTCATCGCCCGCATACTTTCAGCTACGGCCGCCGAGGTGAAGGCACGCCTGCATCCGCCGGCAGACGATCCACATGCGGCCGCGGCATGGTCGGCCCAGGACATTGCCATTCTGACACGGACCAACCGACAGGCCCGCATGGTCAAGGATTGCATGCAGGCGGCCGGGATACCGGCTGTCATTTACAACGCCGGCAGTGTTTTTGACACGCCCGAGGCCGACGATTTCGAGCGTGTCATGCAGGCGGTGGTTCAACCCGGCGACACGCGTCGTTTGAAGACGGCGCTGGCCACGCGCTTTTTCGGGAACCAAGGCGACCTGCTGGCCTTCGGGGAGCCGGGGCCTGCCTGGTGGGAAGAACAGCAGCAGCGATTTTTCAGCTACCAGCTGATCTGGCGGGAAAAGGGGTTCTACCCGTTTTTCCGACGGATGCTGACCGAAAACCAGGTGGCCGCGCGGCTCCTGAAGCTGATTGATGGTGAACGGCGTCTGACCAATCTGCTCCACCTGGGCGAGCTCATGCAGCAGACCATTTCGGCCAGGCGGATCGGGCCCAACGATGCCCTCAAGTGGCTGCGCGATCAAAGAACCCAGATTTCAGGTAACCGCGACAATCAGCAGCTGCGTATGGAGAGTGACGCCCGGGCCATAACGATCGTTACGATCCACAAGAGCAAAGGCCTGGAGTTTCCCATCGTATTTTGCCCGTTCAGTTGGGAATCCGATCATGGCCGAGACGACTGGCCCCTGTTTCACGACCCTTCGGAGGGTCTGCGTCGAACCCTCTATCTCGGCAGCGATGCGAACACGGATTATCATGATCGGGCTCAAATCGAACGCCGGGCGGAAGCGGTGCGCCTTCTCTATGTGGCCGTCACCCGCGCTTGCACCCGTTGCTACCTGGTCTGGGGGGATTTACCCGGGGCTGAGACGTCCGCCCTGGGATACCTGTTGAAAGGCATTCCCGACGCCGGCGCCCCCCGCCAAATGCAAACGAACCGGCGAACGGATGAGCCTGCGGCTGCCAAGGCAGACGACGGTGCCGACAGCCCCCTGGATCCACTGGCCCGGAAAGCAGAGGGTGCCATCGTGGTTCGGCCCCTGCCTGAATCGAACGCGCTGCCGGCCATACCCGAGGTGCCCAGGGTGGCCCTGGGACCCGCAAGGGGCCTGACGCGCCAGTTTGACAGGGACTGGACGATTGCCAGTTTCTCGTCGCTGATCCGGGCCGCACCGCACGGCGCGGAGATGCCCGAGGACCGGGATCAATGGGGGACCATCGCTCCGCCAGCCCCGATCGGTCACGAGCAGGGCCAAGCCGCTGAAAAACTGGCGGACGACGTTCACTTGATTCCCCGGGGCGCCCATACCGGCAATCTGTTCCATCGCCTTTTCGAAATTCTGGACTACCGCCAGACCGCAATGCACACCTGGCGGTCCTGCGTCTCGGCCGAACTGGTCCAATTTGGTTTCGAATCCGAATGGCTCTTGCCGGTGACGCGCCTGATTCGAAATGTACTGGCCACACCGCTGCCGTCGGCGACCGCACCTTTCAGCCTTGACCAAATCGCGCCGGCGGCCTGTATCAAGGAACTGGCTTTCGCCTTCCCGCTCAAACACCTGAGACCCCAAAAATTGGCTGCGGTTTTCCGTCAGCATGATCTGCCGTTGGCATCGGATGATGTCGACCACCAGTTGAGGCAGCTCCACTTCAAGATTTCAGGTGGGTATCTGCGGGGGTTCATCGATCTCGTGTTTCATATTCAGGGGCGCTATTGGCTGCTGGATTGGAAATCCAACCATTTAGGAGACAGCTACGCCGATTATGACCCGGCGCGTATCCGGTCGGTCATGGCCGCCGATTACTATTTTCTCCAGTACCACCTTTACACGCTTGCACTGGACCAGTTCCTGCGCCTGCGGCTTCCCGGATATGCGTATGAGAAGGATTTTGGCGGGGTCTATTATCTTTTCATTCGTGGTATGCGACCCGAAAACGAAGCCGGTTGCGGCGTTTATTTCGATCGACCGCATCCGGGGCTTATCGCGGCGCTGCATCGGCTGCTGATCAAGGGGCTGCCTTAACCGCATCGCCTGTCGGGTGTGCAGAGATAAAGCAATACATGCATAATAGATTAAAACATATTGATAATATAAGAGAAAAATATGCGGGCATGGCTGGTGCGCTAGTCGCTACGCTAGCCCGCCTGGACGGGGGAGACGATGTTGCCGTGCTACGGGCGGCGGCCCTTGCCAGCCGGGCGGCCGAGGAGGGGCATGTCTGCATCGATCTCTCGCGGCTGGCCGCCCCGGATGGCGCCTCTGGCGATGGGGCGGCGCAGGTCCCGGTGTATCCACCGCTCGGTGTCTGGCTTTCGAGGCTCGAGGCCTCTCCCCTGGTGGGCAGGCCGGGGGCATGGCGGCCCCTGATTTTGGACCGCGGGCATTTTCTATATCTCCAGCAGTTTCATCGCGATGAGCAGATGATTGCCGCCCATCTTTTTCGTCGCGGGCACTCCCGCACGGGCTTGTCCTTTCGAACGGAATGGCTTGAACTGCTGCGGCGCAATTTCCCCACTGTCCACCGCGGGGAAACCGACGGGCAGGCGACAGCGGCCGTCGTCGCCCTGATGCGGCGGCTGTGCATCATTTCCGGCGCCCCGGGAACCGGCAAGACCACCACCGCCGCCCGGATCATCGGTCTGCTGATGGCCGTATTCGATCCCCGGCCGCTGCGCTTTGCCCTGTGCGCACCCACCGGAAAGGCCGCCGCCCGTCTGGGCGATGCGCTGCGTGCCGCTGCGGCCGATTTACCCGGAGACCAGGCCGGTCGGCACAACTTTCCCACCGAAGCCTCGACCATTCACCGTCTGCTGGGCTATCGCCGCAACCGGTTTGTATTCAATGCCGACAACCCGCTGCCGGCCGACATTGTCGTGGTGGACGAAGCCTCCATGATCGATCAGGCGCTCATGGCCCGGTTTCTGGAGGCCGTGCCGCCCGAAGCCCGCCTGATCATTCTGGGTGATCACCATCAGCTGTCCTCGGTCGAAGCCGGTGCGGTCATGGGCGATATCTGCCTGGGGGCCGACAGTAACCGGACAGCAGAAGACATCCAGTCCGTTTGGCGCCATTGGCAGACTGCGCCGGCGCCAGACCATGAAGCCGCTCCCCAGAAGACTTCTCCCCTGTCTGACAACGTGGTCGTATTGGCACGCAACTACCGCTTCGACGAAAACACCGGCATCGGCGGTCTGGTAAAGGCGATCAATCAAGGCCGTCTGAAGAAGACGAAGACATTGCTGCGCACCTCCGACGCTGAGATTCAATGGATTCAGGTGCCGCTGGGTACACGCGAACGCCTGCGTCTTCAGGATGCCGTTATCGCTGGTTATCGCCCTGTCTTCGAGGCCCGTTCAGCGGAAGAGGCGCTTGCGGCACTGGAAAACTTCATGCTGCTGGGGGCTCTGGCCAAAGGACCAAGGGGCACGGACCGGCTCAACCAGTGGATCGAGTCCCTGGGGCGTCGCGCGGGATGGATTGAAGGCGACCATACCTGGTATCGGGGCCGTCCGCTCATGATTCGGCGCAACGACTATCGCGTCGGCCTCTTCAATGGCGATGTCGGCGTCGTCTGGCCCGCAAGGGTGCAGGGGGAGACGCAACCCCGCATCTGGTTCCGATCGCCGGAAGGCCCCCTGCGATCATTTGCCCCGCTGCAACTGCCCGAACATCAGACGGCCTTTGCGCTCACGGTCCACAAGAGCCAGGGGTCGGAATACCGTCGCGTCGTGCTGGTCCTGCCCGCAAAGGACAATCCGGTATTGAGCCGTGAACTGCTCTACACGGGGCTGTCGCGGGCCCGCGAACAACTATGGCTCGTGGCGGACGAAAGCGTGCTTGACCTTGCGGTGAATCGTCGCATAGATAGAGCTTCAGGATTGAAGATCGCTCTGGAGCGTCAGGCTCAGGAGGCGGATGAAATTGAAGCCCAGCAGGATGGAAAGGAAAGAACAGAAAGATGACCAAATCCGTAATCACGGGAACCGGGCGCTACGTTCCGCCACACGTCGTATCCAATCAGGATCTGACCCAATGGATGGAAACTTCGGATGAGTGGATTCAGCAGCGGACAGGTATCGAGCAGCGGCACTGGGTGGATCCGGAAAATCCGTTGGGGGCCTCGGACCTGGGGCTGCAAGCCAGCCGGATCGCAATGGAGCGGGCGGGCTGGACCGCGGCGGATATCGACCTGATCATTTTCGCCACCTTGAGTCCGGATCTCAACTTCCCGGGTTCCGGATGCCTGCTGCAGCACAAACTGGGGCTCGATCGCACGCCGGCGCTGGACATCCGGCAACAGTGCACGGGTTTCATCTACGGTATGGCCACGGCGGACGCTTTCATCCGCAGCGGCCAGGCCCGGCGGGTGCTACTGGTGGGCGCCGAAGTGCACAGCACGGGCCTGGACATATCCACGTCCGGGCGGGATGTCAGCGTGATATTCGGCGATGGGGCGGCCGCTGTCTGCGTGGAGGCCATGGACCGGGATGATCCGGTCGGACTGCTGGCTTCGGTGCTGCGTGCCCGCGGAGAAATGGCGGAAAGCCTGATGGTTGAAGCACCGGCTTCGCGTGAGCATCCGCGCCTGACGGTTGAGATGATGGAAGCGCGCCGTCATTTTCCCTACATGGACGGGAAAACCATCTTCAAGCAGGCCGTCCGCAGCCTGCCCGAGGTTACCACCGAGGTTCTGACCAGCGCCGGTCTGCAGCTGGAGGATATCGACCTCATCATCCCCCACCAGGCCAACATGCGTATCAACCAACTCTACCAGAAGGCCCTGGACGTTCCTGTCGAAAGGGTTTTTCACAATATTCAGCGCTACGGCAATACCACGGCGGCATCGATACCGCTGGCCCTCGACGAAGCCTTTGAGATGGGGGTCATCGGCAGGGGCAGCACGGTCATGTTTGTGGGGCTGGGGTCAGGATTGACCTGGGGGGCCAACATCCATCGTTTTATCT
>JASJCD010000149.1 GCA_030066135.1 Desulfobacterales bacterium | reverse complement strand
ACAGCTTACCAAAGGTCGTTAGAACCGCGCCAGGGCCACCACTATAGGTGGAGCGCCAATCAAAATTAATCGACTATAAGACCGCTGCCCCGCCAAGCGGGCAGGTCTCAGCCCAGGAACAGATCATGGGTCCGGGTTTCGGTATCCATGGCCGCCCGTACATTCTCGGGGGCCACGACCAGGATGGCCACCACCACCTTGATGCCGCAAATGGTCTCGTCCGTCAGGTGCCCCCCCATGGTCGCTACGGTCCCGTTCGCAACCAGCGAAGCTGCAAAATGGGCATGAATTTCAGGCGTCCCGTCTTCGCGGGGCGCGATCCAGCCCGTGAGGGAGACCAGTTCCATCGGTTTCTCCACCTCGAGGTAGAGGCGGTCGTCAGGGGTAACCGGAAACTGCGCCGGAAAGTGCTTGAGGTTGCGGAAGACCGCCTTTTTCAGCGCCCCCAGCCCGGAGACGATCACACCGGCGCCGATGTCCTCGCTGCGGACGGCTTCTTCGATGGCGGCCAGCAGCGAGGCATCGGGGCGGGCCCGAAACTGGACCAGCCGCTGGACCGTCTGGCTGCCAATCTGGGTCAACAGGGTCATGGGTCATTTTCCTCCGAAGGTATGGGGCCGTCGGTCAGGAGAACGCCGGCCGCGCGGAGTTCTTCGATCTCCGCGTCCGCCAGTCCGGCCGCCAAGAGAAAAGCACGGCTGCCCTCCCCAATCTGCGGTGGATGCTTGCGCAGATCGAATTCGGCGCGGCCGAGACGAAGCGGCAGCTTGGGCAGTCTGGTCGTGCCCCCGTCCGGCAACCTGACCTCGCACAGCCCGCCGGACTGGTTGAGATGCGGATCGTCGAACAGGTCCTGGGGCCGCCCCACCGGGGCGAAGGGGATGCCGGCCCTCAGGGCCCTGGCCTGGACCTCTTCGGCCCGCAGCCGGCCAATACGCCGGCGCATGGCCGGGAGCAGCCAGTCCCGGGCTGCCACCCGCAGCGTATTGTCTGCCAGGCGCGGGTCAGCCTGCCAGTCCGCAAAATCAAAATGTGTACACAGGGCCTGCCAGTGGGCATCGCTGGTGCAGCCGATGAAGATCTCCTGCCCGTCGACGGTCTCGAAGAGATCGTAGACCGACCAGCTGCGACCGCGTTCGGGCATGGGTGGCGGTGGTTCACCGGTGACCGCGGCCACGGCCATGTGCTGGCCCATCAGAAAGGCCACGGATTCGTAGAGGGCCGCATGGACACATTCCCCTTCGCCGGTGATCTTTCGCCGGTGCAGGGCGGCCAGGATACCCACCGCGCCGAAGGTACCGCCCAATATGTCCACCACCGAGGCCCCGGCCCGCAGGGGCCGCCCGGAAGGTCCCGTCATATAGGCCAGCCCGCCCATCATCTGCACCACTTCGTCCAGGGCCGGCCGGTCTTCGTAGGGGCCGGGCAGGAATCCCTTGAGCGCGCAGTAGATCAAGGCCGGATTGGCGGCCGCACAGGCCTCGTAGCCGAATCCCAGCCGCTCCATGGCCCCGGGGCCGAAATTCTCGATGAGCACGTCGGCACCGGCGATCAGGCGACGCAGCACGCCGGCCCCCTGCTCCGATTTCAGATCGATGGCCAGGCTGGCCTTGTTGCGGTTGAGATAGGGGAAAAAACCGGCCCCGAAGCCGGTCAGGGTGCGGGTGGTGTCGCCCCCGGGGGCCCGTTCGATCTTGAGCACATCAGCCCCCATGTCGGCCAATATCAACCCGGTGGTGGGGCCCATGACGGTATGGCCCAGATCGAGAACCTTGATGCCCTCCAGCGGCAGCGCCGTGCAATCATCAGCCATCAGGTGCATCCCCGCAATCGCCGGTGTTTGTCCTCGCCGCGCGCAGCACACCGGCCATGCGCCCGGGCAGCCGGCGCCCGAGCGTGCCTTCCAGATCAGCCACCACGGCAACCAGCGCGTCCAGGTCGACACCAGTGGAAACCCCCATGGCTTCGAAGGCATGAACGGCATCTTCGGTGGGAACGTTGCCGGCCGCGCCGCGCACGAAGGGGCACCCCCCCAGTCCGCCGGTGCAGACATCGAAGCTGCGCACCCCGGCTTCGTAACCGGCCAGCATGTTAGCCAGACCGAGCCCACGGGTGTCGTGGAGGTGCAGGATCAGCTCGATACCGGGAAGGGCTTGGTGAAAGCGGTGGCACATGGCGGCCACCTGCCGTGGATGGGCCATGCCCGTGGTGTCGGCCAGGTTGATCGCCCTGGCACCCGCCGCGGCCATCTTTTCAGCCGCATCCAGCACCCGGTCGGCGTCGATGGCCCCTTCGTAGACGCACCCGAAGACGCACTGCAGCCCGCCGCGCACCGCCAGACCGGACCGCACCGCTTCGCCGATCAGACCGACCATGGCCCCGATGGCCGCGGCTGCACTCTGGTTGGCGTTGCGGCGGCTGTGGGTGTCCGAAACCGACGCCGACAGGGCAACGTCGCCGAGCCCGCAGGCCATGGCCCGTTCAAGCCCCCGGGCATTGAGCACCAGACCACTGATGACCACCCCGTGGGGCGGATGGAGGGTGCGTATCAGTTCGTCGGTATCGGCCATCTGCGGGACCCTGCCGGGGTGTACGAAGGAGCCGACCTGAATGCGCTCGAGCCCGGCACCCGCCAGCCGGTCGACCAATTTACGTTTTTCGGCCAGCGTAAACAGGCGCGATACGCTCTGGAGGCCGTCGCGCAAGGTCTGATCTTCAAAGCAGATATCGGCATGCATGCGGTCATGTCCCGGCAAGTTGGATATTGACATCCGGCCCTCACCTTTCGGCAGCGGCCAGCGTTACCCGTATCATGGGCCGGGTATGGGCTTCAACCAATAGTGCCGGCACAGGGATGCCCGGCGACTATGTATTGAAAAACAACCGGCAATCCTGCTATGGATAGAGTCTGTGACCCAAGGTGGGATGGGTGTCATCCCGAGACATGCCCGGCGGAAGCTCCGGGTCCTGCACACACCGGTATATTCACGCAAGCGACTTGTCACCAGAAGGCACATGGGCGGGCCTAATTTTTGGAAGATGCCACACCAGATCAGGCCGTAGGGCCGGGGGACCCTTCATCCGCTTTCGAAGACCTTCCCAACCGCTACGCCATCCAGCACTCGGAAAGCGAAAGCTACCTGACCTGCCTGGAAATGCCGAATATTGCCGTCTTCGTGCAGTCCGGTTTGTCGTTTTCCGCCTCCACCATCCGTAAATCCCCCTCTTGTCGGATCTACCTCGACGGCGTCGCCCAGTGCGAGCCCTTCATGGACCTCGAGAAGCACGTCTACAACTTCGACCACCACGAGGGGGTTGTGCGACCGTTTACCCTGGCCACCTGCGAACAGGTCATGGTCATGGTGATGAAAGGCATGGATCTGCGCGGCCGCGACTGGAAAATCTATGCCAACGATCCGGACCTGGACACCGTCCTGGCCATCTGGCTGCTACTCAACCACGTGCGTATCAATCAGAAGGCGCCGGACGATCTGAAAGGCCTCTATACCCTGGTGCGCCTGGAAAGCCTGATCGACGCCCACGGCCTCGAACTCATTCACCTGAGCGGCCTGCCCATCGATCTGCTCAACAAGACCCGCAAGATCATCGACTATCTGCGGGAAGAAGAGATCGATCTCAAGCGCCATGCCATCTGGGAGGAAAGCGACTTTCTGGAGCACACGGCTCTGGTGCTGCAGAAGATCGACCGGTTGATCTACCGCTCGGATGAGTTTCTGGACTTTCAGGATCTGAAGGAACTATCGCGGGTGGAGATCGTCAACAACCGCTTCGCCGTCGCTGTGGCCTCGCCTCAGGGCATCTACGAAATCGAGCCCTTCCTGATCCGCCTTTACGGCGAAAACATCGCTATCGTCATCCTGCAAAACGAATCCGGGGGGTACACCCTGCGCCGCATGGACCACTTCATGCCCGGCGACCTCAAACCGATTTATAACAAGCTCAATTTCCTGGACCCGGTGGTGCGCTGCCGGAACGAGAAAAATCAATGGGGCGGGTCTGGCGATATCGGGGGATCGCCCCGCGGTGTCGGGACCCAGTTGACGCCCCGGGAAATCGCCGAGGCCTGCCGGGACGTCTTCCGTCCCCCGACCATAATGCAGCGCACCCTGCGATTTTTCCATGCCCTGGCCGTGGTGGCCCTGGTCACCGGTGCGGCCGCTCTCATCCAGCGCTACCTGCCGCAGACCGCCTGGTTTCAATCCAGCCAGTTGGCGGCCGTTCTGAGCCAATCCGACCTGATCTTCTACCTCGGCGTCATTCTTTTCTCGGCCCTGGTATTGGCCATCTATTCGCGCGGGCGCCTCTGGCAGGTCGGCCTGGGGGCACCCACCGGCCGTGCCTGGTGGCTGATGCTACCGGTGGGTGCCGCGGCAGCACTCATGGGGGGCGTGCCCGTACCCTGGGCGGAGCTGCCCGATATGGTCACGGGCTTCAAGATCTT
Organism: Desulfobacterales bacterium; assembly: GCA_030066135.1. Taxonomy (GTDB): domain Bacteria; phylum Desulfobacterota; class Desulfobacteria; order Desulfobacterales; family UBA5852; genus JABZFP01. Next base: position 4,873 of record JASJCD010000149.1, on the reverse strand, counting down.
TTACGCCGTGCTGCTCATACCGCTGGCCGGCGAATTGCTCTTCCGCGGCCTGGTTCACGGCATCGTTGCCAAGCATTCGCGCGTGCAGCGCTGCGACAACGGTTGGGCGCTGTCCTTTCCGAATATTAGCGCCACGATCATGTATGCCGCGTTCCCCGCTCTCATCATGCTGGGGCCCGATCTGCTGCCGCTTGTACATCTTGGCGCCTCCATCCGCATCACCCTGGCGGCGATCGTATTCAGCCTGGCCGCCGGGCTGGCGCGTGAGCGATCCCACAGTCTACTGCCGGGCATCCTCTTCCAGGCAGCGGCCGCGGCCCTGCTCATTTTCGTGACCGGCGCTCTTTTTGGCAACCCGTTGCCCCCCTGATCCCGACCGGCCGCATCCCCCACCCAACTCAGTGTCCATCCAGAAACAGGCCGATTTGTTTAAGATCAAGGCTTGCGATTCCTGAGGAATGAGGGGTACTTACAGTACGCCGCAATGACGAAGGGTGAAGCGTAACGCCGATATCGGACTTTTTACGAGACCGTCAGATAAAGCGCTTCATAATCTCCTCTACCGCCGTATCCACGTTGTCCGGCCGTATGCCGTAGCTTTCCACGGCCTGTTCGGCCCGCCGGCGCCTTGCGGGGATCGCCATATCGCTAAAACGCGCCAGCAGCCCCAGGCGGCGTCCGGTCTGGAAAACCACCTGCGCTTCCGGCGGCAGGGCCAGGAAATCGCGGATGACGCCAGTCATGACGGCCTTGTCCTCGGGCAGACGGCCCTCGACTTCCTGAAAGAGGTTGAGGATGTGATCGCTTTTGACCATGCTGGTGATGCCGTCCAGATGCTCGAGGAAAAGCAGCACCTCTTCCGCCGTTTCGCGGTCGCCCATTTTTTCAAAGTGCCCCCGGTCGCGATCGCCGGCCAGTTCGGTGTGGTTGGGAATGGCCAACGTGCGCAGGCGGATGAAATCCGGATCGATCTGGTTCAGGGCGTCCGCGGTCTCGAGGGCATGAATACGGGAGAGTTCCCGGCCGCCCAGACCGGGCATGACGTATTCCGAAAGTTCCATACCGGCCGCCTTGACCTTGCAGCCGGCCTTTATGTGTCCGGCCTTGGTGGTGCCTTTACGCATGCGCGCGAGCACGGCATCGGCGCCCGACTCGAGACCAATGTGGATGCGGTTCAAGCCCGCGGCGGCCAGGGCCTGCAGGTCGGGCTGAGTGATGCGGGCGATGGTGTGGGAGCGGGCATAGGAGGTGATCCGCTGCACCCAGGGAAACCGGCGCCGCAGGTGCTTTAAAACCGCCTCGAGGTCCCCCGGTTTGATCACCAGACTGTTGGCGTCCTGGAGAAAGACGGACTGCATGCCGCCGGCGAACCAGTGCAGGGCGGCCTGAAAGGCGGCATTGTCGGCAGGCTCGACCGATGTGCCGATCCGGCTCACCTCCGCCGGCGTGAGGCGGCCGCCATCCCCCTCCGCGGCGGCGTGGATGGCGTCGACATAGTGGTGAACCCGCTCGATGTCTTCGATCACGTGGTCCACCGGCCGCAGAGAGAAGCGTGCCCCCTTGTAGACCGGGCAGAAACGGCAGTGATTCCAGGGGCAGTTGCGGGTCACGCGGATGAGGAGACTGTCCGCCTCGCTGGGGGGGCGGATTGGCCCCTGCTCAAAACCGTGGTAAACTTCAGCTGGCTTTCGGGTGCGGGTCGGCATGGCTGTCCTTTTCGACGGCGTTGTTAACTGGCGGCGGACGACGATCGCGGATACACCCGGCGATCGGCGCGATTCGGATCACCACCTGCGGAATCTGCCCCCGATGGGCCCTTATGTCAACCTTCTACGGGGTGGCCTCCTGGCCGGCATCCGCCTCAGCGGACGGCCGGTGCGGGAGGCGACAATCACTTTGACAGCCAAGGTGGTTTGACATAAAAGATGGATTCTTTCGGCAACAAGGCCTAAAAAGGTGCAACCAACTTGAAATACATCAAAATACTCGCCATCCTGGTCCTGCTGCCCGCCGCCGGCATGGGCCTGGCCGTTTGGGATGTCCACCGCTATGCCCGCCAACCCGATGCCGTCACCACCGACCGGCACACGGTGACCATCCGGCCCGGCGAGGGCTTCGGCGCCATTACCGCCCGGCTGCAGGACAAGGGGCTCATCAAGACCCCGTTCAAATTCAGGCTGTATGCCCGTTTCGGGGGGTACCACACCCAGCTCAAAGCTGGTGAATACGAGCTGAGCGGCCAGATGAGCCCCCGGCAGATCCTTGAAACCCTCAAGGGCGGTAAGGTCCGCCTCTACCGGGTCACGATTCCGGAAGGCTACCACCTGCGTCAGATCGCGGAAGCCATTGCAGCAGCCGGTTTCGGCAGCGCTGAGGCATTCCATCGCCTGGCCACCGATCCCGAAGAGGTCCGCAACGCCGGCCTCGAGGCCCAGACCCTGGAAGGCTACCTCTTTCCGGACACCTATCATTTCCCCCGCGGTCTCGAACAGCGTGCGATCATCGACGCCATGCTCAAACGCTTCCACGCCGCCGTCTCGGACCAATGGCGGGCCCGGGCCCGGGAAATCGGTCTGAGCCTGCACGAGGTCGTCACCCTGGCGTCGATCATCGAGAAGGAGACCGGCGATCCCGCCGAACGCCCTCTGATTTCCTCCGTCTTCCACAACCGGCTGCGCAAGGGCATGCGTCTCGAAACCGACCCCACCGTGATCTACGGGATCAAGGATTTCAACGGCAACCTGACCCGCAAGGACCTGCGCACCCCCACGCCCTACAACACCTATGTCATCCGGGGACTGCCGCCGGGTCCCATTGCGAGCCCCGGCGCCGCCGCCCTGGAAGCGGCCCTCTATCCGGCCGAGTCCGACTATCTGTTTTTCGTATCCCGCCGGGACCGGACCCACCAGTTTTCCACCAATTGGAAGGACCACAACCAGGCGGTGCGTGAGTACCAGTTGCGCCGCCGCAAGAAAAAATAGCGCAGGGATTCAAGGATATACACGCAGTGATGCAAATGAAGGATTTCAACGACGAACAAATGGCCGGCCAGCGCCTGATGGTCGGCTTCGAGGGCCTGCAGTTCAACGACGATCTGCGCGCCCTCATCGGCGATCTCAAGGTTGGCGGCCTGATTCTTTTCAAGCTGAACATCGAAACGCCGGAACAGGTGCGCCGGCTGTGTGAAGACTGCCAGGCTTTTGCCGCCGGCTGCGGCCAGCCCCCGCTTTTCATCGCCGTCGACCAGGAGGGCGGTCCGGTGGCCCGCCTGCGGGCGCCGTTTACCGAATTTCCCGGCAACCCCCACATGACCGGGCTGGATGACGCCCGCCATTTCGGCGAGATCACCGCCCGGGAACTGGCCTCGGTGGGCATCAACATGGACATGGCGCCGGTGGTGGACGTGGCCCCGGCCGACATGTCGGGCATCATGGCGGACCGGGTGTTCGGCAGCGACCCCGCATACGTGAGCGCCATGGGCAATACCGTCATCGAAACCCTGCAGCAGCGCGGTGTGATGGCGGTGGCCAAGCATTTCCCCGGTATCGGGCGCACCGTGCTCGACTCCCACCTGGATCTTCCGGTTTTCAAGCACGAACCGGATGCCATGGCGGCGATCGAGCTGCCGCCCTTTGAGGCCGCCATCCAGATCGGTGTCAGCGCTGTCATGCTCTCCCATATTCTCTATGAAAAAATCGACCCCCGCTGGCCGGCCAGCCTGTCACCGGCCATCGCCCGCGACCTGCTACGCGACCGCTTCGGCTACCAGGGCGTTACCGTCACCGACGATCTTGACATGGGCGCCATCAAGCGCCACTTCGACATCCGCACCGTCATCGGCCAGATCCTGGCCGCTGAAATCGACATCGCCCTGATCTGCCACAAAGGCCCGGACATCCGGACCGCCTTCGAGGAGATGGTCGCCCGGATCCGGGCCAACAGAGGCCTGCGAGACAAGACGGCCGAATCGGTGGACCGCATAATGGCCCTCAAGAGAAGATTTCTTTAGGGCCGTCGCTGGCATGACCCCGGAATTGAAGAAATCAGAAGTCAGAATGCGTTGGTCTCAAACCCTGAGATTGCAACCCGAACCCCGAAAACCCACTTAAAATTGCAGGCTCAGCTTCTGTGAGATTGACCCCTCTCCACTGATAGCACTGAACCCTGAACTTAGAACCTCAGAGCCTTAGAACCCTGAACCCATGCCCATGACCTACCACATCGATCGCCCTCGGAGCCTGACGCTCTTCCGTCTGGACGACGAGGTTTCCTTCGATGCCTTCAAGGCCGTCATCGAGCGCTATCGCGACGAGGGGCCCACGAAGTATGAGCTCTATGATTTCCTGAATTTCAGCGGCCAGATCTTCACCCTGACACAGCTCAATGATCTGGTGCAGCTCACCAAACACCATGCGCCACCACGTCCCCCCGGCAGCAAAACCGCCCTGGTGGTGCCCGGCCCAATGAGCTTTGGCGCCTCGCGCCAGTATCAATCCCTGGCCGCCATGAACGAACTGCCCTGGCACACCGAAGTATTCAAGACCATCGAGGCCGCCAGAAGCTGGCTGGGCATTGAGGACTGAAGTCAGAAGTCAGGAATCAGAATTCTGAAGCCAGAAATCAGAAGCCGGCGGGCAGAGATCGATACCGATTCCGATAGCGATACCGACACCGATTGAAACCACCTTAAAAAGGGCCGGCTGAAAGGTCAGTGACCCTTCTGAGGTAGTAGATTTCGGCCGCAGTCCCCGCTCTTCAGCGGGATTTCACATCGATCTATGAAATTGGGAATGTGTTCAACAAACCGCAGCCGACTGGCCACCGCAGGCGTAGCTCGGCTACGTCGAGGACGGACAGGAGGCGAGAACGCCGC
>JASJCD010000148.1 GCA_030066135.1 Desulfobacterales bacterium | reverse complement strand
GATAAAACTGGTTTGGGTTCCGGTTAAATCACCCTTTGGCCCGCGCCGAGCATCGGCGATGCGGACGGAAACAGCGCGTCGGCCTGTTTGAGCCCGCTGCAAGCGGGTGAGTTCCGATGCGCGCCGTCCGGATCATCGACGCGCAGGAGCAAGCGGGCCACGGGCGTCTTCTTTTGGTTCGTTTTCTTCCACGTGGAAGAAAATGAACAATTTGGTGTTTAATAAAGCAATTTGATGCACAGACATACAAAATTAATGTTCGCATCACTTGCCGCCTATCTTCAATTTTTCTATCGAATCGGAGGTTTTCCACCATGCGGAAATTTATAATACTTATGCTTCTTCTCGCGGTGGCTTTTACTTCCCCGGCGAATGCCGGCGAAAAACTCTCCCTCATGCTGGACTGGTTTCCGAATGTGGACCATCTGCCGATCTACGTTGCTCAGGAAAAGGGCTACTTCCGCGAGGCCGGTATCGAGGTCGAGATTCTGAGTCCGTCGGACACCTCCGATGCGCTCAAGCTGGCCGTGGCCGGACAGGTGGACCTGGCGGTCTCCTATCAACCCCAGACCATCATCGCGGCAGCGGAGGGCCTGGACGTCCGCGTGGTGGGCCGCCTGGTCGAACACCCCCTGACCACGCTTTTGTTTCTGAAGGAGAAGGGCTTCAAGGCCCCTTCCGAATTGAGCGGACGCACCATCGGTTACACGGTTCCCGGCCTGATGGACGTTCTCATGCAGGCCTTCGCGCGCATCAACGGCATCGCGAATGTGCGCCTGGTGAACGTGGGCTTCACCATCGTACCCGCGCTGACTTCGGGGCAGGTAGACGCGGTGATGGGGCCCTTTAAGACCTATGAAACCGTCACCATGGCCGCCAAAGGGATCGAGGCGGGCTACTTCGAACTGGAGAATTGGGGTATACCGGATTACGACGAACTGATCTTCATCTGTGGGACCCAAACCCTTGCCAACAAGCCAGCCGCCGTGAGGGCCTTTGCCCAAGCCGTGGCCCGCGGCATCGCCTTTCAGCAGGAAGACGCCGAGGCTGCCCTGGGGCTTTACTTCCAGGCCCTGCCGGATGCCGATCGGGAAATCGAGACGGCGGCCTACAAGCTGACGCGGCCCTATTTCGCCGGCAGCCAGACGCTAGAGGCGGCACGCTGGGAAACGTTTGCCGCCTTTGCCCTCGAGCACGGCCTGATTCCCCGGGCGGTGGACGTCAAACCGCTGCTCACGAATTGGTAGCCCCGGGAAGGCGCAGCCATTTTCTTCAGATCAAATTCATGCGCTCAAGGGTATCCGTGATCCCCTTGCGGAGGCGTTCTTTGATCTCTGCTGCCAGCATCTCCTGGGAAGCGTTGGGCAGGGCCTCGAAGTCCAGATGCCCCTGTTCGTGGTCGCTGAGGGCCTCATGGATGAGTGCTATAGGTGACATCACCTCCATGGTTCACGCGTCTTCGCGACGCTTTAAAACCATTCGCTGGGAATGTTCTGGAGCGTGTGTTCATGCTTTCCAAAGTCGCCCCGGAAGGTCCCCACCGTTTCGATGATCACCTCCAGCAGGATATCCTTTTCGCGGTTGAACAGCAGGGTGGGCTCCTGGTAGATCGACTCGGCTTTTTTGAAGTCGTTGTTCAACCGGACGCTGTTGGCCAGGACCGCCGTGATACCGCTGTCATCCAGACCCTGTATGTGCCGCAAGGCGGAGATGTCGGCGTCCGCCTTACGGAAGGAAAAGTTCACCAGGTCGTCCAGAAAACCGTAGCTGTGGCGCAGCATGTGCCATCCCTCGAACAGGTAGTCCCAAAGGATCATGGCCCGCACGGTCTCGTAGTCCGTATCGAGGATCGCCTGGTCGTGGACGGTGCCGCCGACGGTGCATCCCGATTGAATACTGGCGATATCCAGCAGGCGGGCCGTGTAGGCGACCAGATAATTCGTGAAATTGTGCACGACCGTGCCGATCTTGAGTACCGGATTGCGGCCCGGTGTGCACATGGTGGGGTAGGCGCCGTTGATGACCTTTGTCGCAGGGTTAATCGCGTAGGCCAAGGCCATGCCCGCTAAAAATTCGGCAAAGGCCAGCAGTGCGAGGCCGTAAGGCGTCATCGGTGCATTTTGCCCGCTAAAGGGCTGGGTCACCAGCATCACGGGGATCTGCCGTGCGACACACTCACGGAATATATCCAATTTTTCTGTGAAGGATAAGGTCAGCGGGGAGTCAAAGATCGTATGGATGGTGATGATGTAATGCCCGTTGCGGATGCATCGCTCCGCCTCGGCAATGCCTGCCGCGGTGGAAACGCTCAAGAAGATCGGGCCATCGAATATTTCGGTCATGATCCCGAATTGCTCGACCTCGAATTGCGACAGTTGCCGCGCGCAGACACAGGCGAAAGGCATTTCCCATTTCTTGGCCATCAACGCCTGTTTTAGGATATGGTTCAGGCTGGGGTTTTTAAATGCGCGGGCCTCGCCGTCGTCCTCCTGGATGAAACCGGCGATGCCGCCGGGTCCGAAGGCCTTGTCCAGGACCGGGAAGTCGAACCGATTGGCCAGATCGACGATATCCTGAATATAGTCCGGTTCGAAGTGAATACGCCGGGTGGCCGGGTCGTGGACGGCGCCGTAACGGGTCCCTTGCGTGACCCCTTTGACGAAGGCGGTATAATCGTCGGCCGTGCGCCTGCCGTTGGCCGACGGAATTTTGACACCGCAGTAGAGAAGCATTTGTTTGGAATCGTAGATCAGATCGCGAGCCAAACGATTCCAGAGATTGCCCTGTATAATCTGGCGAGGTCGCTTGAACATGGTCCCCCTCGAGGGGTGCATGATGCGCATGACGATGAATACTACAAACTACACTGTTGCGCCGCCGAGTGCAACAATACTCGTGGTGCAGGTCCCCTCAAACTAACTGTTTCTGCGGTGCGGCAGGCCAGGCGTATGTTGTCAGGCCGGGTCAGCCGTGCCGAAAGGAGCGCACGCCGTTGGGTAGGCCGGGCAGGTACTTGCCGTCAAAGGGTTTACAGTGGCCCACGGGCCGGGCCTCGGGCAGGCGTTTCACAATGGCAGCGAAGGTTTGGGGACGGCAGGTGAACAACAGCTCGTAGTCTTCCCCGCCGGCCAGGGCTTCATGCTCGGGCTGCAATCCATAGGCGTCGCAAAAGCGCCGCAGTTCGGGATGTGCAGCGGGCGCGCCCGCGTCGAGGTGAATGCTGAGATTGGCGGCCCGGGCGATGTGGGCGGCGTCGCCGGCCAGCCCGTCGCTGATGTCCATGACGCAGGCGATGCCGTGTTCGGCCAGAACGGCGGCCGCGTCGAAGCGCGCGCGGGGACACAGAAACCGCTTTACCAGGTTCGGAAACCGGCCATCGCTTGCTTCTAAAGCTTTGAGCCCGCAGCGTGCCAGGCCCAGCGGGCCGGTGGTGTATAGCGTTTCGCCGGGGCGGGCGGCGTCGCGCCGCGGGAATAGATCCCGGCGTCCCTGGCCCACGGCAAACAGGTCCAGGCAGAGGGCCGAAGCCTGGGCGATGTTCCCGCCCCCCAGGCGGCAGTTGTGCTGTTGGAGGGCGGCGTGCAGGCCGTCATAGAGACGGACCACCTCTCTTTCGGCCATGGCTTTGGGCAGTCCCAGGTTGACGAACAGGCTTACCGGTTCGGCATAGCAGGCCGCCAGATCGCTCAGGGTGACCTCCACGGCCCTTTGACCGATGGCCTCGGGCGGCTGCCATTCCCGGCGGAAATGGACCCCTTCGTGTTGGGTGTCCGTGGAGATGACCGGCACGGGCAGGGCGTCCAGCCGGGCGGCGTCGTCGCCAGGGGGCACCAGGGTCGGGCGATCGGGATAATCGGCCAGGGCCGGTGCCACGAGGCGCTCGATCAGGGCGAATTCATCCTGCCAGGCCTTGTCCAGCCTCTCCCGCGGCGGAGAGCCGCAGGCGGCCGCCATACGGGTGGCGGCCGATTCGGCATCCTCGTTCCGGGAGACGGCGCTGATCACGGCCACGCCGGCCGCGCCCTGGGCCAGGCAGGCCGGCGCCCGTTCGGCATCAATGCCCCCGATGGCGACCACCGGCAGCGCTACGGCGTCCACCATTTCTTTCAGTCCCGCCAGTCCCCGTACCGGTTTGGCGTCGGCCTTGGTGCCGGTCGCAAAGACCGGACCGCTGCCCACGTAATCGCAGGGGCCCAGATCGGTGCGCCCCAGTTCCTCCCGGTTGGACACCGATATGCCAATGATCGCCCGGGGGCCCAGCACCTGGCGGGCCACGGCCGGCGGTTCGTCATCCTGGCCAAGGTGCACCCCGTCGGCGTCCACGGCCCTGGCCAGCAGCAGGTGGTCGTTGACCACGAAGGGCACCCGGTTGACGCGGCAGAGATCGCGAATGGCGGCGGCTTCGGCAAAGTCGGCCGCGGAGAAATGCTTGCGGCGGTATTGGATGAAGGTGGCCCCACCTTTGATGGCGGCGCGCACCTGGTCGATGGGCGACAGATCCGGTGCCCGGTCGTCGGTGATAAAGTAGAATCGCAGGGTGGCGCGCAGATCCAAGGTTGTCCTGATCCCCTTCGTTGTGACCCAATTCCTCCACCTCTGGTGGAGTTCAAAGAGAGTGCCCCTATTCCAGGGGGTATTTATTTGATTAAGTTTGTTCATTTTCTTTCACGTGAAAAGAAAACGAACCAAAAGAAAACGCCCGTGTCCCGCTTAACCCTGCGCGTCGCCAAACCGGACGATACGCGGCGCCTCATACTGCCATGCTGCGTTACAACACTCGTTCGGGTGCTCACAATCTGACGATTGCTGCGCGCCTCACGTCGCATTGCGCCTTGCCTGACAGTATGATGCTGTGCGTATCTTTCGGTTTTCGGACGGCGCGTGTCGGAACTCGCTTCGCTCAAACAGGCCGACACGCCTTCCCCGTCCGCATCGCCGATGCTCGGCGCGGGACAAAGGGATTAACAGCTCGAAACCGAGACAAATGGTTCAAACCATCGCTATGGCTACTTAGTCCCGCCCTTATTCTGGTTGTGACGGCCTTCATCGCCGTCGTTTTTAGCTGAGGATTAAACCTTCAAACCGGGCGGCCCAGCGGATGAAGGTCTCCGCCTGGCGTCGACCGTAGCGTTTCAGGTGGCGGGCGACTTCATGAACGCTTTTGGCCGCTTTCACGCCGCCGTTGGTCTTGGAGTAGAACTTGTCCGCGTAGCAGATAAGCTCTTCCTCGATGGTGACCGGGCGCATGTCGCGCAGCGGCAGCGGTAATGCCCGGTTCCGGATGTCGGCGGTCGTAATGCCCACCCCCACATGGCGTTCACACACCAGGGCGTGCTGCGGCAGGCCGCGCGCCTCCAGCATTTGGCGTCCCAGGACACCGTGCCGGATGTACGGCTGGTCGCCGTGGCAGTCCAACTGCGGGGTGGCTGTTTTCACGATGCCGATATCGTGCAGCATGGCGGCGGTGTAGAGAAATGCTTCGTCCAGTGCAGGGGTTTCCAGGCCGGCTGCAATTTTCAGGGCACGTGCGGCCACCTGCTCCCCGTGGCGGCGGACAATGTCGAACCGCCGGGTTCCGGCCCCGAAAGCCTCCCGCAGGAGCGCTTCGGCATCAGCGGCTGCGCCGGCCGGTCTCGACGTGCGGCGTGCGGCCGGCATCATTTCGCTCAACGTCGTTCCTTGCGCTGGGACAGGAGCCAACCGTCGATGAAGGGGTCGATCCCGCCGTCCAGCACGTCGTTGACATTGCCCACATCCAGGTTGATGCGGTGGTCCTTGACCATCTGGTAGGGGTGCAAGACGTAGGAGCGGATCTGGCTGCCCCAGGCGATATCGTCCTTGCTCTCGTGGACCTTCTGCATCTCGGCTTCCTGCTTCTGCATCTCCTGCTCGTAGAGGCGCGATTTGAGCACTTTCATGGCCAGGTCGCGGTTGCGGTGCTGGGATTTCTCCTGCTGGCATTGGACCACGATGCCGGTGGGCAGATGGGTGATGCGTACGGCACTGCTGGTCTTGTTGACGTGCTGGCCGCCGGCGCCGCTGGCGCGGAAGACATCGACCCTCAGGTCCTTTTCTTCGACATCGATGTTGATTTCCTGATCGAGCTCCGGATAGACGAAAACCGACGCAAAGGAGGTGTGCCGCTTACCGCTGGCGTTGAAGGGCGAGATCCGCACCAGGCGGTGCACACCGCGTTCGCTCTTGAGGTAGCCGAAGGCGTTTTCACCTGCGGCCATGAAGGTCACGCTCTTGATACCGGCCTCGTCGCCGGGCTGAAAGTCGATGATGTCCGACTTGTAGCCGCGGCGTTCCACCCAGCGCGCATACATGCGAAACAGCATTTCGGCCCAGTCCTGGGCTTCAGTGCCGCCGGCGCCGGCATTGATGGCGACGATGGCATTGTTGGCATCGTTCTCCCCGTCGAGCATCAGGCTCAGGGAAAACTTTTCGATCCGCGCGTCGATCTCCTTCAACTGGGGTTCGATATCGCTCAGCGTTTCCGCGTCGGACTCTTCGAGCGCCATCTCCAACAGTACGTCGCTGTCCTCGATGTCCTGCTTCAAGGTCTGGAAGCAGTCCAATTTGGCTGCGATATCGGTGCGTTCTTTCAGAAGGGGTTTGTTTTTTTCGGGCGTGTCCCAGAATCCGGGGCCGGCGATGATGCTTTCCAGTTCCTGCAGGCGTCGTTCAAGGGCAGGGAGGTCAAAGATACTCCTTGATCTGGTCAAGGCGGTGGCGCACGTCCTGCAGGATTTGTTTGATTTCCGAAGCCATGGTGCTTTCCTCCTATTATGTGGCCGGCCCGTCAGGCGGCAATGGGCTGATCGTGTTCTGTAAAGGCGCCAATATATGCCAAGTTCCAGCGATCTTCAAGCCGGGAAACAATCTCGGCGGATTCGCTTCGATGCGAGCGGGTCTCACAGAGATGCGCTTGCCCTCCAACAGGCCCACAAGCCTATCCCGATCTTATCCCCGATGCGCGGCGCAGGACCAAAGGTAATAGAATCAAACTTTAGATGGTCTTGCAATGCCACCTGGGCGTCGACGGCATCCGTCAAATCTTGTGATAGCGGAAACTATCTATTGATAATCATCAATAGCACCCAACACCAAACTTTTGGACTGCAAACGGCTCTTGCTAAGGGCGGGGTTCAGCTGCGATGCGGCGTGATCGGATGGTTTGAAAAGCGATCGCCAGGGCCGTGGCGGCGAGGCACAGCCAGGCAAAGACATCCCCGATACGGGTGTAGATGCTCTGGTGGGTGAGGGCCGAAATCTTGTGGCTGGCCACGGCATCGACGAACAGCCCGGTGGGGGCTTCGATACGTCCGGTGGGATCGATGAAGCCGCTGATGCCCGTGTTGGCCGCACGAATGAAACTGCGCCGGCTTTCGACGGCCCGGAAGACGCACAGGCTCAGGTGTTGATAGGGGGCGCTGGTCCGTCCGTACCAGGCATCGTTGGTCAGGTTGATGAGGATGTCGGCGCCATTGCGCGCGGCCGCCCGGGTCAAAGCTGGAAAAATGGCCTCGTAACAGATCAATGGTGCCAGGTGGTGGTGGCGCCATGACAGGACCTGCCCCGGTTGACCCGCCACGAAATCCCCCACTTGGGCCACAAGCTTGCCCACAAAGGGCAGCCATCGGCGCAGGGGCACGTATTCGCCGAACGGTACTAGGTGGGCCTTGTCGTAGCGGGGACCAATGTTGCCGTCGGCGGCTACCAGAAAGGCGCTGTTGTAGTAATCAAGCGTTTGGCCTCGCCGGGTAAAAAAGGGACTGCCGATGATAAAATCAGTGCCCGCCGCCTTAACCCCGCGGCGGACCATGCCGGTCAGCACCTTGTTGTGGTGCATGTGGAAAGGGGTGGCGGTTTCCGGCCAGACCACCAGGTCGGCGTTCTTGGCCGCCTCCCCGAGCGAAAGCTGGATATATTTCTTGGTGGTCGAGATCTGGAAGGCCGGATCCCATTTGGCGGCCTGGGGAATGTTGCCCTGGACGACGGCCGCTTCCACGTGGGGCGCGGTGGACATCATTGCTTCCACGCCGCTGATACGTGCCTGGCCGTAAATAACGGCGGCCGCCAGTATGCCGAGCGTGGCCAACCCCCAAGCGGTGGCCGTCCGGCGGCTGACCGCACGCCCCTGCCAAGTCTTGCCACCGCGCCAGAGAACCAGCAGGCAGAGGGTTGCATTGGTGAGCATCAGGATGAACGAAAGGCCGTAGACGCCGGTGATATCGGCCACCTGGATCAGGGCGCGAAACGCGTATTGGGAGTGGCCCAGAAAGCCCCAGGGGAAGCCCGTCAGCAAGTGGCCGCGCAGGTACTCCAGGGCCACCAGGAATACCGGCAGCACGATCGGCATGAGTGGCGTTGCGCGTCCGGCGTAGATGGCCAGGGCCGCAAAGGCGGCCGTGTACAGGGCAATATAGGTGGCGAGCAGCATCAGGATGCCGATGGCCACGACCATGGGGACATGGCCATAGGTGGTGATGGTATGGGCGATCCAATAGAGCAGCGACAGGGCATGTGACAGCCCGGTGACCAGGCCCAGGTAGATACCATCCCTGACGCTGACGTCCCGCAGTGCCAAAAGCAGCGGGACATAGGCTACCCCGGCCAGAAAAAACAATCCGGTGCGAGGGAAAGCGGCGGTGAGGGTCAATCCGGCCACGAGGGCCAGAAACAGTTTAGAACGGTCGATCGCACGTCGATCGCCCAAATTTAGCGGCGGCATTCCAGTCGATCCAATCCAGCAATTAGGAGCGTTTTTGCATCGGTTCGGCTTGCAAAAAGGCTTCCCCTTCCAGGGAAGCCTTTTCTCGCCGGGCATTATCCGGCAAGGTCGATTTGCGTGTCAACCGAAAAACGGGGAACGGTCGTACACTACAGTCGATCAGCCCTCACCGGCCGCCTGTCCCTTCGGCGCCCGCAGCTTCAATTACCGGAATCCGCGCCCATTTATTCAACACCTCAATACCGAATTTCCAACCCGGTCTAAAGGCGTGGTTGAAAAGTGTAATTTTTGTGTAGAACGGCTGGCAGTGGGGAAATTGCCGGCTTGTGTCGAGGCCTCCGAAGGCAAGCTCGCTTTCGGCGACCTGTATGATTCGGAATCCGGCGTGCGGGAATTAATTAGAACCAATTTCACAATTCGACGTAAACAGTCATTGGGCACTGAGCCGTGCGTTTACTACATCGTGTGAGGTCAATATGCTTGAATTAGCAATAAAAGGAAGTAAAAAATACTATGGTTGGATGGCCTTTTTACTGGTCATTATCGGCATCGGCTTTGCCTTTTACCTGAAGCAGCTCGGTTTCGGTCTGGGTATCACCGGTTT
>JASJCD010000147.1 GCA_030066135.1 Desulfobacterales bacterium | reverse complement strand
TATCATCGCGGGGGGAAGACGGAAGCCGTCTTCCCCCCGCCTGCGTGGCACCGCCGGCATCCGCTCGAACGGGCATTGCGACTGGATTCGCGCACCGGTTTCGTGTATGGATGCAGGAGAATATCGATCCGCGGCCTCCGAGTTACACGCAATGCCCTCGACACCGTAAGCTCGGGCCACATGGTTGTTGTACATCCCAGAGGCGGCAGGTGGCGATATAATTGCGCCCGACCGACCCGTAAATCCGATAGCCCTCAGCATGCAGGAGGACTCATGCCGGAACCGACACCGATTACGATTGACCAAATTGAGCGGGCCGCCCGCAAACTCGCTGAACTGCGCCCCGCCTACGCGCACATCCTGACCTTTTACGCCGGCGTCTTCGTCGCCCAGGAGGAAAACAAGGGCGAGATCGCCCTCGACCCGATACAGTTGTCGTCCGAGACCATCGCACACCGACTGCAGGAGGAACTGCCTCTGGTGGAGGTCTCCCAGTTGCGTTTCGACACCGCCGCCGGGGCAAGTCTGATAACACAAATCTGCCGCCTGATCGCCACGCATGGAACGGAAATCCGGGATTCGGCCGAAAAGATCGCCGAGGCCCTCGATCGCCGGGAATTCGAACCCCAGCAGCTTTTTCAGGGTCTGCTCGAAGATCAAGACGCGTATCTGCCCACCACGGCCGACCGGATCGGGGTCGACCGCAAGCACCTGGCCTTTATCGGCTACCACAGCATTCAGCCCGCGATTGAACTTTGCGCCGTGCAACTGGCCACGCACCTCGATAGCGACGTTGTCCGGCGCCGGAGCGGCTGCCCGGTTTGCGGCAGTTCCCCTGGCCTTGCCCTCTTAGCACACGAAGGCCGCCGGGTCCTGTGCTGCAGCTTCTGCCGCCACCAATGGCGCGCGCCCCGTGTCTTCTGCGCATTGTGTGAAAATACCCAGGCAGGACAACTGCACTATTTTTTTTCGGAAGAAGAAAAGGACCTGCGGGTCGACGTCTGTGACCACTGCCGTCAATATCTTAAATCGGTCGATACCCGGGAGCTCACCCGTCCCCTATTCCCGCCTCTGGAACAGGTCGCCTCGCTTCATCTGGATATGATCGCCGCTGAAAAAGGGTATGCCAGCGGCATTGAGCTCAACCTTGAAAGCTGACCCGGCCAGCCCTGCAAGGCGTCACCGCTGTCGCCATAAGATGGCGGGCGGCACCCTCGCTGCGCATCGGCGCCTTATGGCCGCTTTCGTATTTTGGTGGGCTCTCTTTGCCTTAGCCGCCTCGGCCGCCGCCGATCTGGGTGCGTCTGAAAAGGACGAACCGGAAGCCGTGCTGCGGGCCACCACGATCTGGTCGGTTGAGCGGGCGCGCAGTGGTGACCGCATCGGACTCGCAGTGGTGATGCAGATTGCCCCGGGTTTCCATATCAATGCCAATGAAGCCCAGATAGACCCCCAACCCGCTTTCAGCCCCTTCCCGACCCAGATTGCCATCCTGGAAACGTCCCCCGGTGTTGTGCCGGAAACACCGCTTTTCCCTGCGGCGCATACCATCGAGGCCGATTTCGCGCCCAATCCGCTTAAAGTCTTCGATGGAAAAATCCCTGTTATCATTCCCATGAAGGTTCCGCCGGCCTTTTCCGAAGAAAGCCTGCAAATCAAGATCGCCCTGAAATATCAGGCCTGCGATGCCACCACCTGTCTCTTTCCCCAGGAAATAACGCTGACAGCAAAACTGCCAGCCGCAACGGATTCGAGGCCGCCAGCCGCGGTGGCACCAGAGCTGTTTGCCGGCATGCACCCAGCGGTGCAATCCGTGCCGGACGACTTTACCTTTTCGCTTCTGGGACTCAGCATGACGTGGCCCGCCGCCGGCGCCGGCCTGAGTCTGATCCTGGCGCTGGCCGTGGTGGGTGGACTGCTGCTCAACTTCACCCCCTGCGTACTGCCCCTGATCCCGATCAAGATCATGAGCCTTTCCAACGCTGCCCAGAGCAGGCTGCGCTGCCTCCTGCTGGGCATGGCCACTTTCGCCGGTTTGATGACCTTCTGGCTGCTGCTCGGTCTGGTGATCGCCCTGTCCAGTGAATTTACCGCCGTCAGTCAACTGTTTCAGATCCCCTTCTTCACCATATCGGTCGGTATCGTTATCGCGGTTCTGGCCGTAAGCATGTGCGGTGGATTTTCCATCCCGTTGCCCCAATTCATCTACCGTTGGAACCCTAAACAGGAGACGTTTACCGGCGCTTTCGGGATCGGCCTGCTTTCGGCTATCCTTTCGACCCCCTGCACGGCTCCAGTCATGGGAACGATGGCCGCTTGGGCGGCCACCCAGAACCCGGGACTCACGCTGCTGATTTTTGCCGCGATCGGCACGGGTATGGCCCTGCCCTACCTTGTGCTCTCAGCCGCCCCCGGCCTGGTGATGCGGATACCCCGCAGCGGTCCCATGGGGGCCCTGATCAAGGAAACCATGGGGCTCTTCCTGATGGCCGCCGCCATCTATTTTTTAGGGGCCGGGCTGAGCGCCCTGACCGTGGAACCGCCGGATCCGCCCGCGCGGGCTTACTGGTGGGCCGTCATGGGCTTCATTGCCGCCGGCGGACTCTGGGCGTCCTACCGACTAGTGGCGGTAACGCGGCGGCGCCTGGTGAAGGGCGTCTGCATCCTGGTGGGGCTGTCGGTGCTTGCGGCGAGCGTGTGGGGCGGATGGCGCTTCACGGACGATGGTCCGATTGAATGGGTCTACTACACCGAGGAACGCTCCCAGCAGGCGCTGGAAGAAGATCGGGTGGTGGTCATGGTGTTTACGGCCGCCTGGTGTCTCAACTGCAAGGCCCTGGAGCACAGTGTCCTGCGCAGCCGTACCGTTGTAGAACTTCTGGACCAGGAAGATGTCGTGGCGATGAAAGTGGATATCACGGCCAACAATCCGGCCGGACTGGCACGCCTCAAAAGCACGGGCTACCTCACGATTCCCTTGATCGTGGTCTTGTCGCCCGATGGCCGTGAAGTTATGAAACGTTCATTTTATACCGCCAACGACCTCGTCGAAGCAATTGCGTCCGCCCGCTTATCTCAATGACAACCGCGGCCTGACCGCGGCGTAGACCTGGCATTGGGTTCAGCGCGTGTTTCCTATCTCGCGGTTACACTTTAAACCTCATCGTCGGCTGACAGCACGCTACGCCTGGCAGGCATCAGGTGCCTTTGAGAAAACCGACGATTTCCTTTTCGAGCGTGGCCTTGTCCCGCTGCCCCTGGAGTCGTTTCACCACACGGCCATCACGAAAGAAAACCAGCAGCGGAATCTTGGTGATGGCATATTTTTCAATGGCCGCCTCACCTGTCCAGTAGACCGGAAAACGGATTTTGTGCTGGGCGAGAATCGGCTGCATGGCTTGGGGACCGCCATAATCCAGACTGAGTCCCACAATCCGCAGTCCTTCGCGCCTGTATTTTTGATCGAGTGCCTTGAGCGCGGGCAATTCTTCAATGCAGGGATAGCACCAGGCGGCCATGACCACCATCAGACAATCACCCGACCGGCGGATAATGTCGTCCATTTTTTCTATGGGTATGGATTGGACGGTAGAGGGCTGCTGGGCGGAGAGGGGCGCCACAAGCACCATTATGCTGATTAGTGCCATGGCGAGAATCAAACGGCGCATGGTCATGATCGACATTTTCTCTGCCATTGCGCTTTATCCAAGTTTATGAGGCTGCACACAAGGCGTTTTATCCGTCCACAGGGATGATCCTACCTCAAGGCCGAGGCCCTGAACGCCGTCAGGGGCTCAATTTTTTGAGTTCGACCGCACACCACTCCAGATCCGGACGCACATTGATGTCGGCCACATGGATGGCGCGCAGAATCCCTTCCTTGTCGATCACGAACAGGGCACGTTCCGATACCCCGTCGGATCGCAGCACGCCATAGCGTGACGCCACCTCGCCGTGGGGCCAGAAGTCGGAGAGGACCGGAAACCAGAGTGCGCCCATCTGCTTCGTCCAGGCATACAGCGTGGGAATATTGTCGACGGTGATGCCCAGCAGGATGGCATCGTTTTCGTCAAAAAGCATCTTGACGATATTGTAACCCGGCCACTGATCCGAGCAAACCGGCGTCCAGGCGGCCGGAACGAAAGACAAAACCACGTTTTTGTTGCCGCGGTAATCGCTCAGGGTCACCGTTTCACCGGATACGGAAGGCAGGCTGAAATCCGGCGCCGGCTCCCCTATTTTTACCTTGAGGGTGCTGTCGACCGGCTTGAGCTTGCCAGGGTTGTAGATATTTTCCGGGAGGACATCTGAGGCCCCCCAGGCGTTGACCCCGGGCCCTGTCAGAACGGCGGCGATAATCATCAGCATATAGATCCCAGACTTCATCGGCACCTCCTTAGCGCGCACGCATCCCGGATTTATCCAGCAGTTCTTCGAGCATCACGCCGGCGTCCCGTGGTCCGCCGAGTTTGGAGTAGAATACCTCGTGCGCGCCGCCGTCCTTATTGCGCACGCCGATGAAATAAGGCGTGCGCACCTCGCCCAGGAGTTTGTGAATGGCAAAATCACCGTCCGTAAACAGCGGGAAAGGAATATCGTAGGCCATGCGAAAATAATCGACTTCCATCTTGGAATTGCCAACGCCGATACCGATGATCTTGACCCGGCCCTTGAGCTCGGGGTCAGCCTCGATTTGTGTATAAATCTGGTTGATCGTGGGAGCCTCCCGCTGACAGTGCGGACAGTACATGCTGAAGATCTCAACGATGACGATATCGGCATCGATTTGGGGAATGGTGAAAACATTTGCTTCCGGCAACCCCAGATAGGCACGCTGCGATGGGTCAGCAGGCACTTCCAGTTGGATGTCAGGAAGCTTGCCGCCCTCAGCCGGCGGACTGGCAGCTGCAGCGGCCAGAGCGTATAGACCCGATAGCAGCAGCATTAACGTAAAAAGCAGCGTCCGTCGGACTTTAGACATCTTATCGATTGCAGTGAAGAACATAGATGGCACTCTTGGTAAAGGTGTATGATTTTATAACAAAACCCATGTCAGCTAAAACTCAAACTTTTAAAAATTAGGTATGATCGCGCCTTAATCAAGTCCGCACGCGGGTCAGCCGTCGCCACGTCACAAGCCGGTCAGGCGGCTATCGGAAAGGTCAGCCGAAAGCGGGTGCCCTCTCCGGGGCGGCTTTCCACGTCGATCACGCCGCCATAGTCCTCCACGATGCCCAGTGAAATTGCAAGCCCCAGCCCCATGCCCTCACCCATCTCCTTGGTGGTGAAGAACGATTCAAAGATGCGATGCTGCACGTCCTCCGGAATACCCGTTCCATTATCGCTGACCGCCAATACCACCCGGCCGTTTTTGGCACTGGTATCCACGCGGATGGTGCGCTGCTCGTCATCGGTTTCATCGATTTCGGCTTTCTGGCTCAGGGCGTCGCGGGCATTGGTTAACAGATTGAAGACCACCTGTTCGAGGCGATTGGTGTGGGCCTGAATGCGCGGCAACGCATCGGCCAACCGGGTTTCGACGACAATGTTCTGGAGTTTCAGCTGGCGTCCCAGAATGGCCATCACACTGCGGACCGCATCGTTGAGATCAACCGTTTTTTTACTCATGTCGGATTTGCGCCCGAAATCCCTCAAACGATTGATGATCTGGGTGGCGCGGTCTACCTGCTGGCTGATTTCGACCACGACCGTGCTGAGATCCCGCTCCGGGACCGCATGCCCGTTCGCGTTCATCATTTCCAGGTATTCACTTCCCATTTTGATTGCGTTCAAGGGCTGGTTGAGTTCATGGGCAATGCTGGCCGACATCTCGCCCAGGTTTCGCATCTTGCTGGCCTGGATCAGCAAGCTGTCTTTTTCGACCATTTCCGTGATGTCGGTGGTGGCAATGATCAGCACTTCGCGGGTCATGTAGCGCGAGGCGCTGGCGTGTACATTCACATAAAGTGAGCTGCCGTCCTTGCGCTTGTACTGGAGCTTGGAGCTGAGGTTGTAAGTGCGGCCGATCTCCGTCAACGGCTCGAATTCGAGGGGGCCCAGATCGCTAAATTGTCGGCCCACCAACTCCCGGCGTGTATACCCGTAGATTTCTTCGGCAATCGGATTGGCGTCCAGAATTTCCCGGGTGCGGCAATCCAGAACAAAAATCGGGTTGGGGCCGCTGGCAAAGAGGGAGCGGTACTTCTCTTCGGAATCCCTGAGCTGCGCCTGGGATGACTTGATATGGTACGTCATGTTGATGAAGGAGTTGGCCAGTTGCCGCACTTCGTCCTTGACGCCTTCATTGTAGACCGGACAGGCCAGGCATTGCGTCGCGATATCGGTGATATCGTTCTTGGCCATTTCTCCCCGGGGCGTCTTCTCCTTTTCGATGCACCAGCAGGGCAGTTCGGTGTTGGCATAGGCCCGGCAATCCTCCTGATGGCAGTTCATAACCTCCCAGCAGCGGCTGTTGGCGCTCAACTCCGGGGTGATGTCGAAATTGCCGCGGCTGATATCGTCCGACAGGTGCGTCAGCTGGCTGATGGGCCGCGTGATATAGCGTGCCAGAACGTGGCTGATGCCGAAAAAAATGACGATGACAACTGAAATAAAACCCAGAAAGGTTGTGCGCAGCTTTCCGATCAACTGGTCGATGTGCTTCTTGTACAGGCCGATGTGTACGCTGCCGATTTCGTAAATACCCTCCAGCACGGGAACGGCCACATCGTAGATGTCCTCCGGTCCGGTATGAATAAGCTCGATCCCATGCGACTGACCGGGACTCAGGGTGTTGACCGTGCGCAGCATGTCCGGAAAAGGGCGCGTAAAGGTGTGCGAGACGACGTCGCCCTGTTTGTCGGTGATGTACACATAGTTGATCAGGAAGCGGCGTTCGCCCAGCCGCGCATCGAATATCAGGCTGGTCAGATTGGGGATGTCGCGGGTAAGCAGGTAGGTGCGGCTGCTCTCGGCAATGCTCTGGGCGATGCCCAGGCCCCTGAGCTTCAATTCACCCGTAAGGGACGAGATCAGAATCCAGCGCGTAAACAGGGCGATCAGCAAGCTGATGAGAACGATCACCGCGGTCGTGGAAAAATAGATCTTGTTTTTAAGACTGACATTGTTGAGCCGTTCCAGAATCGTGCGTGGCACCATGGGGTGAACCTTTTATTCATTGAACAGGACGAAACGCCCATCCTTGAAATGCGTGAAATAGACCCGGTCTAGCCCTTGATGGTCCCTTGCGCTGAAGGCCAATGCATTGTCGATGCCGAGATCGTAAGTCCGCACCGACTCGAGCGAGGCGATAAAGCGCTCCCGGGTCAGGTTGGCCCCCGTGCGCCGCAGTCCTTCCACCAGCACACGGGCATTGAGATAGCCCTCCAGGCTCACGAAATTGGGGATGTCCTGGGGGTAATATTGCTTCAGCAGGCGCACATATTCGGCCACCCCCCACAGGTTGCCGCCGTCTGCGTCTGCGTCCGCATTCGGGAGGGGAACGACCTGGGTGACGATGACCCCCTCGGCTTGATCGCCCAGAATGCGGGCCAGTTCATCCGCCCCCACGAAGGAAACATTGCTGAAAACGGGATGATAGCCTCTGCTTTTGGCCTGGCGGATGAATTTGGCACAGGGCTCGTAGGTACCGATCATGACAACCGCTTCGGCTTTGGCATCCATGATGCGCTGCAGCCCTTCTTCGACCGCCAGGGTGCCGCGGATATACGTACCGGTGGCCACCGGAAAGAGGTTATACCGGCGCAGGGCCAACTCGGTTCCGCGCAGACCATCGAACCCGTAGGTATCGTACTGATAGAAGACGCCGATGCGCCTGATGCCCAGGTCTTCGACCAGATAGCGCACCGTGGCGCCGGTTTCCTGGTAGTAGGAAGCCCTGATGTTGACCAGGTAGCGGTTGACAGGATCCCGCAGGGCATTGGCCCCGGTGAACATGCCCACCAGGGGGATGCGGGCCTCGTTGATCAGGGGGATGATCTTCAGCGTGGTGGGTGTGCCGACATAACAGAACAGGGCAAAGACATTGTCTTCGATCAAAAGACGCTGGGTGTTGTAGAGGCAGCGCGGCGGGTCGTAGCCGTCATCGTAGGCAATCACCCTGATGCGGCGGCCGTGGACACCGCCATTGGCGTTGATATGCCGAATATAGGACATGGCACCGTGCAGGATCTGGGTGCCCAGATAACCGGCGTGTCCCTCCAGGGCCAGCGAAGCCCCGATGAGAATTTCATTTGAGTTGACACCGGGGGAGGGAGGATGAATGGCATCCCTTTGAGGTGCCGGCTGGCAGCCGGCAATAGCAATGGCAACCAGAAACAGCAGCGTTTCAAGACGCACGAGGGTTGCTGGCTGCTGTCGCTTGCGATGCTGGTTTGTCATTAGATTGCACATGATCGGTCGACCTCGTCACGCAGATCCCGCAGACCCCGTTTTTTTGTTCGTAGACCATGTCGCCCTTCATCGCAAGGGCCGATAAGCATTTTTCCGTCGACTGCCCATGGTACCATCGCGCGGATTGCCAGCCGGCACATGCCGCCGGACACCAAAAGCGGCATCCTCAAAAAAAACGCCGGCGATCAGCCGGCGTAGGAGGGCCTCGCGAAACAGGCCGATGATGGAGCCACAATAGGCTAAAGCAGTTCGTCCATCGGCATAAAGTCCAGGCCGAAAGCATCGGCCACGCCCTGGTAGGTTACCTGCCCCCGCACCACGTTGGCACCCAGCTTGATTTCAGTGTTTTCCCGCATGGCCCGCTTCCAGCCTTTGTTGGCGATTTCAACGGCGTAAGGCAAGGTGGCATTTGTCAGTGCCAGGGTAGAGGTCTTGGCCACCGCTCCGGGCATGTTGGCAACGCAGTAATGCACCACCCCGTCGATGGTATAGGTCGGTTCGGAATGCGTCGTGGGCCGGGAGGTTTCAAAGCAGCCGCCCTGGTCGATGGCCACGTCCACGAGCACACTGCCGTTTTTCATGAGGGGGAGCATATCGCGGGTAACCAGCTTGGGTGCCTTGGCGCCGGTCACGAGAACAGCGCCCACCACCACATCGGCTTCTTTGAGCAGGCCTCGAATGGTGGCCGGACTTGACATGAGGGGAAAGCAGTTGGCCGGCATGATGTCACTCAAATACCGCAACCGTTCGAGATTCATATCCAGGAGGTAGACCTTGGCGCCCAGTCCACAAGCCATTTTGGCGGCGTGGGTGCCCACGACGCCGCCGCCGATCACCACCACCGTGGCCGGATCGACCCCCGGAACACCTCCCAGGAGGACGCCGCGCCCGCCCTGGGCCATCTCGAGATATTTGGCCCCCTGTTGAATGGCCATGCGTCCGGCCACCTCGCTCATGGGGGTCAACAGCGGCAGGCTGCCGTCGGCTTTCTGAATGGTCTCGTAAGCGATGTTGATCGATCCGCTGCGGATCAGGACCTGGGTGAGCTCTTCAGCTGCCGCCAGATGCAGATAGGTAAAAACGATCTGATCTTCCCGGATGAGATCGTATTCGGGCCCCAGCGGTTCCTTGACGTGCATGACCATATCCGCGCGCTCAAAAATCTCCGCCGGCGTGGAAACGATTTCCGCACCCGCGCTGGCGTAAGCCTCGTCTGCAAAGCCGCTGCCCTCACCCGCATTTTTTTCAACCAGCAGGGTATGTCCGTTCTGAAGCATCACCTCGACACCAGCGGGCGTCATGGCGACCCGATTCTCCTCGCTCTTGATTTCTTTCAGGATTCCGACGATCACGTTCCACCTCCTTGCCGCAGGATGATTGAATGATGGTCAATTTAATTGGATTTACGCAATCTATCTGCCAGCCAACCCCGCAAAATTCTGAATTGGGCCAAATCTGCGGGTGCGCCACGCGCCATACCGTGCATATGATTTCCAAACAGCGGCCATTCAATCCGTGCCGACGACGCTATCGAATCGATTCAAGATCCTGCTTTCATAGCGCGGTCAGCCCTCAATTGCAAAGTCCTTCCTGATCTTCCGGATTATTTCCAAACCGAGCGGATTTGCCCGCACCGGCCAGATCTGCTACAAAATACCCCCAGCCGATAAACCCTTTGAAAGCGATGGGGAATGAAAGAAGAATTCCGCACCCTGACAATGCTGGTCCAGAACGAGCCGGGTGTAACGGCCCGCGTATCGGGGTTGTTTGCCAGTCGCAACTACAACATCGAAACCATTTGCGGTGCCCCCACGGCCAACCCCGAAATGTCGCGTATCACCATAACGACGCGGACGAATCCCGACCAGATCGAACAAATCATGAAGCAACTGCGCCGCCTGGTCAACGTCATCAAGGTTCGGGACATGACCGGAGAAGAAGCCGTACAGCGTGAAATGGCCATGATCTGCGTGCGCGCCAAGGCCAAGGATCGCCCGGAAATCAGAAGCATCGTCCAGACCTTCCGGGGCCGCATCGTGGATACCGGTAACACCCATTACATCATCGAGGCAAGCGGCAGCCAAAAGAAGATCAATGCCCTGATCCGCCTTCTGGAACCCATGGGCATCAAAAAGCTGGCGCGGTCCGGCATTTTGGCCCTCTACCGCGAAACGGACTGAACACCCTGTGAAGCACCGCTCTTGCCAAGCCCGCATTTAATGGTCAGATTTTTTCTCTCGGCCGCTATAGCCCATTCTGCCATCGGCCGCGCCATCAGCCCCTGTCACAGAGCCTTTAAAGGAATATATTCGCCATGCTTATCGGGTTTATGAGCGCCCTGCTGGTGCTGACATTGATCCTGCTGATGACCGAGATCATCCCCGTGGATCTGACCGCCATCGGCATCATGATCGTTCTGATGATCACCGGCATCCTCACGCCCGGCGAAGCCGTCGCCGGTCTGGCCAGTCCGGCGGTGGTGACGGTGGGATCCATGTTCCTGATCAGTCGCGGCATGATCCGTACGGGCGCGGTCGGCTTTATCTCCCGCGTCGTCCTGCAACTGGGCGGCAATCGCCCGGCCCTGACCATGCTGGTAATCCTGGGAATCGTTGCGCTGTCTTCGGCCTTCATCAACAACACGGCTGTGGTGGTGCTTTTCATTCCCATCGTCCTGAGCATCGCCTGCGAAAGCGGTACAAGCCCTTCAAAGTTATTGATCCCCGTGTCCTACGCCTCCATCCTGGCCGGCACCTGCACGCTGATCGGCACCTCCACCAACATCATTATCAGCGACCTCAGTGCCGCCCATGGATACGGGCCGCTGGGCATGTTCGAACTGGCCCCGCTGGGTGTCCCCATCGCCGTGCTGGGGATCGTCTTCCTGCTCGGGGCCGCACCGCGCGTCATGCCCAGCTTGCAAAATCCCATCTGTGAACTGGCGGACAAACAGCACCAGCGCTACCTGGCCGAAGTCTTGATTCCCCGTGGCAGCGATCTGGCGGGAAGGCCGCCGCAGGAAGTATTCGGGGAACGCTTCCCGGGCATCGAGGTCATTGAACTCATCCGCTATTCGCATGTCTATTACCCGGGGCGTGACGCGGTCACCGTGGCACCCCACGATCTTCTGCTGATCAAGGGCAGCGCCAGCGATCTGGTGGCGCTGCTGGCCTCGGGTGACGTCGAGCTGCCGCTGTCAGAAAGGGGCATGACCTTCAGCGGACGTCAGGGGGAGCATCTGATCGTGGAACTGCTCATCCCCCCGCAGTCGTCGCTGGTGGGTGCGCGTCTTCTGGAAAGCCGCCTGCGCCGCGATCCGGACGTGCACATTATCGCCCTGCAGCATCGCAAGCTGCACTACACCGAACCCAAACTTCAGGACGTCCGGCTGCGCACGGGCGACACCCTTCTGGTCCGCCTGCCCGAAACGGCGCTCGCCCGGTTGCGTGGACGCGCCGACTTCATTGTCATGGAAGACATTCACCATGAAATCGAACACAAACACATGGCCCGGCGTGCGGTCCTCATCTTCGGCGCCATGGTGGCGGCGGCGGCCACAGGTTGGCTCGATATCATGGTGGCCGCCCTGGCGGCCGCCTTCCTGATGATTATAGGCGGGTGTCTGCCCCTGCGGGATGCCTACCGATCCCTGGAATCACGTGTGCTTCTGATCATCGTCGGCACCTTCGCCCTGAGCAGCGCCCTTGAAAAAACCGGTGCCAGCACACTTTACGCCGAAGCCTTTCTCCATCTTCTCACCCCGGCCGGTCCGGCGCTTATCCTGGCGGGCATCATCTTCCTGACGAGTATCAGCACCCAGGTATTGAGCAACAACGCCACGGCCATCCTGATCCTCCCGATCGCCATCGCCACCGCCACCGGCCTGGGCGTCGACCCCAAACCCTTCATCGTAGCCGTCTGTTTCGGCGCCAGTGCCTGTTTCGCCACCCCCATCGGCTACCAGACCAACCTGATGGTTTATGGACCCGGGGGCTACCGTTTCAGTGATTATCTCAAACTGGGTCTTCCGCTGAATTTGCTCGTGCTGGTCATGGGTGGCCTTTTTATACCGGTGCTGTGGCCATTCTGAGCATCCCCCGGTCCGTGCACACCCCAGGGATGAAAGCTCCGGAGCGCAGCGCCTGGGGTTCAGCGTCGCAGACGGCGATGATTGTAAAACCGGCGCGATGTGATTATTTTAATAGTTGATTTTTTTGTCGGCTTTTACTCTCGTAGATTCGGTCGCAATGAACAAAAGCGCCCTGCAAGACCTGTATAACCTCAGATCAGGACCAC
>JASJCD010000146.1 GCA_030066135.1 Desulfobacterales bacterium | reverse complement strand
CCCGGTGGGCATTTGCGGCTCCGGGGTGATCGACCTGGCGGCCCAACTCTACCGGGTCGGCATGCTCGATATCCGGGGGCGGCTGGTGCCCGAGGCCTGCAACGGCCGTCTGGTGGCGGGCCCGCATGGACCGGCCCTGCAAATCGCACCGCCGCCGGCAGGGGCCGATCGGAAGGGGCTGACCATCGGGCAGGCCGAATTCGACAGCCTGATACGCTCTAAAGCGGCCATGTATACCATCCTGGAAACCATCGCCGGTGCCGTGGGGATGGCACCGCGCAACCTCAAGTCTTTTTTCGTGGCCGGGACCTTCGGGGCCTTCATCGACCCCGAATCCGCCATTACGATCGGCATGCTGCCGGACCTGCCGCGGGAATGCTACCGGACGCTGGGCAACAGTTCGCTTGAGGGCGCCAAGCGGGTTCTGGCCGAGCCCCGGCTGCTGCCCCAGATCGACGCGATTCGGGACCGGATCACCTATATGGAGCTAAACGTCAACCAGGATTTCATGCTTCGTTTCAGTGCGGCCAAATTTCTGCCGCACACCAACCCGGAACTCTTTCCGTCCGTCGTGGCAGGGGGCGGAACACCCGGGGCGTGACCCCAATCGACAACCTCAGCAGGAAGACACCATGGCGAAGCTATACATTTTCACCCGGCGCGGCCGCAGCGAGTACAACCTGGTGGATCACAACGTCCTCGGCCGGCATCCCAAAAACCGCATCAAGGTGCTCGAACCCGGGGTTTCCAAGGTGCATTGTCTGATATCGGCGGAAGACGAACAGCGGTTTTCGGTCCGCGATCTCGGCAGCCGCAACGGGACCTTCGTGAACGACAAGCGGATCAAAGGCAAGGTCGTACTCAAGGATGGCGATGAAATCCGGATGGGCAGCACCCGCTGCCTTTTCCGGGACAAGATCGATGCGCTGACCATCAATTGGGTGGAGGAGACCCGGGAAGAAATCGAAACGCGCATTCGCCACAAAGTCGCGCCCCGCAAAATGGACAAGTTCTTCCCGCAAAACAACATTATCGACGACGAGATGCTGCGCGCCGACTACGAGCGGCTGCGGGTCTCGTTTGAACTGCAGCGCGACATCGGTTTTGATCTGCATATCGATTTTATTCTGGGCTGTGTGCTGGACCGGGTGTTCGAGTTTCTGGAATTCGATCAGGGCATCATTCTGCTGATCAACAAAAAGGGCGAATTCAACGTCAATTCCTTCAAGTTGAAAGATCTGGACGCTGACTTGACGGTTTCGCGCACCCTGATCGATTACGTGGTCGAAGACGGTCTCGGGGTGTTGCTTACCAGCCCCAATCCCGGCGCCGACAATGCTTCACCGGATCTGCTCGAATCGCCCGTGCACGCTTTTCTGGCGGTTCCCATCATGGATGAGCAGGAACTGATGGGTGTCATCCTGCTCGAAAAGAAAGACACGTATACGCCTTTTCAGGAGCGGGATCTCAACCTGCTTTCCAACGTGGCCAACAAAACAGCGCTCTTTATCCGCAACTCCCAGGTGGCCAAGGGCGTTACCCGTGAATCCCTCGAACGCGAACGCTTCCGCAAGATCCTGTCGCCGGAGATGGCCGAAATGGTGGTGGCCGGTCAGCTGCAGGTAGCAGAATACGGTGAGTGGCGACCGGCCACCCTGCTGATGACCAACATCATCGGCTTCAATGCCCTGGCCCGCGATATGGCGCCCGACCTCCTGGTGGCCATGCTCAACCGCCATTTCGAATCCCTGGTGAAAGTCGTTTTTCGTCACGAAGGCATGGTGAACGGATTCATGGGGGACCGTCTGCTGGCTGTGTGGGGGGCGCCGCTGGGCCATGACGACGATGCCCTGCGCGCGGTGGCGGCCGCATTGGAGATGCACAAGGCCGTCGAAAAGCTGAATGTCAAACAGGATGAGGCCGATGAGCCCCCGATCGAGATCGGCATCGGATTGGCGGCGGGCGATGTCCTGGCCGCCACCATGGGATCAATACGCACCCGGCGATATGCCGTCTTCGGTGAGCCGGTCATGCGGGTGCAGGCCCTCTGCGCCGCCGCCCGCGCGGGCCAGTTGATGATCGCCGAGGAGACGCATCAGGCGGTTCAAGGCCGCTTCGCCACCGAGGAAGCCCACCCTGTCAAGCTGAAGGACGGCACGGTCCGCTGTTTCGAAGTTTTGGGCGCATCTGAAGAACGCCCGGAGCGCCCCTGGTCCTATCTGGGCTGATCCGCGCAGACGCCGACGCGCCGATCCCGGGCGGGGGGTTTCAGTCGGCCGCGGACTTGTCGGGCGCCACCAGAAAGTGATGGATATAGCGCGGGTCGATGCTGGCCCGCGACACACGGCCATATTCGGTCTGCAGTTCGTCGAACAGGGATGTGAGCGCCGCGCCGACGGCGTCCGCCAGTTCGTCGGCGTCGCTGCCTGTCTGCCGGGCCAACCATTGGAGGAAAGCATGCCGGCGGTCATCGCCGATCACCCGCCCCGCCGGCGTCGTCCCCTGTGGCGGAGGCAGGAAAAGCGATTCCCAGAAAACGCCAAATGCTTCTCGTGCAATCGGCTGGAGATCATCCGCCAGGCCAAGCGCGCTGCGGGCCCAGAGGGTCAGCAGGACGTTCTGATAGGTCAAATGGCCGTAGCGGCGCGGCAGCTTCTCGATCGGCATCTGATCGAGAAGCCGGTCGATAGCCCGGAGCTGAGCCAATTGCGCACCGGTGGCCTGGATATCATCCAGGCAGTGAAATTCTCGATAGCGATGCCCCTGGCGGTCGCGGTCGAAAAAGAGCGGGCGTTTGAGCAGAAGACCCCCCAGCACTCCCAGCCCGGTTTCCCCCCAGAAGGTCAGCGGCAGCCCGGCGCGGGCGAACCAGCTGGCCGTAACCCAGTTTTCGGCTTCCTGCTTGAGAACCACGGCCTGACTGTAGCCCAGACGAAAGAGCCCTTCGAGGGTGAACGCCTGCAGGTTGCGGGCGGCGCTTGCGGCCAGCGGCGGCGTGGGTTCCAGACGCTCGAGGCCGATGCTGAGATACCCGCAGGCCTTGTGTACGGCCGCGCTTAATGCCGCCCGGCTTTCCGGTTTCAGCCGGTCCGCCACGGTAATGCGGTTGCTGAGCGAAGCAAATTCAGATTGGATCTGGTCGAGGGCCTCTCCCGGCGGGATGGCCCGCAGGGCCTGGTGGAAAAGCTGATCACTAGCGATCAGGTCCAACGGTGCCATTGGCAGGCGGGTGTTCTCATCGGCGACCAGGGATTGGAAGCGGGCCGCGGTCTGGTGGAAGTGGTCGAAGCGCAGCGGCTGGTAGAGGCCCACGGCCTCCTCAAAGGGGAGAAAACCCTTTTCGGCCAAACGAACGTTGCGCAGACGATAGGCCTCCTCTTCCGCCTCGGCCGGCACCACGTTCATCGCGGCCAGCAGCAAACGCTGGTAGTGGACATGGTCATCTTCGGCCAGGCGCTCCAGAATGCGACGAACGAGGCGGCGATGCTGCTTCTGCAAGGCCTCTCCCAACGGTTCCGTCGCAGGGATGTCGAGGATGCGGACATAAAAGAAGTTGTCAAAGCTGAAAAACGACGGCCCGAAATCGGCCGGATCCTGATCATGCTCCCGCATGCGAATCGCGATGGAATTGAACAGATAGTATTCCACCAGATTGGATTTCTCAGCCGCCAGCCAGCGCACCATGCGGGTGGGATCCGCCGCAATGAGCCTTTCGAACCAGACGAAAAGGGACTTGAAATCGATGCGGTCCCGGTCCCAGACCTGCTGATCGAGCACAAATTCGAGTTGGCGGTAGGAGCCCAGGGTCACCAGGGGAAGGGCGTCGTCCGGGCCGATTTCCTGGAGCAGGAAGTAGAAATCCTCCTCCGGAAAACTGTGCACCAGGGCGGCCGGCTGGGAATGCTCCAGAATATGGGTCAGGGCCTGCTCCGGCGGCAGGGCCAGGCACTGGCGGCGTTGGGCCGCCAGTTCGCGGCGCAGGGCCAGCATCTTGTGGTCGGCATTTGCATTCGGCATGGTTGGTATTCTTTCTCGTTTCCGTCCGGTCGGACCGCGCCGGTCATCAATTGTCCGCCTGTATGGCCGTGTCCGCCCGTTTGCCGCTCCACGGGGCGAACTTCATCAACATGAGCATTCCCGGGATGGCAATCAGCGTGCAGAGGATGAAGAAAGGCGCCCATCCCATGTGCTTCGCCATAAATCCCGTCCCCGATGAAACCAGCACCCTGGGTACGCCCATGAGGCTGGTTAGCAAAGCATACTGGGTGGCCGTGAACCGCTTGTTCGTAATGCTGGCCATAAAAGCCATATAGGCCGCCGTACCCAGACCGGCACTCAAATTTTCAAAGCCAATGACGATGGCCAGCGCAACGAGGTTGTTGCCAAGCTGGGATAAGACGGCAAAGCCAGCCGTGGAGACCGCCTGCAGAACACCGAAAACCCAGAGACAGCGGTTAATGCCGAGCTTCAGCATGATGATACCGCCGGCCATCGTGCCGCCGATGATGGCCCAGAATCCGATCAGTTTGACCAGGGCGCCGATTTCCGTCTTGGAAAAACCCAGATGGATATAAAACGGCGCTGTCATGGAACTGGCCATCGTATCGCCGATTTTGTACATCAGAATGAAAGCCAGAATCCATAAGGCGTTCTTGCGCTGGAAGTACTCAACAAATGGCTCAACAACGGCTTCGCGCATGGTCACAGGGGTGCCGAAAGGTGTCGGCGGCTCGGGGGTCAGCAAGGTGGCGATGACCCCGGGCAGCAGACAGAGGGCCAGAAGCGCATAAACAAGGCCAAACGGGATGATGTCGGCCAGGATAAGTCCTCCTCCAGCGGCCAGCAGCATACCGATGCGGTAGCCGCCCACGTAGAGGGCCGAGCCGAGGCCGAGTTCATTGTCGGCCAGGTCTTCACGACGATAGGCGTCGATAACGATGTCCTGGGAAGCGCTTAAGAAGGTCACCAGGAAAGCCACGCCGGCGACCAGCCAGGGCGCCTTGAGCGGGTCGGTGCTCCCCAGACTTAAAATGGCCAGCATGAGGCTGAACTGAAAAACCATGAGCCAGCCCCGCCGCCGGCCGAAAAGGCGGAGGGTAAAGCGGTCCAGAACCGGCGCCCAAAGGAATTTGAGTGTATAGGGCAGCCCCACCAGGGCAAATAAACCGATGACGGTCAAGTCGACACCGACCTCGGCCATCCAGGTCTTCAACACGAACCCGGTCAGTTCGAGCGGCAGTCCGGCGGCGTAGCCCATGACAAAAGCGACCAGCATCCTTCGGCTGAATATGGTCCGCAGCAATTCAGCCCGAAGCCAAAGGCCCTGGAACCACGCTTTAAATTTTCGAACCCGATCAAGGAACCGCATACGTGTCTTTCGCCGAGCAATCTCAAGGACTGGTGCCGTACTTGTTCGGGCCAAGCGACGCGCCTCCGGCACCAAGACCGGCCGAACCGGCATTGATCGCATCTATAGTCCAATTAGGACGGCAATACAAATCTCGCCCCCCATCAGCATGTATCGATGTTTTGACACCGGGGCCCGAGTTGGCTATCGCTGTAGGGAATGACCGAATCCATAACCGGGAGGACCGTATGCGCGGAAAAATCCAGGGCGCTTTCCTTTGCCTGCTGGCGTTGGTTTCACTGGGATGGGCTTCACCGGCTTGCGGCGCGTCGGGCAAAATCACCGCATGCGTCAGTTTGACCGATACCGACGGACAGGTGGTCTACGGCGATTGGGTGCGGGTGTTTCTGGTGACCGCAGCGATTGAAATCCCCAGGCTGGACCTTACCGGCGCAGAAACGGGAGTGGCACGGACCGCCCGCATCAACAGCGCCCACACGGCTTTTTTTATCCGCTTCAGGGAGATGCTGGATCGAGACGGCTATCTGAGCGACGACAAGTTGACCCGACCGGACGGCACGGTGGCCTTCAATCAGGTTATCCCCGGCCGCTATTATCTGGTGGTAACCTTTCCCACCATGATTGCCGGCCAGAAGGCGGCCTGGCAGGTGCCCGTAGATGCGGTGGCCGGTCAGACGGCCCATATCGATCTGAATGCCGCCAATATGGCGCTTAAGCCTTAGCGCTGTGCCGGCCGCCGTGCTGCGGGGACGCCGGTAGGTGCGACCTTTGAGATTGTCCGCATAGTGGCAAGAGAAATGGGACGCAGGCAAAGCGCCGCTTACTGATGCAATGGATTACCTCTCCGCGTACGGGGCGCTGGCCGGCCGTTTTGTTGCGGGGCCAGTTCAATCCTCCAACTGCATTGAACCAATGGCCGGCCCGCTGAATTTCAGCGATATTGCAAGCAGTGCCTGGGTTTGCACTGCGTCCCATGCTTAAGTGTTCCAACGGCGCGGTAAGGCCGTCTTGGCAATTGAGGGCAGATAGACGTGGAACCGATCGCGCGCGAGTGCGCGGGCCGGAAATTATCAACGCGGCCAGAAACCGCAAGGCATGGATTCGCTATACTATGGGTTGGGCCGTCCGTCCATAGCTAACTTTTCCCTTGCCGTCATCTGCGACGGGGGCTTCATGGTGATGGCCTCGGCCGGACACTCGAGGGCGCAGAAGCGGCAGGCGATGCACTTGCGCGCCGGCGCCAGTACCGGCCGGGCCCGTCGGTCGGCATTATCCTGATTGAAATGAATAGCCAGGCAGGCCACCGGACAGGCGTCGATGCAGGCCCGGCAGTCGACGCAGCGATCATAGTCGATGATGGGGCGCGGCCAATTGCTGGCCCGGCGCCGAATACGCGTGCATCGGCGGCCTGAGGCGTCCAGGACGGCAGAATGGGGGCAAATGCGGCCGCAGGCGCCACAATCGATACAGATGGCGGCTGAAATCCGATGGCGTTTGCGAGGCTCGCCCATGATGGCTGTGGGAGGACAAACTTTGAGGCACATTCCGCAGCCCACGCACATATCATTGATCCTAAACGCCATCCGACCACGCTCCCGGGGGCTCCAAGCCCAGCTGCCGGATCAACTCCGGCCGCGGACGGCCGGTCACCGGATCCCAGCCCAGCTCCTGCCAGTAGTCGCTTCGCATCCGCTCGAGATCAACCTGTCGGCCCTGATTGGCCCCGCTGGTCTGGGGCGGATGCCCCAGGGTGCGGGCACTGGCCTTGAATGTTCGGGGGTCCACTCCTTGTTTGATATTGAAAAGCTGTTTCATCGTCTGGATACGGTCGCCGATGAGCATATAGTCCGCCGGATCCCGCTGCCAGCCGGTCGCGGCATTGAGCCATTCGAAAAGCGGCAGGCGCTCGACGCCTAAAAGGGCACCGAAAAGACAGGTGCCGCTGCCGTTGAGGATATTCATGAACCGGCTGCAGGCTGCGGCTGCAATGGCCCTTTCCGGCGACCACGCGTATTTATGACCTTTGGTGTAAAGAAAGGCGACATCGGGCAGGGTGTCGATCTTTTCCCACAGACGGAACATTTCATAATACATCTGGGATCCCAGGGTGTGGCGCCCCGGGGTCGGCTCCGCGCTGTAATGCAGGGCGAAGCCGGGATCGTAGCGGCCGTCGTGCATGCCCAGTTCCTGGCCGCCGGCATGCATGGCCAGTGCGGCGGCATCGCCGCCCATCCGTTCGGCCGCGCGCTTGGCGCCGTCGGCCAGCAGGTCGCCCACGCCCTCGCGGGCGATCATTTTGCGGGCCAGGGCGACAATCGCCCGGCTGTTCCCCCAGGTCAGGTCGAGGCCATCGAGATCGGCACGGGAGAGCAGGCCCTGCTCATGGCATTCCATGGCGAAAGCGATCGTGCCGCCGGCGGATATGGTATCCATGCCGGCCCGGTTGAACATGTCGTTGAGTTTGAAGATGCTGGCGGCATCGTCATTCAGAAGCAGGCCCCCCAGTGACATGACGGTTTCGTATTCCGGCTTGTGGCCACCAGGATAGGGGCTGCTTTCCCCCATGACGCCGCCGCAGCCCAACGGGCAGGCATGGCAGTGGTATTTGGCCACGACCGGCTGGGCAAAGACTTCCGGGCTCAATTTGGCGCTGCGTTCGCGGTCAAAATCCTCGTTGCTGCCCTTCCAGTTTTTTATGGGGGTGTCGCCGATTTCGACCATCAGTTGGTTCATGCTCGCCGTTCCGTACTTGTCGAGCATGAGTTTGTAAAGCATGCCGTCCATGGCCATCTGGACAGGCAGCAGGCGCATGAGGGTGCCGGTGTAGGCCATCATCATGCCGTTCAGGAAGGGCGGGTCGAAACGGAGGGTTTCGATGCAGTCGCGGCTCAGCGCTTTGACCGCATCGGGGTCGTGGGCGCGTATGCGCCGGGCCCCGCAAAGCACGACGGCCTTTAGCCGTTTGGCGCCCATCACGGCGCCCAGGCCGGACCTGGCGGCCATGCGCCCCCGGTCATTGGCCACGCCGGCGATCAGCGATTGCTTCTCACCGGCCGGCCCGATGCAGGCCACCCGCACGCCAGCCCCGCCGCCCTTCTCGATAAGCCGCCGTTCGGCCGTGAAGGTGTCCTGGCCCCAGAGATCATCGGCGTCGCACAGCGCGGCCCGCCCGTGCTCGACCCGCAGATAGACGGGTCGCGGGCTGATGCCGCTGAAGAAGATGCCGTCGAAGCCGCAGCGTTTGATGGCCGGGGCGAAATTGCCGCCGCAGTTGGCATCCCCCCATCCGCCGGTGAGCGGCGACTTGCCGGCCACCAACCAGCGCCCGGTAAACAGGCTGCCGCAGCCGGTCAGCAGCCCGGAAACGAAGGCCAGTATATTGTCGGGACCCAGCGGGTCGGCGTTGGCGGGTATGCGGTTCAGAAGCTTTCCGAGTGCCAGCCCAATGCCGGACAGCTGGTTTTTATAGAATGTCGCGGGCAGGGTTTCTTCGTGCAGGGTGCCGCGGGTCAAATCCACCCACAGAATCTTGCCCATGTAAGGTGCGTCCATTTGACCTCCGCGGGGCGGTTTTGGCAAGGCCTGATTGGTCGGGGTGGCAGGGAAAGCTAGAGACCCAGACTAATGAGAATTAACCCAAAAAAACTCTTAGCGATTCCCTCACGGTTTGTCAAACTGGAAAAACAGGCAGGGGTTGGGCCGACCGTCGACCTTCAGCTGGTGTCTGCGGCGCCGATGCCGCCGGCCGGTTTTAAACAGGTGGTGCTGCGATGCAGCGCCCGGTCAGGCGATGTCGGTGGGGTCGTCGATCACACAGCGGTCATCGGGGCAGAAGATGTTGAGCCACACGCCGGGTTTTTCACGATCGGCCTCGTCCTGAACCGGCACCGTCATGCGTTCTTCCTCCCGCAGGCAGGCTTGTTCCGGGCAAAAGACCTCAAGCCACAAGCCCTTTTTGCCGGTGGCTTGGGCCGCTTGTTGTTTGTCGGCGGGGAGATTGACGACTTCTTCTTCCGTGAGACAGCGGGCATCGGGACAAAAAACCTTTAACCACATACCGTCATCCCGGGATGGGGACTGTTTCTTCAGATCCATGACTACCTCCCTTCATAGCATATCGTCAAGATAGCCATGGATGGAGGCAGATCAAGCCGCTTCTGCGCTTGGCGGTTTGGGTGGCCGCCATTCAGAATTGAAGCAGGGGCAGGGCCTCGGGCTTTTTGTCCTTCTCGATTGGAAACCAGCGGGCCCCTTTCTGCTGTCGTTCCACGAACACCTCGTTCACCTGGCGGCTTATGGGTGTAAAGTAGAAGGCCAGTTTCATCTGCCGGCCGTCTTCGGTGGATTTGAGCTTCATCTTGATCTGGCGATAGCGCCACCGATGGGTGGTCATCTGGTTACGGGCTTGAAAGGAAGTCTTGGGAAAGCCGTAGCGCGATTCCATGTAGTTGCGCAGTTCGGCAAACGATTCCGGGGTGTCCAGCACCAGAAAGGCGGAAAAAAAATTATAGTTGTAGGTGCCGTAGATAACCTGCTCCACCCGGATGCCATTGGCCATCCGCACGACGCCCGGCTTCGCGTAAAAGCGCAGCCCCTCTTTGCCATGCAGGAACTTGAAACCGTCGTGCTCCCGGATGTCGGTTCCCCATGGCAGCCCTAAAAATGCTTTTTCAAGGGGCAGAGCGGTTCCGGCGTAAGCCGGGGCGAGCAGCAAAAGGGTGAGTGCACAGGCGAAGGCCAAACAGTAACGGTTCATGCGCAACCTCTTTTAAAACCCCTGTGAACGAAAGGGGGTGCCAAGCTTCGGCAGACGCGGCTGACGCTGGCCGGGCCGCAATCCGCCATGGGCGTACCAAGATCACAAAATATGCTATTCGAGTTCGGCCAGCAACCGGGGGAACAGATTCTCCAGCTGGACTTTCATGTAGAACCAGTTGCCGTCGGGTGCGGTAATACCCAGCAGGCGGAGTCCGGCCAGTGTTTCGAGGGGTGACGACGCAATCAGCACGACACCGTTCTTGGTGTGAAGCGTAAGGGCTTCGCTGCGTTTGAAACCGGCCTGGGAAATGGTCTCTTCCGAAACCGAGAAGATGCTGCTCATGCCCACGGCCAGGCGTTCCAGATCCAGGTCGCCCATGGCCTGGTCGTCGGCCAGAACATCGCCGTTCGAGCTGACCACCGCAACGGCCTTGTAGCCCTTGATGCTTTTAAATTCTTCCAGATGGCGCTGAAGCACCTTGTTGGTGGTTTCCAGGTCTATGGGGGGTTCGCTCGTGGTGGTCTCATCAAGTACGACCCCGGGGCTGGTGGTCGAATCCTCTTCGATCGCTTCGGTTTCCTCCCGCATCCAGGTGGCGCCGGCCATGTCCATCAGATGGGTCTTGACCCGTGTGCGGGTGCGCCGGCGCGGCAGTTCCGAGAGTTTGATGACAATGCGGTCCCATTCCGAGATTTCCAAGGCCGCCTTTTCCCCGGTCAGCCCCTTGAAGTGCGCATCGATTAGAACCCCTTCATCGAAATAGAGATAGCCCTTGCCCTTGCCGGCGGTTTTGATTTCCATGCGGCAGGTCTTCTGTTCGATTTCGATCAGCGGCAGGATGCTGGCCATGGTCATGCCTTTGTAGTTGATACCCTCGTCGCGCAGATTGAGGCCGACAAAGATGGCGGAGGCCAGGGCCCCGATTTCGAAAGGCTTTTCCAGGTGGTAGAGGACTTCCTGTTGATCCATGCGTTTGCGGAACCAGGGTTTGCCGTAATCGGTCATGACGATGCAGGGGGTGCTGGCATGCTCCTGGGTGATAAAGGCCAGCAGTTCGAGGCCGTCCAGTTTGGGGGTGTTGATGTCGGTGACAAACACGGCGACCTTGTTCTGGCTCAATATCGCGATTGCCTCCTCGCCGTCCGTGGCCGTCATGACCTCGAACTGGTGCATCTTATCCAGGCCATCCTTCAGGGATGCCACGAAATCCGCGTTACCGTCGACGATAAGAACTTTGTCCATAACCCCCTACTTGTCGGTTGGGTCCCGTGCGATTCTTCTGCCCGGGCGTGTTTGGGTGCGGCGTGAGTTATATATCGGCCGGTGGTGCCGGGAAATTAGCCGGTGAATGGAACG
Source organism: Desulfobacterales bacterium (assembly GCA_030066135.1). GTDB lineage: Bacteria > Desulfobacterota > Desulfobacteria > Desulfobacterales > UBA5852 > JABZFP01. The sequence continues at coordinate 1,295 of JASJCD010000146.1, read as the reverse complement.
GTTGCCTGGGTCTTCCCGTCCTGGACGTGTAATCCATTGAAACCATATGGCATAATTTCATTTTTTTTTCAATAGAACCGATGCGGGCCGGAAAGGGCGGCGACCTGTTTTTGCGTGCGACTAAAGTCACCGCACCGCCGGCCGATAACGCTAGCAGACAACAAGCATAAATTGTATCACCCGTCCAACAAGGGGCCGCCGGGACGCAGCAACGCCAAGATATGTTTCGCCCGGTATATTTCCAGTACAGGGGAGGAAACCCAAATGTTACACCGATTCAAACTTTCAACCCGCATCATGATCCTCGGCATTGCCATCGTGGTCACGTTCGCCGCCGTATTCGGGTGGCTTTATCCGAAGATCAAGGGCGACATGTACGCTGCCAAATATCTTAAAACCCGACACGTGGTCGAAACCGCATACAGTGTCATAAGCCATTTCGCTGAGCAGGCCCAGAAAGGGGTGCTGACCAAGGAAGCGGCTCAGGCACAGGCCAAGGCGGCCGTCGAGGCCATGCGTTATGAATCCAAGGATTACTTCTGGATCAACGACATGACCCCGCGCATGATCATGCACCCCATAAAACCGCAGCTCAACGGCAAAGAACTTTCAGGGGTCAAGGATCCCAACGGCAAGCACCTGTTTAACGAAATGGTCAAGGTCTGCCAGAAAGACGGCGCCGGATTCGTGGACTACATGTGGCCCAAACCGGGAGCGGATGCGCCCCAGCCCAAGATTTCATACGTCAAGCTTTTCCCGGCCTGGCAGTGGGTGATCGGTTCCGGGGTTTATATCGACGACGTCGAAAAAGAAATTGCCAGCATCTTTACGACGGTCTTCATCGTCCTGGGCGTGCTGACCGTCCTCGCCGTGGGGCTCTCCTGGATGATGGCCCGCTCCATCGCCCTGCCCATCGACCGGATCATCAAGTCCCTGGGCACCGGCTCGGACGAGATTGCTTCGGCCTCGAGTCAGGTTTCCTCCGCCAGCCAGTCGCTGGCCGAAGGCGCCTCCGAACAGGCCGCCAGCATCGAGGAAACCTCGGCCTCCCTGGAGGAGATGGCCTCGATGACCCAGCAGAACGCCGACAACGCCAACCAGGCCAATCACTTGATGAAGGACGCCAACCAGGTGGTGGACCGGGCCAACGGAGAAATGGCCCAGCTGACCGAGTCCATGAGCGAGATATCCAAGGCCAGCGAGGAAACCCAGAAGATCGTCAAAACCATTGATGAAATTGCTTTCCAGACCAACCTGCTGGCATTGAACGCGGCCGTCGAAGCCGCCCGTGCCGG
>JASJCD010000145.1 GCA_030066135.1 Desulfobacterales bacterium | reverse complement strand
CATACCAGCCCCTGCGCTAAGGAAAACACCAATATTTAGGGCTACATATGACGAGCGGGCACTAGGATGACGTGTCGGGTGCCGTATATTGTCAATCGGGGTGACAAAAAACGGCATTTTTTGCATGCCTGGGAACTGCTTTCAGGGATCAGGGGGGAAATCCCACTATCTGAAATCTTGAAGGATATCGGATGCCCCCTCCGATCGCTGCCGGATGGGAAAAGGCTTTCACGGCAGGGGTCGAAGGCTGGAAAAGGGGACTTGCGATATGGCGCTTATATATGCGCGCACCTTCCGATAATCCTCGCGCGCCGGTTCCACGAAAAGGGCCTGAGCGCGGAAGCGGCCCGGCACTCCATCGACCGGCTGTTCGCCAATATGGCTACAAGGGCGTTTCCTATGTAATTTCAAGCCGTTTAAATCCAAGTTCAGTGAACGTGGCCGATAGGCTTGGCTTTGTCTTGCGGAACAAGATGGATATCAGGATGTTCCTGCCCGATCCGGCCCTGGCGCGCGACGTACCAAGGAGAATTTCGGGCAAGGGATGCATGCTGCTTTCATGGACTGTTATTATCTGTCTCGGGAGTGTTAGATTGCGAACCGGACCGAAGGCTAGCCTCGGCAGGTAAAACGCGCGGGCCCCTGATATTGAAATCAATCCCCCACTTGCTGCAGCAACCAAAAACAGCTGTGATGTAAAGGCTTGATGCTTATCGGATCATTCAACGGTCAATGGGCTGGCAAAAGTCGAGACCTGTCGCCGATCTCTCATTTCGGTGGGGCGGCTGCGGATTTTGATCGTTCAGTCCCCAGTCGTAGGGCTCGTAGCTGATGGTATAGCGATCCCGGACCTCTTGGAGCGCTTTCGACCGCTCGGGAGGCAGGTAAAGGGCGATATAATCCAAGAGGCTGGCTCGAAGCTCTGGAAATTGCGCCTGATACCATTGGGTGAAATCTTCATGGTACCATTCGAATATGGCCGAAAGGTGGATGGTCCGGTTGGCGTGATCGATTCTGAAATTGCGCTGCTCGGCCAGAAAACGACGGGTTTCGTGGTCAAGCTGCCGGTTCAGGGTTCGGGCCTCAAAGGACCGTTGCGGCAGCCGCGGACAGCCCAGGGAGGCGCAGTTAACGGCAAAGTGAATGCGCGGATCGCCAAAGCGCTCACGAATCACCTTGTTTTCCAGATAATAGAGGCTTGTGGTTTTGCCGCCAAAGGCAAGCCGCCGGAAGAAGAAAAAGCCGGCCTGATCCGACATGAAGAAAAAGAGCCAGGGCTTTTGGACTTCAAGTACACTTGCAATGGGGTAGTAGGTCGTCACGATTTTAATCGCACCGGCATTGTAGGCATTGATCCAATACGCCAGTTTATGCTCAGCGGTGGTAAAAAGTTCGGGGTGGCTGTCAGGGCTGTAAGCAGCGATCTGCCGGTAGTAGGCCTCCAGGTCTTGGGGATTTTGCTGCAAACGGGCGTAGTCGACCAGCCCTTGCGCGTCAACAAAAGTCGCCAGAACCGTATCGAAACGTTCATGGGAAAAGGTCTGCAGGCTTGATGGCGGCGGGGCTTCCATCGGCTGCGGACGGATCGTGGTGCAGCCGATCGCCACCCAGCCAAAAAGGAAAATGGCGAGGGCACCTCGAATGGGGACAATTAGAAGGCCTCTCGAGAATAAGATCATCGTGATACCCCGCGAGGTTTGGCGATCGGGTCCGGTCTCGGATTCGCAAAACGATGAAGATTGTTGTAGGCGCAAAAGGAAAACACCCCGCCTTGACCCGTGATGGCATAGCAGCATTGCCGCATACGCTGCGGGTCGAGCGCCTGCTTTTCCATAAAACTTTTAGCAAACAATAGAATCGTTTTACGCTGCAGTACGTTGTGGGGATTGCGGCCGAAAATGGGCGCCGCTTTGGCGATCAGGCGCCAGGCGTTGGCATTGCACAGATGGCGGAAAAAGAAGTCCCGCTTGCCGCTAAAACCGTCCAGGATGATTTCCCGCCGCCTAGCCCCCAGAAATGCGAGCAGGTCGTCTTTTTGGATATACTTGAAAAGCGGTTCACGTACTCCGTTGGCGATATAGATCGGCGACATGGCATTACAGGACGGATGGCCCAGATGCTCGGCGCGAAAGGTGTCGGCGCCGATGCCGGTTTCAGCTTCGATCAGGGCCAGGAGTTCCGGTAGATCGTAGCCGCGGTAGTGGTCGTTCAAGCTGAAACGGCCGGAGAAGCGAGCGGCGGACTGGAAATTGATGGCGCGCACCACATCGATATTGTCGATCCCGAAGTCGACGATGGGGCCGATCTCGCTTTCATTAACCCCGCGGGTCACCACGACTGCCAGGGTGCAGCACAAACCGGTCGCGCGAATGGCGGCCACGGCGCCCCTCCGAACGGCTGACATGTCCTGCCCGCGGATGCGCAGGCTCGTGGCGGGCTTCAGACCGTCGAACTGAAGGTAGACAGCGGTAAGCCCTGAGGTTTTCAGCGCTTTCAAAAACGCCGGCTCACGGTTGATGCGGATGCCGTTGGTAATGATCTCGATGTTGCGGAACCCCAGCTGTTTGGCCAAGGCCACAATTTCGGGCAGGTCGTCGCGCAGGCTGGGCTCACCGCCGCTTATCTGGATGGGGATCGGTGTTTCCGTGACCTGCAGCAACTGTTCGAGGTAAGTGCGTATGGTGGCGATGGGGACGTCTGCGGCAGCCCTGTCGGCATCGGCATAGCAGATCGGGCAGGCCATGTTGCAGCGGTTGGTCACCTCCACCATGGCCATGAGCGGTTTCGGCCCACCCGGCATGAATTGCCCGCAACACGACGTACTCTGATCTTGTTGGCAATCTGCAAGCATAGCTACATCTTCCGTGCGCTGAAACACGTATATCCACGACAGCTCCGTTTACCGCGTAGTACGATAGTTACACCTTTTAGCATAATCGCCGCAGAAGCAAATTCCTGACAAAAATAACCAGTGGCATCCCCATCTTCCGGCTGTTTGTCAACACGGCGTACGAGGATGTTTACAATGTAATTTCAGGCCGTTTCAATCCTGGTTCGGTGAAGGTGGCTCGTAAACGGGGTTTCGATTCCCGGGACAAAATGGACTTCAGGGTGTTCCTGCACGATTCGGCCCATTCGAGCGACGTGCAGGATTTCGACACCTGGCGCATCGCCAAAGTGACGGAGAAAGACCTTGAGGCGCTGGTGCGCCAGGCGGGATTTCGGGCCGGGCAGTTGGTGGCGGCCAGTGCTTCAGCAGTTGATCGAGTCGAAAAAGATCTGAAAGAAGCCTAAGCCGGGCGGGGTTCGAACCTGTTGGTTAATTTGGCGCCATATGACAACAAAGCTATTCGAGTTGATATTCAGGGCGAAACAGTGGGATATCTCAGCCGCGAACTGGCTCGGAATTTTAGAGAGCGAATGAAAGAAGCAGGCCATCCTGGTCTTACAGCGAGGTGTTCTGCAATAATTGTTGGAGGATGGGACCGCGGTGGGGGAGATATAGGATATTTTGGTGTAAAGATAGACTTGCCAACAGATGATTAAAATTTACCTAACGAGTGCGCTCCGGCCTGCCTCGGATTAATCGGTTTGATCGGCTGATGGCGGAAACGTCGCTCATCTTTTGTATGCGGGTTCCGATAGACTTTTGGAGGCCGCGGCTCCGGCCGGGTTTTTTGTTTCTGGGGCTGGGTTGGAAATAAGGATGGAAAGTTTTCCTTTCCAAGAAGCAAGGGGCTATCGGATTACCGATAACCCCTTTATTGTATTTGGTACGCCCGGCAGGATTCGAACCTGCGATCTTCAGCTCCGGAGGCTGACGCCCTATCCCCTGGGCTACGGGCGCATGGTGAAGGCACCTCAAAAATGTCTTTTGGCCCCAGCGCTGTGTTGGGCGATCGGATTGAATCCTCGAAATACCGACGTATTCCTCCGGTTCAATCCTCACGGCCGCCTTGCGCTGAACCCAAAATCCTATTTTTGAGACGCCTTCACGGCAGTCTGTCCATTAAGGGAATTCAGTCTTGATGTCAAGCGGGTGGGGGCATGAGGCCCATGTCCTGGAGGGCTTCGATGGCTTCGCCCACGACGTAGAGGGAGCCGGCCACGACGATGGTGTCTTGCGGGCCGGCGGTTTTGACGGCCTGCTCCACGGCCTGGGCCACATGGGGGACGACATCCACGCTCCGGATATGGTGCAGGGCGGTGTCGGCCAGGGTCTGGGCCGGCACGGCGCGGCCGATTTTGGGGGCGGTGATGATGGCCCGGCGGCAGGGTGGCAGCATGCCGCTCAGCATCCCGCTGTAGGGCTTGTCGTCCAGGATGCCGACCACCATCAGGATGTTCCGGTCCTTGAGGTGGTTCTGAAGATAGCGTCCCAGGTTGCGGGCGGCGGCCAGGTTGTGGGCCCCGTCCAGAATGATGTGGGGTTTCTCGCATACGGTTTCGAGACGGCCCGGCCACTGGGTCGCCATGAGCCCCTTGCGGACGTGGGCCTCATCGATGGGCACGCCTTTTTGGATGAGGACCTCGGCCGCGGCCAGGGCCAGGCTGGCGTTGGACACCTGGTGTTCGCCCAAAAGCGGTGTTTTAAGGCCCGCCCACTTGTGGTCGACGCCGAAATAGGTGAAATGGCCGTCGGCCTGCTGACGGGTACGGAAGTCCGGACCCTGGCGGATACAGGGGGCTTTCATGGCGGCGGCCTTGGCTTCCGTCACCCAGACGGCGGCCGGCTGTTTGACTCCAGTGACCAGCGGGGTGTTCTCCTTGATGATGCCGGCCTTCTCGCCCGCGACGGCGGAGATCGTGTTGCCCAGATAATCGCAGTGCTCCAGCGAGATATTGGTGATGATGCATGCTTCGGGGGAGAGCATGTTGGTGGCGTCCAGGCGCCCGCCCATGCCGGTTTCGATCACGGCCCAGTCCACCGGGCGCTGGCCGAAGGCATAGAGGGCCATGGCGGTGGAAAACTCGAAGAAGGTGGGCTCGCGGTCGCCGGAATGGACCGCTTTAACGGCCTTGTAGGCGGCCACCACCTCGCGGTTGGAGATGGGGCGGCCGTTGATGCGGATGCGTTCGTTGAAGTGGACCAGGTGAGGGGAGGTGTAGAGGCCCACCGTGAAGCCGGCCTCCTGGAGAATGGCCGTGAGCATGGAGGCCACGGAGCCCTTGCCGTTGGTGCCGGCCACGTGCACGCTCTTGAAGCGCTGCTGGGGGCGGTCCAGGCCGGAGAGGATGTTGCGCATCACGTCCAGGCCCAGCTTGATGCCGAAACGGTGCAGGCTGTACATGGTTTCGAGGCATTTTTCGTATTCACCCATGCTCAATTACCCCCCCGGTCCTTTCGAGAATTCGCAACGGTTTTGTTTCTTCGCGTGTATTTTGGCGCCTGTGGTTTCTCATCGGGGTCGGTATCGGCATCGCTATCGGGTTTCGAGAAGAGAAATAAACCTCGATTCCGATAGCGATACCGACCCCGATTCATAAAGAATCACCTAAGCGGGATTCTGCTGCCGCGATACGATTTGACAATCCACGACAGAATTTTCCTCCGCGGTTATATTCTTTATTTTTCGAATAGGAAAGACGGTTTCGAAAATCGTTCGATAGAAGATTTGGGATCGGACTTTTTACGAAATCGACAGCAGTAAATTTAATAGAAGGCATCTCAAAATTAGGATTTTGGTTCCAGGTCCCCCGTTAAACTTCCGGGACTCGAAGGCGGCCGTGAGTTTCCCCGCTAAAGCGGGACTTCCCATCTGATCAAGTATTTCTGGTGGGTCGAAACCGGAGGAATACTGCAGTATTTCGAGGATTTAATACGAGCGCCCAACGCAGAGATGGGGCCAAAAGGCATTTTTGAGATGCCTTCTAACAAAAAAGCCCGGCAGCGGTTGGCTGCCAGGCTTTCAATGTCGATAGATCGGCTTAGCGCCGGTAGGCTCTCCGGGCCGCGGCAATGCGTTCGCGGCGCAGCGCTTCGCGCTGTTTGCGGCGCCGGAACTCGCTCGGCTTCTCGTAGCTCTTCTTGAGCTTGAGGCGTTTGAAGAGGCCGTCGTTCTGGATCTTTTTCTTCAAGATCCGAATGGCCTTTTCAATATCGTTGTCGTATACTTTGACCGTAATTTCCTTCAAGTTTCTCGCCCCCTTCCGGCCACCGGAGATTGTGTGAATGCGTTTTGTCCGATGTTGATAGTGTATTTCTGTATGAATCAAAAAAGGTCTTATACTCAGTTCGTACTTTATAATCAAGCCTTTTATGTAATCATTATAATTATGGCTGCCGGTTTTTCAATTCGAACCCGGTTGTGCAAGTGGGCGGCGCCTGAAAGCAAAGCCCACGGCGGCCTTGGTTTGCCTGTCGCGACCTGCTGCCGGGCGTACCTATTTATTGGCTTGACAGTCCCAGACCATTAGGCGATATTGCCATTTTCGAGAGATAACCGCCATTTCCAAACCCTATATAACCCGATACACAAGGAGGAGGTTCTATGCGTTTGATTCTTTTGGGAGGTCCCGGAGCGGGCAAAGGCACCCAGGCCAACTTCATCAAAGACAAGTACGGCATCCCCCAGATTTCCACGGGTGACATGCTGCGCGCCGCCGTCAAGGCCGGCACCGCGCTGGGTATGGAGGCCAAGGGCTATATGGACTCCGGCGGACTGGTTCCGGACGAGGTGATTATCGGGCTGGTGAAAGAGCGCATCCAGGAACCGGATTGCGAGAAGGGCTTCCTGTTCGACGGCTTCCCGCGCACCATCCCCCAGGCCGACGCCATGAAAGAGGCTGGCGTGCCCATCGATGCCGTGGTGGATATCGACGTGCCGGACGCGGAAATCATCAAGCGCATGAGCGGCCGCCGGGCCCACCTGGCCAGCGGGCGCACCTACCACATCATCTACAATCCGCCCAAGGAAGAGGGCAAGGATGACGTGACCGGCGAGCCCCTGGTGCAGCGCGACGACGACAAGGAAGAAACCGTCAAGAAACGCCTGGACGTCTACCACGATCAGACCGAGCCGCTGATCGACTACTACAAGAAGTGGGAAGGCACCGGCGAAGCTGCGGCCCCCAAGTACTGCCACATCGAAGGCGTGGGCAGCCTGGAAGATATTACCAAGCAGATTTTTACCGCCTTAGATAACGTCTAGTATTCAACCAGAAAGGGCATCTTTCGGCCCAGGCCGGCGTTCTCGCACTTCTGAAATCCTCGACGTAGCTTAGACTACGCGTCGCTTCGCGACGACGGCTACGCCGTCGGTAAAAAAAACACTGCGGCCTTGGCCTGAACCAAAATCTACCCTTTCTGGATGAACACTCTGTAGAATATAAGGAGTCCCGTCAGGTTAAGCCTGGCGGGATTCTTTTGTTTGGAAGGGCTGTGAGGCGGGGTTTTCTCTCAGGGTTCGAGGATCCAAGGGTTCAAGGATTCGAGTGAAAAGCTAAAAACAGAACCGAGAACCTCTGGAACCATTCCTCACGTGCCCCCCGGAGCCTCGACCCCTTGAATCCTTGGACCCTTCTCCCCCTTGGCCCCTTGAATCCTCGGACCCTTGAACCCTTTACCCCCTGGAACCCTGAACCTAGAACCCAGAACCCCCTAACCCAGAACCTTTTAACCCTCCAGTTTGCGACGCGCGAATTCAAGCGCCGCCTCGGGCGTGTCGAGGTTTCCGGCCAGGCGTTCCTCTTCGATCTGCGCGAGGAGTTGGCCGATGGCGGGGCCGGGTTGGAGATCGAAATGGCGGATCAGGTCGTGGCCGCGCAGCAGGGGAGCGGCGGCCCGGGCCGGGCTGTAGGTCTCATAATAATAGGTGATCAATTCGGTGACGAATTCCCGGAAGGCATGGTCTTCGGCCGTCGGGGTTTCGCGTTTGCCGCGGCGGTCGGCCAGGGCATGCACCAGGATATCCACGCTCCAGGGGGCGCCGCTTTGGAAAAAGCGATGGATGGCTTTGGGGCTCACAGCCTGGCGGCGATGGGCGCTGAAAAGATCGAGGGGCCGGATGTGCAGCCGGATGATGGCTTCGGACTGCTGGGCCTCACGGCGTGAAAGCCGCAGGCGTTCACTGACGGCGGCGGCCATGCGGGCGCTGCGCTCGGCATGGCCCAGGAAGCGCACGCGGCCGTCCGGTTCCACGCGGCGCGAATCGGGTTTGCCGATGTCGTGCAGCAGCAGGGCGTATTTCAGGACCGCCGCGCAGGCCGCATCCTCCCGGTAGCGTGCCGCAAGTGCCGGGTGGATGGCATCGGCCGCAGCGATCAGTTCTTCCAGGGCGGCGCCGGCCCGCAGGGTGTGCTCGAAGACGTCGAAATCATGGTGCCTGTTCTGGCCGCAGCCCTGCATGGCCTGCATTTCGGGAAAGAGGGCCGTGAGCAGGTGATCGGCGGCCATCATCCGGATCAGCCGCATGGCCTCCGGGGTGGCCAGCAGTTGCATCAGCTCGACCCGGATGCGTTCGCCCGCCGGGTTGGCGATCAACGCGGCTGCTTGTCTTATGCTGTTGCGGGTGCCCTCGGCGATATCGAAATTCAGGACGGCCGCCATGCGGTAAGCGCGCAGCAGGCGCAGGGGGTCGTTTCCAAACGCCCGGGGGCCGACCATGCGAATGCATTCGGCGGCCAGGTCGTCGCGACCGTTCAGGGGGTCGACCAGCCTCCGGGCCGCAAGGTCCCAGGCCATGGCATTCACCGTGAAATCGCGGTCTCCGAGATCATCTTCGATACGGCCGTTTTTAAGGGCGGTCACATCGATCAGCATGTCACGGGAGGCCAGGCGGAAGACCTCCTGGCCCGGCCGGCCCATGGGGACCACCCGGCAGCCGATCTGGGCGGCAAGGTTGCGGGCGTAGCCGGGCGGGTCCTGGGCCACGGCGATGTCCAGGTCCGCCGGCGGGCGATCAAGCAGCAGGTCCCTTACGCAGCCGCCCACGAGGTAGGTGTTCGTGAGGGCGGGCAGATGGGTGACAGCGGGGATGGAGAACCGGTCGTCGATGAGGGCCTCCTGTTGCCGACCGCGCGGGCACCGGCGCCGGGGTGCCGACCGGGTTCGATGCGTACGCGCTAGCGTGGTAAATATCAGTTAGTAGCGAGATGTGTCGCGAATTGGAATAATGATCCCTGACTTTATCCGTGCATAAGGCGCAAAGCCAATGAATTCAAGCCAAAAGCAGGGACAGGTTCTCAAAAAACTTGACAGGCCGCAAGCGATGATTTAACTTCGATCCCTGAAAGGCACGGGGCCCGCCTTATTGAAGTCTTCATAAGATTTCCAAGCAATCATTAACAATCTGTTCCTCCAACACAACCAACGAAGGATCCTATTCTAAGCACCGGGGTATAATAGCGTCTTCAGTGATACTGAATCCGTTCCTACGACTAAAGCGCCTGTAGCACTTTAAAAATGGAATCTGTTTGTCGTTCGCCCGCCGTCTTGACGCCGGATCGGCCGGCTAGAGATGCGATGCGCACTGATGCTGTCAGACTTGGATAGGGAACTGGCCCTAACTTTTTACTTTAGGAGTGATATTTGAATGAATATCAGTGAATTGAAAGACATGAAAATCAGTGAGCTGACCCAGATGGCGAAGAAATTCAAAATCGAGGGGGCAGCCGGTATGCGCAAACAGGAGCTAATCTTCGCCCTGCTGCAGGCCCATATCGAGAAGAACGGCTCGATCTACGGCGTAGGGACGCTCGAAATTCTGCCGGACGGGTTCGGCTTTCTACGCTCGCCCAGCTACAACTACCTTCCGGGGCCCGATGATATCTATGTTTCGCCCTCCCAGATCCGTCGTTTCAACCTGCGCACGGGTGACACGGTTTCCGGCCAGATCCGCCAGCCCAAGGAGTCGGAGCGCTATTTCGCGCTGCTCAAGGTGGAGGCCGTCAACTACGAAGACCCCGAGGTGGCCCGCGAAAAGATCCTGTTCGACAACCTGACGCCGTTATACCCCCAGCGCAAGGTCAGCCTCGAAATAGACGCCGACAACTACTCCACGCGCATCATGGACCTGATGACGCCCATCGGCTTCGGCCAGCGCGGCCTGATCGTGTCCCCCCCGCGCACCGGCAAGACCATGCTCCTGCAGAACATCGCCAACAGCATCATCGCCAGCCACAAGAACGTGGTGCCTTTCGTACTGCTGATCGACGAGCGGCCCGAAGAAGTCACCGACATGCAGCGTTCCGTAAATGCCGAGGTGATCAGCTCCACTTTCGACGAGCCGGCCGAGCGTCACGTGCAGGTGGCCGAGATGGTGATCGAAAAGGCCAAGCGCCTGGTGGAACACAAGAAGGACGTGGTGATCCTGCTGGACAGCATCACCCGCCTGGCGCGGGCCTACAACTCGGTGGTGCCGCCCAGCGGCAAGATCCTTTCCGGCGGCGTGGACTCCAACGCCCTGCAGCGGCCCAAACGCTTTTTCGGCGCGGCCCGCAACATCGAAGAGGGCGGCAGCCTGACCATTATCGCCACGGCCCTGATCGACACCGGCAGCCGCATGGATGAAGTCATTTTCGAGGAATTCAAGGGCACCGGCAACATGGAACTGCACCTGGACCGCCGCCTGTCCGACAAGCGCGTCTACCCGGCCATCGACATCAAGAAGTCCGGCACCCGCAAAGAGGAGCTCCTGCTGGACGAGGAAATCCTCAATCGCGTGTGGATCCTGCGCAAATTGCTGGCCTCCCTCAATCCGGTGGACAGCATGGAATTTTTACTTGAAAAAATTGGCGGAACAGTGGATAATAAAGATTTTCTGAGATCCATGAACGCCTAAAGTCAATCTGGAGGTTGGGATAGTAGCATGAAAAAGGACATTCATCCGAAATACGGACAGACCAAGATAACCTGTCACTGCGGTTCGGTAATTGAAACCGGATCGACCAGCAAGGACATTACGGTGGAAATCTGCTCCAAGTGCCATCCGTTCTTTACCGGCAAACAGAAGCTGGTGGACACCGCCGGACGGATCGAACGCTTCCGGAAGAAATACGAAAAGTTTCAGAAGGCCCAGGCCTAAAACCGCACCGGCACTTTGCCGGTATTCCGGCACGCACAATCCGGCATCACCTGAAGCCCCTTTTTACCCTTGCGGTGAAGAGGGGCCGTTTATTGTGGCACGCGGCTGATTTGAGAGACCGGCGCTGCCGCGGCGGCGAGTCAGGTCGGCGGCCGAGGGGAATCCATGTTAGACAAACTCAACGGCGTTGAAAAACGTTTCCTGGAAGTCGAAAAACTGCTCAGCGACCCGGAAACGGTCAAGGATCGCGCGGCTTTTGAAAAGTTGAGCCGCGAGCACGCCGAATTGAGCCGGATCGTGGAGGCCTTCCGCACGTACAAGCAGATCCTGGACCAGCTGGAGGAGAGCCAGGAGCTGCTCAAGGACGGCGATCCCGATATCAAGGAATTGGCGCGGGAGGAACTGACCGGTCTTACGGCGCAGCGCGACGCGCTGGAACTCGACCTCCGCAAGATGCTGGTGCCCAAGGACCCCAACGACGACAAGAACGTGATCGTCGAGATCCGGGCCGGCACCGGGGGCGACGAAGCCGCGCTTTTCGCCGCTGACCTTTTCCGGATGTACGGCCGCTACGCCGAAGGCCAGCGCTGGAAAGTGGAGATCATGAGCCAGAACGATACGGGGGTCGGCGGCTTCAAGGAAGTGATCGCCATGATCCAGGGGCAGGGCGCCTACAGCCGCCTGAAATACGAGAGCGGCACCCATCGGGTCCAGCGCGTACCGACCACCGAAACCCAGGGGCGCATCCACACCTCCGCGGTTACCGTGGCCGTGCTGCCGGAAGCCGAGGAGGTGGACGTGGCCATCGACCCGAACGAGCTCAAGATCGATGTCTACCGTTCCACGGGCCCCGGGGGGCAGAGCGTCAACACCACCGATTCGGCCGTGCGCATCACCCACCTGCCCACCGGGCTGGTGGTGACCTGCCAGGACGAAAAATCACAGATCAAGAACAAGGCCAAGGCCCTGAAGGTGCTGCGCGCCCGTCTGCTGGACCAGATGGTCCGGGAGCAGAACGCCCAGCGCGCGGCCGACCGCAAGAGCCAGATCGGGGACGGGGATCGCAGCGGGCGCATCCGCACCTACAACTTTCCCCAGGGCCGGGTGACCGACCATCGCATCGGGCTGACCCTGTATAAACTGGACGAGATCATGCAGGGCCACGTCGATGCCGTCATCGAGGAACTCGTTACCTACTACCAGACCCAGGCCCTCCAGAATGCCGCGTCCTGAATGGACCATCCTTTCGATTCTGGAATGGACCCGCGGCTATTTCCGCAAGCACGACATCGAAAATCCCCGGCTGGACGCTGAAATTCTCCTGGCCCACAGCCTTGGTCTGCAACGGATCGATCTCTACCTGCGCTACGACCAGCCCCTGGACGCCGACGAGCTGGCCGCCTACCGGCAGGTCGTCAAGCGCCGGGCAGCCCGCGAACCGGTGGCCTACATCCTGGGCCGCAAGGAATTCTGGGGATTGGACCTGGCGGTAAGCCCCCAGGTATTGACGCCGCGCCCCGACAC
>JASJCD010000144.1 GCA_030066135.1 Desulfobacterales bacterium | reverse complement strand
CGCGGCTTGTAGCCCAGGTTGGGGCCTTCGTCCCGGCCGGTGTTCCAGATGCCCTCCACCGAGTCGATCTCATAGAAAGCCCGGTGACGGGAGGATTCGAACCGGATTTCGTCGAAGATGAAGAACTCGGCCTCCGGTCCGAAAAAGGCCGTGTCGCCGATACCGGTACTCTTAAGATAGGCTTCGGCTTTCTGGGCAATGTAGCGGGGGTCGCGGGTGTAGGACTCACGCGTGACCGGGTCGACGATGTTGCCCACCAGCACGAGGGTCGGTTCCTCATAGAAAGGGTCCATGCGTGCCGTGGTGGGGTCGGGAATCACCAGCATGTCGCTGGCATCGATGGGCTGCCATCCGCGGATACTCGATCCGTCGAAGCCGTAGCCGTCCTCGAAGCTGCCTTCGTCCAGTTCGCTCATGGGTACCGTGAAATGCTGCCAGACACCGGGAAAATCAAGAAAGCGGATATCAAGCAGTTTGGCACCATTTTCTTTGGCAAATGCGAATACGTCTTTGGGGGTCATCTTACTGCCTCCTTTGCAAGTGGGTAATGTTTAAACGCTTAAAGTATGAAAGCAAACCGTGCGGCGGTTTTTATCAGTATAAAAGAATGCTTATCGCCCTGAGTCTTAGAGTGCGTCCGATCCGGTCTCGCCGGTGCGAACCCGGACGGCCTCTTCGATGCCCACGACGAAAATCTTGCCGTCGCCAAGCTTGCCTGTGTTGGCCGCTTCCCTTATTTTGGCGACGACGGCGTCCGCCTGGTCGTCACCCACCACGACCTCGATTTTCACCTTGGGGATGAAGTCGACGACGTATTCGGCGCCGCGGTAGATTTCCTTGTGGCCTTTCTGGCGGCCATAGCCCTTGACCTCGGTGATGGTCATGCCCTGGATGCCGATGTCGTTCAGGGCTTCCTTGACATCATCAAGCTTGAAGGGCTTGACGATTGCTTCAATTTTTTTCATTTTGTGCTCCTCCTGTTCTCCTCAATCCAACGGGAAAGGTTATCGAAGACGATCGAGATTTAACGTTATTGGATTTCAAAGGCCCGCTCACCGTGCTGGGAATTGTCGAGGCCTTCGATTTCTTCTTCCTGGGTCACGCGCAGGCCGCCGGTAACCATCTTGGTGACCATTGCCACCACCAGGGTGCCGATGGCCGAAAAGGCGGCGGTGCCCAGGATCGATACCACCTGGATCCACAGCTGGCCGGGGTTGCCGTAGAACAATCCCATGCCGCCCTCGTTGACGGCCGGGCTGGCGAAAAGACCGGTGGCCAGCGCGCCCCAGATGCCGCAGAGGCCATGCACGCCAAAAGCATCCAGGGAGTCGTCATAGCCCAGCATGTTCTTCAGTTTGGCCACGCTGAAATACCCGATGAGACCGGCCATCACGCCGATCACCAGTGATCCCGGCATGGAGACGAAACCGGCCGCGGGCGTGATGGCCACCAGGCCGGCCACAACCCCCGAGGCCATACCGAGAACGGTGGGTTTGCCCGTGGCCATCCACTCGGCCGTCATCCAGGCCAGTGCGCCCAGGGCGGCCGAGGTGTTGGTGACCAGAAAGGCCGAGGCGGCCACACCGTCGGCGGCCAGTTGGCTGCCGGCATTGAAACCGAACCACCCGAACCACAGCAGGGCGGCGCCCAGGGCCGTCAGGGTGATGCTGGAGGGGAACATGGCCTCCTTGCCGTAACCGAGGCGTTTGCCCAGCAGCATTGAAAGCACCAGCCCGGCCACACCGGCATTGATGTGCACCACCGTGCCGCCCGCGAAGTCCAGCGCCCCCATCTCACCCATCCAGCCGCCGCCCCAGGCCCAATGGGCCACCGGGCAGTAGATGAAGGTGACCCACAGCAGCGTGAAGACGATCCAGGCGGAGAACTTCATGCGATCGACGACCGAGCCCAGCACCAGGGCGACTGTGATGCAGGCGAAGGTCATTTGAAACAGCAGAAAGACATAGGTCGGAATGGTGCCGGAAAGACTGCTGACCGTGATGCCATTCAGGAAGAGGTGATCGAAGCCGCCCACGAAGCCGCCCATGCTGGTCCCGAAGGCCAGGGTGTAGCCCCACAGAACCCAGATCACGCTGGCCAGACAATAGGCCACCAGGGTCATGGCGATGGTGTTCAGCAGGTTTTTATAACGGGACAGCCCGCCGTAGAAAAGGGCCAGTCCGGCCGGGGTCATCATCATCACCAGGGCGGTGGAGACGATAATCCAGGCCGTATCGCCGGTGTCGGGGCCTTCGGCGGCCATGGCCGTCGCCGGCAGCATCATCATCAGAGCAGTCCAGAGTAAAGATTTAAGTCTCATTGCGCAGCATTCCCTCCTTGGTTCAATGGGTTTCTTGGGGTGATACCGAATCCCCCGGCAGCACGGCATGGATCGCGTTGCGTATGATATCCGTCTGCTCGGGATCATCCACTTTCTGACCATCAAAGTCGCGGACGTAGAAGACGTCGACGACCTGGTCCACATTGGTGGCGATTTTAGCCACCCACACATCCAGCCGGCATTGAAACAATGCATTGGTGATCCGGAAGAGGAGCCCCGGAAAATCATCGGCAAAGACTTCGACAATGGTGAAAAAGCTGGAAGTGGTGTTATCGATTTCAACGCGCACCGGCCGCGCCATGGCCGGGGGGCGCGTATTGTGCCTTCTGTCGCCGTCGGTCGCCAGGCGTTTTTCGAGATCCAGGCGGTCTTCCAGTGTCTGGGCCAGATCCTGGCGCGCCTTTTCCCATTTCTCATCCTCGAATATCGGGTCGGGCGGCGGCTGGACCTTGAAGATGTCGAGCGCCGTGTTGTTGCGCCAGGTAAAGACCTGGGCATCGAGAATATTGATGCGGTTGAGGGTGAACACGCCGGCAATCCGGGAGAAAAGGCCCGGCTGGTCCTTGGCGCATACGGTCACGATGCGGGTATCGGAGTCCATGGCCGGTTCGATTTCCCACACGAAGCGTTCACCCTCCAGGCGCTGAAAAAGCGCCACATGGGCGCGGATGTTTTCCACCGGAACGTTTAAAAGGTAGCGGGGTGACATCGCCCCGAACAAGGCCTCGAGTTCTTTGTGGCGTTTTTTGGGCTTGATCGTTGCCAGCAGTTCATCGTGCTTGCGGGCCATGAGGGCGATGGCTTCCTGGGTGGCCAGCTCGCCGTTTTCAAGCACGTTCAAAATTTTGAAAAAGAGATCCCGCAGGAGGGTTGCGGTCCAGCTGTTCCAGGCCTTGGGGCCGGTGGCCATCGAGTCCGCTACCGTCAACAGGTAGAGCATGCGCAGCCGTTCCACGTCGTTGATGCGCCGGGCGCAATAAAGCGCCGTCTCTTCGTCGTTGATGTCCCGCCGGGCGGCGGTTTTGGCCAGCAGAAGGTGCTCGCGCACCAGAAAGGCCACCGTTTCGATGTCTTCCGGTGGGTAGCCTTTCTCCCCCAGAATCTCCGGGATAAGCGCTTCACCCCGGGCCGAGTGATTCTTGCCCGGCTGGCCCTTGCCGATGTCGTGCAGCAGCGCGCCCCAGAGCAGCAGTTTCTTGGATTTGACCTCGGTCCACAATTCGGCTGCCAAGGGATCGCCGTTGCCGTTTTCCAGATCCTTGATCTGCTTGAGCAGCATGACGGTGCGCAGCAGATGCCGCCCCACCGGGTAGATGTGGTATTCGTCGTACTGGATGCGGTTGATGACCATTTTGAAGGCCGGCAGAAACCGCGCCAACAGACCGGTGTGCAGCATGGCGTTCAACACGTTGAAGGTCGGGGCCGAGGTCAGCAGGATTTTTTCAAATGTTTTGACGACGCCCGGCTCTGCGCGCATGTGGGCATCGAAAAGATAGCCGAATTCGCGCACCACACGGCGGGCCTCGACATCCAGGGGCAGTTTCAAACGCGCGCTTTCCGCGAAGATCTGGATCAGCAGATGCGGATTGGTTTTGACCAGGTGTGAGGCGCTGAAGGTCAGGGCGTCACCCTTGACGACAATGCCTTCAATTTTGGCAACTTTGGCCCGGCGTTTGTAGCGCCGTGATTTTTTTTCGTAACCCTGCTCGAAAAGGAAGATGAGGTGCTGCTGTTTGATGAACTCCATCTGTTCGTGCAGCTCGCCGAGGAACTGCTCCACGGGCTGCTGTCCGTTCGCTTTGCGGTAGCCCAGGGACCGGGCCAGGCTGATCTGGCTCTCGAAATGCAGCTGGTCGTTCTTGCGCTTGCTCAGGAGATGCAGCCGGTTGCGAACATTGAAAATGAACCGCAGCGCATCCACGAGCTGCTGGTATTCCTCATGGGAAAGATGGCCCAGGTATTCGAAGTCGCGCGGGTGCTTGAGGTTGAACTTGATGCGGGCGATCCACAGCATGGTGTGGTAGTCGCGAAGCCCCCCCTGCCCTTCCTTCAGGTTGGGTTCCAGCAGATAGGCCGAATCCCCAAAGCGGATATGGCGTGCCTGGTTGGTTTCCACCAGCCAGTCGATCACTTTGCGGGCACGGCGTTTGATGACCTTGTCCCTTAGCATTTGCATCAAGGTCGAGTAGAGTCTGCTCATCCCGCAGACGAATCGGGCGTCAAGCAGCGGTGTCAGGATTTCAAAATCCTTGGCGGCCAGCGACAGGCATTCTTTGAGCGATCGCGTGGCATGTCCCACCTCGAGCCCCAGATCCCACAGGGGATAGACAATCTCGCGAATCAGGGCCTCGGCTTTTTCCGGCACCCGTTTTTCGAACAGGATCAAAAGATCAACGTCGGAGTGGACACACTGGTCGTCGCGGCCATAGCCTCCCTGGGCAATGATGACGTAGGGGTTGCGCGTGATGTCCATGCGCGGGCCGATGAGGCTGGTTTCAAAACTGTTGCGGAAGTATTCATCCAGCAGGCGCGAATGTTGGAGCATGAAATCCGGCACTTTCCCCTTGGGGAACGCGCCCAACAGGCGATTTCGATGGCGATGAAGTTCTTCGGCGGCGCTGGTGCTGGTTTTGGGCATGGTCCGGTTCGATTCGTTGGCATAAATTGGCGTACGCGATTCTTTCAGCAAGTGTTATGCCATTCCGATTCAGAAGGCATAAATATAATATTATTAGTATTTTATAAGCAAAAGTGGCGTGAAAGAAAAAGGTGTAATAGATTACAAATTTGAAATAATCTTCGCAAATTTTATTACATAATTGAAATATAAGTTTTTAAAACGGTTGGTGTTGCAAGCTTGCGTCGGCCGCCGGCAGGGGCATCCGGAGGCGCCCAGCCCCCGGCGGGGTGACGGGCCTCATGCGGGCGGAAGGTCGGTTAGAGGGTTCGGGCAACGGCCGTAATGGCCTCCCCGAGGATGTCCACCATTTCATCGATCTGCTCTGCGGAGATCGTAAACGGGGGGGCCAGGAGAATATGGTCTCCGTGAATACCGTCGACGCCGCCGTTGCCGGGGTAGGTGATCAGGCCCCGTTTGAACGCCTCGTTGGCCACCTGCATGTTGACCTTGAGGTCGCGTTCGAACCAGGCGCGACTGGTTTTGTCCCGCACAAGTTCAATCCCGGCAAACAGGCCCATCCCGCGGATGTCGCCCACGATCTCTAAGGTCTCGAGGGTGGCAAGCTTTTCCATCAGGTGGATGCCCATCCGGTGGGAGCGTTCGACCAGACCATGGGCCTGGATGTAGCGCAGCACGGCCGCGCCGATAGCGGTCGAGAGGGGGTTTTGCCCATAGGTGTGGCCATGGACAAAGACCCCAGACCCGTTTTTGATGGTCGCATGGATTTCTTCCCTGACCATGACAGCCCCCAGCGGGGTATAGCCGGAACTCAAGCCCTTGGCCATGACGATCAGGTCGGGCACGACCCCCCAGTGTTCGATCCCGAAGTTGTGGCCACAGCGGCCGATACCGGTCATGACCTCATCGGCGATGAGCTTGATCTCGTATTCATCACAAATTTGTCGGATGCGCTGCCAGTAGCCGTCCTTGGGGACGACCGCCCCGGCCGTGGCCCCCACCACCGGTTCGGCGATAAACGCCCCCACCGACTCGGGGTCTTCGTGCTTGATGCAGCGTTCGAGCTCGTCGGCGCATTGCAGATCGCAGGTATCCGGCGTTTCCTTGAACCCGCAGCGGTAGCAGTAGGCCGGTTCGATGTGCGGGGTGTGCTGGAAAATGGGCAGGTAGTGGCTGCGGCGGGCGGTGTGACCGCCCAGGGCCAGGGCGCCGGTGGTGTTGCCGTGAAAACTCGACCAGCGTGAAATCACCTTGTACTTATCGGGCCGGCCGGCCTCACGCCAGTACTGGCGCACGAGTTTGACGGCCGATTCCACGGCCTCGGACCCGCCCGACAGGAAATAGGTGCGGTTCAATGATTTATCCGGGGCCATCGCGTGAAGCAGGGTGCCCAGTTCACAGGCGGCCGGGTTGGTGAAATGGCTGCTGTGAACGAAGGGGACCCGCTTGAACTGGGTTTCCATGGCCTCCAGAATTTCAGGTACGCAATGGCCGATGCTGACAACGCAGGCGCCGCCGGAGCCGTCGATGTAGCGATGGCCCTCGGTATCCCAGATATAGACGCCCTCGGCCCGGTCGGCCACCGGATAAACCTTTCGGAGATTGCGATAGAAGACGTGGTCACAGGCTTCCATGGGGATGCTGGCCTCCCTTTTCTTGGTGTGCGGCGTGAAAGATGAATACGAGATAGACGCGCTTCGCCGACAGGACAAGCGGCGCCGCAGCGGCGAGGGATCTTCGGGGAACATTACAAATTTGTAGTGGCGGAGAGTAGGCCATTTTGGATCGCCCCGTTCATTTTCGCCTGCACCGCCCCCTCCGGGCCGCAGACGGTCAATCGATCTGCTTTAAAATCCGATCCTTGTATTCCGGATCCAGTGAGAGGATCTGCCGGGCTTCCGCCGGGGAAGCGACTTCGCGCCCCATCGTGTGGGCAATGGTGGCCACCGTCGCCACCAATTCGGCATTGGTCGCCAAGGTACCGTCGGGGAGAAGCAGATTGTCTTCGATGCCCACCCGTACATGGCCGCCCATGGCAATGGCCGCCGTGGCCAGGGGGATTTCAGCCGGGCCGATGCCGGCCACCGTCCAGGTAGAACCCGGTGGAAGGGTGTCGGCCAGAAAGACCAGATTGCGGACCGTTGCGGGCATGGCGCCCGGGGCCCCGAGGACGAAATCAAAGTGCAGGGGCGGGGCTAAAAGTTCTTTCTTCTGCAGGAAAAGCGCATTGCTGATCATGCCCGCTTCGAACACCTCGATTTCGGGTTTGACGCCCGTGGCTTTAAAAACGCCCGCCAGAAAAAGCAGAAAATCGGGCGCATTTTCGTAGACGATGCCGGGAAGATTGTTGGAGCCGGTGGTGAAAGAGGCCATTTCGGGCAGCAGGTGCACCGGATTGGCGCGGGCCTCCCAGTCCCGGCCGGCGCGGGCGCCGGTGGACAGCTGAATGATGACTTCCGGGGTCTCGTTTTTGATACGTCGTACGGTTTCCTTGAAAACGGCCGTATCGAGGGTGGGCCGGCCCTCCGCATCGCGGGCGTGGATGTGCACGAGGCTGGCGCCCGCCTCGGCGCAGCGGCGCACATCGGCGGCAATCTCGGCCGGTGTCAGCGGCACATGGGGCGTCATTTCACGTGTGGGCACGTTGCCGGTTAAGGCGGCGGTAATAATCAGCTTTTCCATAAAAGCGTCTATTCCGCCATCATCACCAGAATGTCAACTGCAAACCGCGGCCGGGCCCCAAAAAAAGGGCGGGCACCCGGCTATGGGTGCCCGCGAGGGGAGGGAGGATTTGGAGACGGGTCGGGGGCTTCAGCCGCCCGCCTCCCCAGCGATGGTCGTCAGATGGCCGAGACCTCGAAATCCGGATAGGCGTTGCCGGCGTGCTCCATCGAATCCAAACCTTCGGTTTCTTCTTCGGGGGATACACGCAACCCAACGGTTTTGTCGATCAGTTTGAACATGATCAGGGCGGTCACGAAGGTCCACACAAAGCAGGCCCCGATGCCCAACAGCTGAACACCGATGATCTGGGCCGAGGTGCCGCCGATATTGAAGATGCCGGCTGCCAGGGTGCCCCAGGCGCCGCAGACGCCGTGAACGGATACCGCCCCGACCGGATCGTCGATTTTGATCTTGTCCAGCAGCAGAACCGAGAAGACCACGAGAACACCGGCCACGGCGCCGATAATCACCGCGCTGAGCGGACTGACATTGGCGCAGCCGGCGGTAATGCCCACCAGCCCGGCCAACGCCCCGTTCAGACTCATGCTGACTTCCGGTTTGCCGAATTTGAACCATGAGGCCAGCAGGGCGAAAACCGCACCCGTGGCAGCGGCGAGGTTGGTGTTCACGAAGATCATGGCGATGCTTTTATCGGCCGTGGTCGTCGAGCCGGGATTGAAACCGAACCAGCCCAACCAGAGGATAAAGACGCCCAGGGCCGCCAGGGGCATATTGTGCCCGGGGATCGGCCGGATGCTGCCGTCGGACTGGTATTTGCCCAAACGGGGGCCCAGTACGATGGCGCCTGCCAGGGCTGCCCAGCCGCCCACCGAATGAACCACGGTGGAGCCGGCAAAATCAATAAAGCCCAGACCCTCGAGCCAGCCGCTGCCCTTGTAGAGACTGCCCCAAGCCCAGCTGCCGAAAATAGGGTAGATCAGGCCGCACACAAAGATGCTGTAGAGCAGGTAGCCCGTGAATTTGGTGCGCTCGGCCATGGCGCCGGAAACGATGGTGGCGGCCGTGGCGGCGAACACCACCTGGAACATCCAGAAGGCCAGCACCCAGGGATCGCCGTCCGGAGAGAAGTCGGCCAGGAAAAAACTCGACGTGCCGAACCAGCCCGTGGCCGAGGCCCCGAACATCAGACCGAAACCGATGGCCCAGTAGATCAGCGAGCCCATGGAGAAATCCATCAGGTTTTTCATGAGGATATTGACGGCGTTTTTGGCACGGGTGAAACCGGCCTCCACCATGGCGAAGCCGGCCTGCATGAAAAAAACCAGGGCCGCGGCAATCAGGGTCCAGAGGTAGTTGGCATGGGTCTGGACCAGTTCGATGGCCTCGTGGTTGCTCAGGGCCGTGGGGGCCTCATCGCCGGCCCAGGCGCTGCCCGCCCACAGGCCGGTGGTTGCCAGTGCTAGAAAAATTGTTTTCACGTATGATCTCCTTGCTTTTCAGGTGAAGGCCGATGGGCTGCGGCCTCCAACCGCGTATCGTCAAATCGCTTCCTTGCCGGTTTCGCCGGTTCGTATCCGCATGGCCTCGCCCACAGGGAGCACGAAAATCTTACCGTCGCCGATTTGGCCCGAAGATGCATTCTCCTGGATGGTCTGCACCACCTGGTCGCTCAATTCGGCATCGACGACGAGATCGATTTTGACCTTGGGAACGAAATCCACCTGATATTCGGCACCCCGATAGGTTTCCTTGTGACCTTTCTGGCGGCCGAAGCCCTTGACTTCACTGATGGTCATGCCTTTGACGCCAATCTCATTCAGCGCGATTTTGACATCATCCAGCTTGAAGGGCTTGATGATGGCTTCGATTTTCTTCATGGTTGCGGTCCTTTCCGTTTCGATTGCGATGCAGCGTTGTGAATGTAATTCTCGGGATCAAGTTCGCGGAATCGTATCGCAAAGGGTGTGCCACCAGGGGGTAATTACTAAATAAATATCTGATATTATTATAGTAAAAGAGGCTAAATGCAGGCGAGCTGGTAGATTCAATGCGCATTTTTATTACAGTTATGTGTAATATGTCTTAATTTAATACATAACTGTATAGTATTGCCTTGAGGCCTACGTTTTTGTTGATCTGGCGCTGTGTTTCAGGGGATGAGGAAGTGCCGCCAGAATTTTTCAACCCGACGGCGTGGGGTCTTGAATCGCGTCGCCGCAACGCGGGCCGGCTGATTCTGAAGGCTGAGGCGATGGGCCGCCGCCCGGAAGATCAGGTAGGCCTCGCGCAGGAAATAGGCGGTTTCGGGCTCCAGCAGGCCGCTGTCGATCAGGGAGACCAGGAGGCGCACATTGTCGGTCCATTCGGTCAGGGCGGGAAACCGATGCGACCGGGCCAGAATCAGATACTGCACCAGGAACTCAATATCGACGATGCCGCCGCGGCCCTGCTTGAGATCAAATTCATCGATTTGTTTAGAATTCTGCTCCTGTCTCAGTTTTTCGCGCATCTCGGCGATTTCGGCCTGCAGGCGAACGCGGTCGCGGGGTTGCGCCAGAACCTCGCGGCGAATCCGTTCGAACCGGCGGCCTAGCGCTTCATTTCCGCAGACGATGCGGGCCCGGATCAAAGCCTGATGCTCCCAGGTCCAGGCTTCGTCACGCAAGTACTTGGCGTAGGCGTCCACGTGGCTGACCAGGGGACCGGAGCTGCCGCTGGGGCGCAGGCGCATATCCGTTTCGTAGATCCGGCCGGCGCGGGTGTGGGTGGTGAGGATATGGATGACGCGCTGGCCCAGTCGTGAATAGAATTGGCGGTTGTCGATGGGCTGCGGTCCGTCCGCGGTGTAGCCCTGATCGGCGGTATGCAGAAAGACAAGATCGAGATCGGAGCCGTAGCCCAGCTCAAAGCCGCCCAGTTTGCCATAGGCCACCACGCCGAAAGAATCAAAGGGCGCGTCGCCCAATTGCCCGGAGGGGCGGCCATGGCGGGCCACCAAATGGGTCCAGGCCATGCCGACGACCGCTTGAAGGACGACCTCGGCCAGGTCTGAGAGGTGATCACTGACCCGCATGAGCGGCAGCACCCCGGTGACGTCGGCCGCGGCCACCCGCAGGGTGTTGACCTGCCTGAAAATGCAAATGGATTCGATCAGAAATTCGAGATCGTCCGGCGGCGTTTTGGCTACCAGGGTGTGCAGTTCGGCGGCGAGTTCGTCTTTTCCCGGCGGCGCGTAGAGGGTTCGCGGGTCAAGGAGTTCATCGAGCAGCACCGGCCGGCGTGCAATCAGGGCAGCGATGAAATGACTGGCGCCGGCCAGCCGAACGAGATGGCGCAGCACAGGGGGATTTTCAGCCAGCAGGGCCAGATAGGTTGCCCGCCTGCCGATGCTGGTCAGAATATCGACAATGCGTGCAACGGTCTGATCGGGTGCCTCGGCCTGAGCAGCGGCCTGCAGCATTTGCGGCACCAGTCGATCGAGACGGCGGCGGCCCTCGGCACTTATTTTGGCGCGCTGAACCTGTTTGCGCAGATAGGCCAGGCTGGACAGAATGGCGGCGGGTTTTTCGAATCCGGCCCGTTGCAGCAGCACGTCGGTCCGATCGGCATCCACGGCCTCCTGCCATATGCCCGCGAACATTTCGAGCGCCGCGTCTTTCTCGTCCTCGCCCGGTTCCTGCGGCGCCTCGCCTTCCAGCAGGGTGGCAAACTGCCGGTGCACCCAATCCCGGTGCTGCTGCAGCGTATTTTCAAAGGCGCCCTGCGCCTCGAACCCCATGGCCCGGGCCAGGCGCTCCCTCTCGAGCTTCTCGGCGGGCAGCCGGTGGGTCTGCTGGTCGGCAAAGGCCTGAAGACGGTGTTCGACCCGGCGCAGGAAAATATAGGCGGCGGTAAGATGGGCGCAAATATCAGCGTCGATATAGCCGTTGCGTTCGAGGTGTTTTAAAACCGCCAGCAGCCGGCGTTCCTGCAGGGCCGGCACCACGCCGCCGCGAATCAGCTGGAAGAACTGGACGAAGAACTCGACTTCGCGTATACCGCCCGCCCCGAGCTTGATGTCATGGTCCATGCCCTTGCGGCGCACTTCCAGGGCGATTTTGGTTTTCATCTCGCGCAGCGACTCGAAAACGCCGTAGTCCAGGTAGCGGCGATAGACAAAAGGGCGCATCAGGGCCAGCAGGTCGCGCCCATCGCTGTCGTCACCGGCCACCACACGGGCTTTGATCCAGGCATAGCGCTCCCACTCGCGGCCTTGGCTCTGATAATAGGTCTCCATGGCGTTGAAGCTCATAACCAGCGGACCGCCTTCGCCGAAAGGGCGCAATCCGGTGTCCACCCGAAATACGAAGCCGTCGGCGCGGACCTGGCCCAGGGTCTGGATGAGCTGCCGGGCCAGACGGGTGAAAAAGTCGTCATTGGTTATGGGGCGCTCGGTCCCGACGGTCTGGCCGCGTTGGGCAAAGGCGAAAATCAGATCGACGTCCGAAGAGAAATTGAGCTCCCGGGCCCCGAGCTTGCCCATGCCGACCACCACCATCTGCAGCGGGCGGCCGTCGGGCCCTGAAGGCTGCCCGTAATGCCGGGCCAAATCGGCGTGCAGCAGGCCAAGGGCTTTGACGATGCAGACATCGGCCAGGTGGGACAACTCGCTCAGGATTTCGTCGAGGGGGGCCCGGCCGGAGAGATCGCGCCAGGCGATGCGCAGCATTTCGTCCTTGCGGAACCGCCGCAGGACGGCCGGCAATTCAGCCGTGGCATCACTCCCGGTGGACATAAGGCGATCCAGGCGCTGTTGATAGGCAGCCCGGTCGCGGGGGCGGTCCAGATCGCCGCGCTCAAGCAGTGTGACCACCCATTCGGGAAACTGTACCGCATGGCGACCGATAAATTCGCTGAATCCAAGCACGCGCTTGACTTCAGCCGCCATCGCGGCCTTGAGGG
>JASJCD010000143.1 GCA_030066135.1 Desulfobacterales bacterium | reverse complement strand
CTGATCTTGATGCCATAGCTGGCCAGCAGTTTTTCCAGCCCGGTTTGGATGGGCGCAAACTGCGGCTGCTGGCGCATTACCGGCTGCCCCGGCGGTGTGCTGTCGCCGACCGCGTCCAGGAAAAGGACCAGGCGGGTGCCGCGCATGAGGGCCTGGTCGATCTGAAACAGGTCGTAATCCGTAAAAAGCTCGGTGGGGCGCGCGATGATCAGAACTTTCAAGCTGGCCGGGATGGGGTCTTCCTTGAGATCGATGCGCTTGATGGAGTAGCTGTCGGCCAGCAGACCCATGAAGGTGCCCAGCGGACTGCGCGCCTGTCCCCCCATCCCCATGGGGGCGCCGGCGCTGAGAATGTGGGTGCCGTGGCTCACGAGGTAGCCGATATTTTCGTTGATATCCACCAGCGCTTCGATATTTTCGTTGATAATGTTTTCCATGTCCTCCACCGGTGTCATCTGGTACTGGGTGCCGACAATCGGCAGCCGGAAGACACTCAGGAGCGGGGTGGTGATGCTTTTCTCCCCGTATGACATGGTAAGACCGATCATGCCATTGCCGGCGGGGATGTTGGCCTGGGGGAGGTCAGGCCAGTTGACCTGCATGATCTTGGCGGCCCGTGCGGCCTCGGCCCCCTGCGGGTCCGTGCTCGGGTCGACGCGGGCATAGTCCAGCTTGCCGTATACCTGCTGGTTCAGCGGCCCCACGATCTGCTCCAGACGCTGGGCAAACGTGGGCAGTTCATCGAGGCCCATATAGGTGGCGACCTTGTCGAGTGATGAGGACAGATAGAGCCGGATTTTGATGGTTTCCTCCAGGTTCAACAGGGCGCTGGTTTTGTTGTTGAGTTTCTGGATTGCGGTGGTCAGCTTGTATTCGAGCCCGTCGGTGGAGGTGATGGTCGGGATGCGCTCGAGCACGTCGCCGTGGATGATTACCAGCCCCATGTAGGCCCGCTTGAATTTGATTTCGTCTTCTTCGATCGCCTGGATCTGGACGGGGTTGATGCCATAGTCGTCGGCCATCTGCTGGTTGACGCCGGCCTGAACGCCGATATTGCCCTCCTGGGGGCTGACGTCGAAGAAGCTGAAGTTGAAATTGCGGTTGGCGTGAAGCGCATACTCCTCGAGCAGATCGCGCAGATAGCGTTCGGTGTTGTTGTGGGGGGCCGGCAGATTGTTGGTGAAGAAGACCTTGATGGTCAGGGGCTCCTGAAGGGTGGCGACCACCTCCTGGCTGGTCTCCGAGAGTGAATAGATTTTGTTGCCGGTCAGATCCCAGCGGAAAAACAGCGTCTGCC
Source organism: Desulfobacterales bacterium (assembly GCA_030066135.1). GTDB lineage: Bacteria > Desulfobacterota > Desulfobacteria > Desulfobacterales > UBA5852 > JABZFP01. The sequence continues at coordinate 11,386 of JASJCD010000143.1, read as the reverse complement.
CGGCGATGTTGATGAGCACCACCACCACCAGGTAAATCAAGAATTTGAAATATTTTTCGGATCGACGGACCGCCATGCCAGCTCCTTATTTTTTCTCCTGCATTACGAGATGGGATGCATACAACCCCAGAAAGGCGACGCTCACAAAATAGATCAGGTCGCGCGAATCGATGATGCCCCGGGCGATGTTCTGGAAGTGCAGACTGGCCCCGAGCTGGCTCACGATTTTGAGCAGTGCGCCGGGCACGAAGAAGAGCATGCGCTCGATGACCGTGAGCGCAAAGCAGATGACCGCTCCGGTAATGAAGGCGATGATCTGATTGCGTGTCAGGGCCGAGGCGAAGAGGCCCACGCCGGTGAAGGCCGCCCCCATGAAGAGCGCCCCGATATAGCCCCCGATGACCGGTCCCCAGTCCAGCTCCCCCATGAAGCTGATGAATAGCGGATAGGAAAGCGTCGGCAAAAGCAGGGCCGCTACCAGGGCGAGGCCGGCCAGATATTTACCCAGGATGATGTCGCGGAAGGTGACCGGCAGGGTCAGTAGGGTTTCATAGGAGCCCGTGCTCATTTCTTCGGCAAACAGCCGCATGGTGATGGCCGGGATGACGAAGGCGAAGGTCATGGGCAGCAGGTTGAAGAAATTGCGCATGTCGGCCTGGTCGAATACGAAGAAGGCCGAGAAGAAAAGCCAGCCGGTGACCAGCAGAAACACGGTCATGACGATATAGGCGATAGGGGATATGAAAAAGTCCTGGAGTTCTTTTTTAAGGATAAAGACAACCTGCTGCATATCAGTTCTCCTTGGTCAGTTCACGGAAGATCGACTCGAGATCGCGGGCGTGCTGGACAAATTCGAGCAGGATCCAGTCCGTCGCCTTGACAGCGGCGTAGATCGCGGCCCGCGGGTCACTTCCGCTGCGGCATGTCAGGGTGACATCGAGGACACCGTCGTCGGCGTTCGGCCGGGCGGTTACATCCGCCACCCCTTCAAGTGTTCCCAGGGTCTGCAGGGTATCGGCTTCGGTGGCATTCTGCAGACCGAGGCTGATCTGCCGCATGCCGCCCGTGGCGTTTTTGAGATTGGCGGTACGATCGTCGGCCACGATACGGCCCTTGTTGATAATCACGATGCGGTCGCAGGTGGCCTCCGCCTCGCTCAGGATATGGGTGGAAAGGATAACGGTTTTTTCCTGGCCGATGGCCCGGATGATATCGCGGATTTCAACGATCTGGTTGGGGTCGAGGCCGGAGGTCGGCTCGTCCAGGATCAGGATTTCGGGATCGCTCATCATGGCGTGGGCCAGTCCCACCCGCTGCTTGAGCCCCTTGGAGAGCTCGCCGATGGTCTTGTGCATGATATCGTGCAGCCCGCAGTGGTCCACCAGGTCGCGGATGCGGGCGATTTTGGCTTCGCCCCGCAGGCCGCGGATGTCGGCGATGTAGCTCAGATAGTCGTAAACCAGCATACCGGGATAGAGGGGGGCCGACTCGGGCAGGTAGCCGATCAGACCCTTGACGGCCACGGGTTGTTCGTCGACGTCGTGATCCTTGATGCGGATCCGGCCCGAAGTGGGCTTGAAATAGCCCGTCAGCATCCTGAGGGTCGTGGTCTTGCCGGCACCGTTGGGACCCAGCAGGCCCATGATCTCGCCTTTGGGGATCTCCAGGCTGATATGGTCCACAGCGCATAAATCATTATAAAATTTGGTTAGGTCTTCGACCTGGATCATTCCGTTCTCCTTTTTGCCTGGTTGGATCGCCAGGGTGAGGCAATGGGTTCGCGGGTGAACGAATCCGACATTTTATGGTTTGGTGCCAAAAAGTCAAGAAGGTGTCTAACGCAGGCATTTGGAGCGGTATGGGAAGGTCAAAAGGGGCGGCGGTGATGGGGCGTCCTGAAGGCGAACCCGGAGGGATATCAGGCCTTCCCGGCCGTTATCAGCGGATCATTTTCATATTCACAATGGTTTCCCACTCGCGCAGCAGGCGCTCGCGGTTGGCCGTCACCCAGGCTTCTCCGTTCAGCCTCACCAGATCGCCTATCCGGGTGCACAGGACTTCGAGCTCCGCCGGTGAACCGGCGATGTTTTTCTGGCCCAGAAGGGTATGGACCTTTTCAAGGTGCATGCTGGGCTGACCTTTGGCTGTCAGGCGATGGCGCCTGAACCCCCAACGCGTCCGCACCGCGGGCCCATGGCTGGCCAGTGGATGCGGCCGGGGGTCAGGTGTCCTCCCGGTTGTCGATGGCCGCTTGAATGTCGGCCAGTCGGGCGTTGGTTTCGTTCAGGTTCCGCTGGATCTGCTGCATCAGGTTGATGATCCGGTCGTTTTTTTCGGCCAGTGTGGCCGGGTGGTTGTGTCCGATGCCGATCTGGCGGGAAATATCGTCCAGGCGAATACCCAGGGTGACGATGAAATAAAGCAGCAGGGCGAAGGCGTATTCATCCCGGCGCCAGTCCAGAAACAGAAAACCGAAGGCTATCAGAACGATGAAGACGCCGCTGGTCACGGTGTAGGGGTGTTCCGCCAGAAATTTTTTCATTTCGCATCCCGGTCCGCAGTTTAAATCTAAGGTACGATATGCAAAATGACCTGAAATTGCAATCTTGTGGCCTATCCTCGGGAGGCGCATCCCAATCCTGGCGCCGACGTCCGCGTTCCTCCTGGGGCGCCCGGGCCACCCGGGGTGGTATTTCCGTGAAACGGTATTAATTTCATGCGGTTAATGATTTCGTCGGTCGCAACTGTAAAGTTTGCGACCACCTGCCGACCAATTTTCAATGCCTCGGCCGGTTGGCGCTCGAACTTAACACGCCCCTGATTACTGTTGGCTCTAAGTCCGTCCGTCGCCCCTATAGAGCGTTCACGCACGGCGATTTTGTTCCGGGGGACATTATATGAAATCTTTGCTTGGTGTGGCCAAATTTTATCCGTCGGCACTCGCTGTCGTCATGCTCCTGATCGGGGCGGCCAATACCGCCGCCGCCGTGGTCGACAATAAAATCTACGCCCGCCTGCCAGATCAGCACGTTGCCGGCGGGGTGGTGGACGCCAAGGGATATCAATCGACCGAAGCCGAGCTTGATCGTTACCTGGAACTGCCGGCCGCGGTGGATCCGGCCGCGCGCAACCCTGCCGATCGTTTTGCTTTCTATGCCAATGACTATAATGCCTGGACCATCAAGTTGATCCGCAGGCACTATCCCGGTATAGAAACGATCATAGAGACGGGATCTCTCCTGCGAAGCACCTGGAAGAAACGCTTCGTCAAGCGCGAGGGGCGGATGATGACCCTGGACGAGATCGAGCATGATACCCTCAGGGCTCAATACAGGGATCCCCGCATTCATTTTGCCGTCAATTGCGCCTCCAAGGGCTGCCCGCCCCTCTTTCATGAGCCATTTGAGGGCCGCACCCTTGAAGACCAGTTAAATGATGCCCCCCGGCGTTTTATCAATGATCCCGACCGCTACCGGCTGGACGCCCAAACCCTGTATCCCAGCAAGATCTTCGACTGGTACGGAGAGGACTTGAACGACAATCCGGTGACCTATTTTCTCTACTATGCCCAGGGCGATCCCAAGACGCACCTGGCGCAGCAGCGCTCCCGGTTGAAAGTCGATTATCTCGATTATGACTGGTCCCTGAACGGGCGTTAGGTGCGGGTGGGTCAGCGCCGCGTCCGGTTGCACTGGTACGGTACCCAATAAAAGGAGACATTCATGGGCAGCTTCGATTACGACATCGGCGTCATCGGTGGTGGTGCTGCCGGGCTGACGGTAGCCTCCGGTGCGGCGCAGCTGGGCGCCAGGACGCTGCTGGTGGAAAAAGAACCGGCCCTGGGGGGGGACTGCCTGCATTTCGGTTGTGTGCCCAGCAAGACCCTGATCCGTTCGGCCCATGTCTACCACGACATGAAAAATGCGGCGGTCTACGGACTGCCGCAAGTCGACCTGCCGCCGGTGGATTTCAGGCGGGTGGCCGACCGCGTCCGGGCGGTGGTGGATCGGATCCAGGTGCACGATTCGGTCGAACGCTTCTGTGGACTGGGGGTCAAAGTTTGTTTTGGCGAGGCCCGCTTCAAAGACGAACATGCGATCGATCTGGACGGCCGCTCCCTGTCGGCCCGATCATGGGTGATTGCCACGGGTTCTTCCCCCATCGTGCCCCCCATCGACGGGCTGGACCAGACAGCCTACCTGACCAACCGTGAGATTTTCTACATGGACCGGTTGCCGGCCTCGATGATCGTGCTGGGCGGCGGCCCCATCGGGATCGAAATGGCCCAGGCATTTGCCCGGTTTGGCACGGCGGTGACGGTGATCGACATGGCCCCCCAGATCCTGGGCAAGGAGGACAGGGACATGGCTGATGCGGTCATGGACGTACTCCAGGCCGAGGGTGTCGCCTTCTTTCTGAACAGTGCCGTGGTGTCCGTGCGGGAGGCGGGCCGCCGCAAGATCGTGGGCATCAAAGATACCGAGGGACAGATCCAGGAACTTGAAGCCGAAGCCCTGCTGGTGGCCATCGGCCGGACCGCCAATGTGGACGGGCTGGGTCTGGATGGCATCGGGGTCGAATACACCCGCGACGGCATCAACGTCGATGCACGTATGCGCACCAGCCGCAAGCACATCTATGCGGCCGGCGATATCAACGGCGGCTACCAGTTTACGCACGCCGCCGGCTATGAGGGCGGCATCGTCGTCAGCAATGCCGTCTTCCGGCTGCCGCGCAAGGCGGACTATACCCACCTGCCCTGGTGCACCTACACCGATCCCGAGCTGGCGAGCATCGGTATGAATGAAAAAACGGCCCGGCTGGCCGGCATCGACTACACGGTCTGGTCGGAGCCTTTTGGCAGCAATGATCGCAGCCTGGCCGAGGGCCAGCCCCGCGGTCAGGTGAAGATGCTCCTGGATGCCAAGGAGAAACCACTAGGGGTGCAGATTCTGGGACCCCATGCCGGGGAACTGCTCAATGAATGGGTGGCGATCTTCAACGGCCGGGTGAAGCTGTCAACCCTGGCAGCGGCCGTACATCCCTATCCCACGATCGGTGAGATCAACAAACGGGTGGCCGGCAATTTCTTTGCCCCCAAAATTTTTTCGGAAAAGATCAAGAAGGGCTTGAAGCTGTTCTTCAACCTCAAGGGACGCGCCTGCGAGGTCGAACAGGCGAAATGCCTCCAAGACTGCAGCATGGAGGAGTGAGCGATGAACGTACGCTGCGAAGACTGGCCTCAGGCCACTTTCGATCCGGTTTGCTATGGTCTTGCGGATTCTGAAACGCCGAGCGGGGAGGAAAAACCAGCCATGAATGCCAATACCGAGTCCAGCGCCCCCAATCGGCGCAAGGCCGTTATTAAGGCCTTGCTGTTTCTGGCTTTCATTGTGGGGGCCATCGTCCTGGTGCGCTATTCGCCGGTGAAAGATTATCTTACCGCCGAGGCCCTGCAAGCCTTTCTGAATACGGCCGGTTTCTGGGCGCCGGTGGTCTTCATCCTGGTCTATACGGCCGGTGTCTGCCTGTTTATCCCGGGAACGTTGCTCACCGGCCTGGGGGCGGCCATTTTCGGTGCCTACTGGGGATTCGTTTATGTCTGGGTCGGCGCCATGCTGGGGGCCAGCCTGGCTTTCCTGATCGGACGCACCCTGGGGCGTGATTTCGCCGCATCACTCATCGGGGACAAACTGCAGAAATACGATCAGGCCATCCAGCGCAACGGGTTCGCCACGGTCCTGTACCTGCGCCTGGTCTACTTCCCTTTCACCCCCATGAATTTCGGAATGGGCCTGACCAGCGTGCGCTTCGGCGACTACTTCTGGGGCACCGGACTGGGCATCCTGGTGGGGACCTTTATTTTTACCTTCTTCATCGGCACCCTCAAGGATGTCTGGGTTTCGGGGGACTGGGCCCAGCTCGTGTCGTTCAAGGTCTTTTTCTCGATCGGCCTTTTTGTTTTTTCTTTTTTTATCCCCAAGATCATCAAAAAGGTGCGGGGGGAGACCTGACATCTTGGATGACGCAGGTGGTGCTTCTCGGAATCGGGGTCGGAATCGGCATCGGGTCTCGAAGAAGAAGAAAAGGGGCAAAACATCGTCGATACCGATTCCGATAGCGATACCGGCGGCGAATGTAGAAATCATAATGCAAAATGAAGCGCGCCCCTTTGCGGTCCTCTTGCGATGAGATCAAATCTTGACAATAAAGCCAGGGACAAGCTATCACAACGACCACCGATCATGGTCCGGTCTCCCTTGCTCCTCAATCCTATTGAAATCTGCTTCGCGCGCACCACGGAGGATAATCAATGGTTCACCATCGCCGCTCTAAACACTGTCTGCCCGGCGTCCTGCTCGTGTTTTTTCTTCTGCTGACCATGGTTTCCGCCAGTCTGGCGGCTGAAGCCTCCTGGGAAGAAGTTCTGCAGCAGGCCCGCGGCCAGACCGTGGACTGGTTCATGTGGGGCGGCTCTCCGGCGGTCAATGCCTATGTCAACGGCTATGTGGCCCCGCGTGTGAAATCGCTCTACGGTATCGAGCTGCGCCAGGGACCGGTAAAGGATATCGCCGAAGTCGTCGGTAAACTGGTGATCGAAAAACAGGCCGGGAAGACAACCGGCGGTCTTGTCGACTTGATGTGGATCAACGGCGAGAACTTCCGGACCTGCAAGAAGAACGATCTTCTTTTCGGGCCTTTTGCCCACCGGCTGCCCCATCAGCGCTATGTCGACTGGGGGCGGCCCTCGGTGGCCAATGATTTCGGCGAACCGGTCGAGGGGCTGGAATCCCCCTGGGGCAGCGCCCAGGTCGTGATGATCTATGACCAGGCCCGTATTGCCGATCCGCCCCGCAGCGTGGGCGCCCTGCTGGAATGGATCCGCCGTAATCCGGGGCGTTTTGCCTATCCGGCCCCGCCGGACTTCACCGGATCCGTTTTTGTGCGGCATGTCTTCTATCACCTCAACGGTAATGTCCTCCGCTGGCAGGGCGGCTACAGCCGCGGCGATCTCCAGACGGCGGCCGACCGCACCTACGGTGTTCTGCGCGAATTGGCCCCGCACCTGTGGCGTGGCGGCAAGACCTATCCCGAGTCGCCGGTGCGGATGAACACCCTGTTTGCGGACGGCGAAATCGACTTCGCTTTCTCCTACCATCAGGCCGAAGCTTCCCGGCAGATTCTCGACGGGCTGTTTCCGGATACGGTGCGCACCTACGTCTTTGACGAGGGGACGATTGCCAATACCCATTTCGTGGCCATTCCCTTCAATGCCGCGGACAGCGCCGGGGCCATGGTCGTGGCCAATTTCCTGCTTTCGCCCGAAGCGCAGCTGAAAAAGGCCGATCCTGATGTGTGGGGTGACTTTCCGGCCATCGATACCAGCCGGCTGCCACCCGAATGGCAGACGCGCTTTCAATCCCTGCCGCGGGGGCCGGCCACCCTGTCGGATGCTGAACTGCAGGCCCACCAGCTGCCGGAACCGCCTTCCGAGATCCTGATTCATCTGGAAAAGGGGTGGGAGCAGCACGTCCTGAAGGGGCGCTGAGCATGGCCCGTCCGGATGCCGGCATAGATGCCCGCACCCGCAGGGGACCGGGGCCGACGCACCTTGCCCTGATGCTGCTGCCGGCCCTGGTGGTCGTGGTGATGCTCTTCGGCGGCGGCCTGCTGCTGGGTGTTCTACAGGCGCTGGGCCATCTTCCCGGCGCTGGGCTGGAAAGGCTCAGCGGCATGCATTTCGGTCGCGTCCTGACCGATCCTGATTTCATACAGAGTTTTGGATTGACCCTGTATGTGGCCGCCGTTTCCACGCTGCTGGCGGCCGGGCTGAGCGTGGTCGCCGCCCTGGCGCTCAACCGGATGGCCGCCCGCTGGCGTCTGGTCCATTTCGTGTTTCAAATTCCCCTGACGGTGCCGCACCTGGTGATTGCCGTGGCCGTTATATTCATGCTGTCACCGGCCGGGCTGCTGGCGCGTCTGGCGGTGGCGGCCGGGCTGATCGAGACCGCTTCGGAGTTCCCGCTCCTGGTCAACGACCGCTGGGCCATCGGCATCATTCTGACCTACGTCTGGAAAGAGATTCCATTCATCACCCTGATGCTGCTGGCGGTCCTGCAGAATGCGGGCGGGGAGCTGATCGATGTGGGCCGCACCCTCAAGGCCGATGCCTGGCAGCGGTTCCGGCATATTACCCTGCCGACCATCTTCCCGGCCCTGGGAGCCGCCTCGCTCATCGTGTTCGCCTATACCTTCGGGGCCTTCGAGGTGCCTTTTCTTCTGGGGCGCACTTACCCCATGACCCTGCCGGTCTGGGCCTATAAACACTACAGTGACATCGACCTCATGGCGCGGCCCGAAGGCATCGCCACCGGTATCGTGATTGCCGCGGTGGTGGCGATGGCCGTGGTGACGGCCCAGGCCCTCACCCGTCGCGCCCGTAAGCGGGGGATCGTATTATGAGCCGCCCGAAAGCCGTGCTGGTGGCATTGACCGTGCTGGCGGCCGTGGGCCTGCCGTTTGCCACCCTGGTGATCTGGTCCCTGGCCGATCGCTGGTTTTTTCCCGGTCTCTGGCCCCAGGCCTGGGGGCTGCGGGCCTGGTCGTATGTCGTTACGACGGCGGGCGGCCAGGTGATTACCGCCCTCTGGCAGAGCGTGGCCGTGGCCTTCGTAACGGCGGTTGTCGCCGTGCTTGTGGCCCTGCCGGCCGCCCGCGCGCTGGGGCTCTACAGTTTTCGCGGCAAGGACGCCATCTCCGTACTCCTCACCTTGCCGATCATCGTGCCGCCCCTGAGCGTGGCCATGGGGCTGCACCTGTGGTTCATCCGACTCGACCTGGCGGAGTCCTTTATCGGGGTGGTGGCGGTCCACCTGACCTTCTGTCTGCCCTATGCCGTTTTTGTGCTCTGGGGGGTTTTTTCCAACTACAATCCCGATTTTGAATCCCAGGCCCGTTCGCTGGGCGCCTCACGCTGGCGGGTCTGGCTGCGGGTCATGCTGCCCATGATCCTGCCCGGCGTCATCGTGGCCGGGCTTTTTGCCTTCCTGCTTTCCTGGAGCCAGTACCTGAGTACCCTGATCATCGGCGGCGGCCGCCTGATCACGCTGCCGGTCCTTCTGTTCTCCCTCATGGGCAGCGGGGATCGGCCCGTGGCGGCGGCTGTCAGCATCGTATTCGTCCTGCCGGCTCTCGTGGCGCTTCTATTCAGTGCGCGCCATCTGGGCGGGAAAAGCCTGGCCGGAGTCCGCTGATGGGCGCGCTCAGCCTCAAAGATCTGCATATTCACTATGACCGCCAGCCGGTGGTGCAGGATTTCAGTCTCGATATCGGCGACGGTGAGATGGTCGCGCTGCTGGGTCCCAGCGGGGCCGGCAAGACCACGATTCTCAAAGTGGTGGCCGGACTGCTGGCCCCGGCCCGGGGAGAGGTCATCATCGACGGGCAGGTGGTGAACGACCGGCCCCCGGAGAAACGCGATGCCGTGATGGTATTTCAGAAACCGCTGCTGTTTCCCTTCATGAATGTGAACCAGAATATCGCCTTCGGGCTCAAGATGCGCGGCGACGACGCCGCCCGGCGAAGCCGGGCCGTCGAAAGGATCCTTGCGCTGACACGACTCGCGGGCCTGGGGCCGCGCAAGGTGCATGAGCTCTCGGGTGGCCAGCAGCAGCGGGTGGCCCTGGCGCGGGCCCTGGTGCTCGAGCCGGCCATCCTGCTGATGGATGAGCCCCTCTCGAACCTGGACGCCAACCTGCGCCAGGAGATGCGCGAGCTAATCCTGACGGTCCAGTCCGAACTGAACATCACCACCCTTTTTGTCACCCATGACCAGGCCGAAGCGCTGATGATGTCCCAGCGCGTGGCCCTGCTCCTGGAGGGCCGCTTGCGCCAGGTGGGCTCGCCGCGTGACCTCTTTCACCGGCCGGCCGATCCCGAAGTGGCTCGTTTTTTCGGTGGCGGCAACTTTTTCCGGGGCCGCCTGCATGAAGGCCATTTTGAATGCGATTTCGGGCGTCTGCCGGTAACGGCCGCCGATGGAAACGGCCATCTGCGCACGGCCACGATCCGTCCGGAGGATATCCAGCTTGCAACCGCACCGGTCGATCTGCCCGACAGTTTCGCGGGAACGGTCGTGCGCACGCGTTTTGAAGGCATGGCCACGCGGGCCTGGATCCGGTGCCCCTTCGGTGAACTGGTCGTGCTGACGGCCGAGTCCGCCCTGGCCCCCGGCCAGTCGGTCCGGCTGCGTCTCCCGCCTGATAAGATCCGGGTTTTCTCGGAGGCGTCGTCTTCGGAATGATGGTGATCGAAGCATGATGAATTAAATTGTTTTTCATGTCATCATCATATGGTTATTGCTTGTTCATTTTCTTCGACGTCGAAGAAAACGAACCAAAAGAAGACGCCCGTGTCCCGCTTTACCCTGCGCGTCGCCAAACCGGTCAATGACGCGGCGCCTCATGCCGCCATGCGGCGTTGCCCAGTTTGCTCGGGTGCTCACAATCTGACGATTGCTGCGCGTCTCGCTTCATTGGCCGCCTTGCCTGACAGCATGATGCTTGTTTCATTGACCGGTTTCTCGAACGGGACTCGCGGAAACTCGCTTCGCTCAGACAAGTCCGCGAGCCTTATCCGTTCGATCCAACGATGCTCAGCGCGGGACAAAGGGACTGAAAACCAAGCATTTTCAGCAGAATTTCATTTATAGCTATGTACACAGCGCTTTCGATTGATGTGAGAAAAGAATCAAAACACGCGACCCCTTGGCCCCTTGAATCCTCGGATCCTGCTATCCAAATGCTTCAGTCAAAAGTTATTCAATGGCGCCCTGGAGCAACCCCATGACGGATGCCATGCAGGCGATGCAGGTTGAGGTCGAGCGCTATCTGGCCGCTCGCGACTGGTCGGATGTGCCCGCCATGGACGGGCGGACGTTTGCGGTTTCGCCGCTGGCCGGGGGCGAGTACAATCTCAATTTTCTCCTCACGGCCGGGTCGGAAAAGCGCGTCTTCCGGGTCAATATCGATACCCAGATCGGGCGCACCGACCAGATTGTCTATGAATATAAAGCCCTGCAGCTCCTGGCTGAAAGCGGGGTGACCCCCCGGCCCTATTTTGTCGACGATTCACGGCGCGAAATCGAACGCGGGGTGTCCATCATGGAGTACCTGCCGGGCCGGCCGCTGGTCTACGAAACCGACCGCGATCAGGCCGCCGATCTCTTCGCGCGCATTCATCAGGTGCCGGTGGACCCGGCGCAGAATCACCTGATCCGCGAAGACGCGCCGCTGGACCTTATCTATCGGGAGTGCGCCGGGCTGCTGCAGACCTATTTCGATTCCGAACTGGCCGACCCCGGCATCCGCGATTTTCTCAAGGAAGT
>JASJCD010000142.1 GCA_030066135.1 Desulfobacterales bacterium | reverse complement strand
GTTCGCGCAGCACAGCGGGAGCGAAGCTGGACGCCGTGTTGCATGCCAGGACAATGGCCCGGGCGCCCTGGGCCAGCAGAAATTCCGTATTTTCGACAGCGTAGCGAATAACGGTTTGTCGGCTTTTACTGCCGTAGGGTGTGCGGGCCGTATCACCGAAATAGGTGACGTCGAACCCGGGCAGGTGGGCCATCAGGGCGCGTACGACGGTCAAACCGCCGATACCGGAGTCGAATACGCCGATCATCACCCATCCTGACCCGATAATGTGATCATTGCTCTTCGTCCTCGTCGGCGATGGCCCGGGCCACGTGTTCACGGATGACCGCATCGGGTAGATCGGTGCGCATGCCCGGGCAAGAGGCCGCCATCATCCGCCAGTTCTGAACATCTTCCAGAACGGCGTCGATATAGGGCCAGCGGCGGCACATGCGGGGCTTGACCGGATGAATGCTGCAGAGCTCTTTCAAGAAGATGCAGTACCCGTTTTCCGCCTGGGCCAGCACCGGGCGCCGGCCCGACATCTGGCAGTACCGGTCCTGGAAGCTGTTCGGGTCTTCGCCGATATGGGCCGCAATACGGCCGATATCGTTCGGCGTTACGTAAGTGCCGCCGTAGCCCCGGCAGCAGTCTCCGCACCTGAGGCAGTCGAAAATCGGATCTTGGTTCTTTTTACTGGAAGTCATGCCGGGTCTCCATGGCGCGTCGCAACGTCACCTGATCCACATACTTCAAATCCCCGCCCATGGGAACACCCGAAGCGATCCGCGTCACCTTGACCGGCAGGGCGCGCAGGTTCTCTGCCAGATACGCCGCCGTGGCTTCGCCTTCCACGTTGGTGCCGGTGGCGATCACCACTTCCCCGATGTTTTCTTCGCGGATCCGGGCATAGAGCTGCGGAAGACGAATATCGTCGGGGCCCACCCCGTTCATCGGAGAAAGAACGCCGCCGAGAATGTGGTAAACACCGCCGTAAGCGCCGGACTTCTCCACGGCGATCATGTCGGCCGGCTGTTCGACGACGCACAATTGGCGGCGCTGGCGTGCCGGATCACTACAGATATGACAAACGGCATCATCACTCCAGGCAAAACAGCGGCTGCAGGTACGCGTCCGCTGTTTGACGTCGGCGATACTCCGGGTCAATTGGTCAATGTCGTAGCGTGGCGCGCGCAGAATGTGCAGCGCCAAACGCTCGGCGGTCTTTTCGCCGATACCTGGCAATTTGGCAATCTGCCGGATCAAGTTGCGAATGGATGTCGGATAATAATTCATCGTCTGTCAGCACCGCCGTAAAGAGGCTAAAAGAGCCCGGGGATGTTCATGCCCCCGGTGAGTTTGCCCATTTCAGAAGACACCATTTCCTGGGATTTGGCCAGGGCGTCATTCACCGCCGCCAGCACCAGATCCTGCAGCATATCCACGTCTTCGGGATCCACGACCTCGCGGTCGATGTCGATGGCAACAATTTGCTGCCGCCCGTTGGCCACCACCTTGACCATGCCGCCGCCGGCCGAGGCCTCCACCGTCCGACCGGCGAGTTCCTCCTGCATTTGGAGCATTTTGGACTGCAGTTTCTGGGCCTGTTTCATCATATTGCCCATGCCCTTCATTTTCTGTCCTCCTTACATAAGTTGCTTGCAGCACGGGGCGCTGTCGATGGCTTCAACTATTATTGCGATCCGCTTCCGCCCCTGTAATCTTAACATCGACGACCTTTCCTTTGAACAGCTCGATCGCCTCGGCCACCAGCGGATGGCTCAATGCCTGCTGGCGGACCTGGTTTTCAAGTTCTTTTTTTTTTCTTCGATCCGCGGGATCGGTTGCTTTGCCTTGAATGACAACCCGGGGGCGATGGCCGCTGATGGTATGGCATGCGTCCTGAACGGCAGCCAGGCTGTCTTTGCGTCGCACGCGCTTGAGGTTGAAATCGTTACTTTCGAGTTCGATTTCAATCACGTTTTCATCGATCGCCAACAATTGGGCGGTTTTCAGGTTGGCGGCCAGGGCGGGATGACTCGCCTGCAGCGCGGCCAGCAGGTCCCGCCAGAAGCCATCACTTGCGTTGTCCCCTCCGGACGGTAAAGACCTGTGATGTGGTGTCCTTGTTTCTCCGGAAGCTGGGGGGAGGCTATCCGGGCTATTGCCGGCCGGGGGCATAGACGCGGGTGCGGTGGCCGCCATTTCTCGGTCCGCCGCCATTGTCACCCCCCCGCCGCTTTCCCTGATTTGACGGCGCAGTTGATCGACTTTGTGTATCAGGCTGTCGATCGGCAGGGCGGGTTTCAATTCACAGATCCGGATCAGGCAGGTTTCAAGGGCCAGGCGGGGTTGCATCGAAAGACGTATGGCCGCTTCATCGCGAAAAAGGGCGTCGAGCACGTGATTCAGCGCCGTCGCCGATACGGCCGCGACGCTGTCCCGCATTTGCACCACTTCGGATTGGGGCAGATCCATGAGGTGCTCGGCACGCTCGCTGAGTTTGATCACCAGAAGATTTCGCATGTGGGCGATCAGATTCTGGTAGAGCTTCTTTAAATCCTGCCCCCGCCGAAACACGGCATCAATGCTTTCGAGCACCTGGCAGGCATCACCCTGAAGAAGCACCTCCGCCAGTTGCATCAGCAGGCGGCGATCGACCGTCCCGAGAATATCCAGGACCTGCTCGTGGTTCAGATCGCCATCCGAGCAGGTCATGACCTGATCGAGCAGACTGAGCGCATCGCGCATGCTGCCGCCGGCCTCGCCGGCGATCGTGGACAAACTTTCCGCCGGCAGTTCGACCCCTTCCTTTTGGCATAAAAGACTCATGTGGGCCACGATCTTATCGAATGCCACGCGTCGGAAATCATAGCGCTGGCAGCGCGATAGAATCGTAATTGGGATTTTGTGCGACTCGGTCGTGGCAAACATGAAGATGATATGCGGCGGTGGTTCTTCCAGGGTTTTCAAAAGGGCATTGAAGGCCGCTGTACTTAGCATGTGAACTTCGTCGATGATATAGATTTTGAAGGGGCTGTAGGCGGGCATGTACTTGACGTTTTCCCGCAAATCCCGAACCTGGTCGACGCTGTTGTTGGAAGCCCCGTCGATCTCGAACACATCGGCGGCACTGCCGCGGGTTATTTCGATGCAGGACCGGCAGGTGTTGCAAGGGTTGGCCGAAGCCCCCTGCATGCAGTTCACGGCTTTGGCCAGTATGCGCGCCACCGTGGTCTTGCCGGTACCGCGCGGCCCGGAAAAGAGGATCGCATGCGCCACACGCTGGTTCTTGATGGCGTTGATCAACGTCTGGGTGACGTGGCCCTGTCCCACCACCTCATCAAAATTCTGGGGCCTGTATTTACGGGCTAAAACAAGATATCCCATAGTTAATGGCAATCCAATGGACTCAAATCAGGCGGGCCAGATGCGCTCCGCCGGAAAAAGGCCGCGACGGCCAAGCCTTGTGGCGACCCGGTTTCCACTATCTTGATCGAACTCCGCGTAACATAGTTAACCCCGTCCCAAACGGCAAGTAAAAACGGGCGTCCAGGGGTTGAGGTTGCACGTCGTCGGGGAAGTGAATGCAAACCGCGGGGCAGGAGAAATGGCGGAGAGAGAGGGATTCGAACCCTCGGTGCCGCTATAAACGGCACACACGATTTCCAGTCGTGCACCTTCAGCCAACTCGGTCATCTCTCCGCATCGAAAGCCGACACGAAAAAGCGGTCCGCGAATGCGTCCCGCTGTCAATGCCCCTGGCGGAGAGGGTGGGATTCGAACCCACGATCCCGGTTTTAGCCGGAATACCGCTTTTCGAGAGCGGGGCCTTCAGCCACTCGGCAACCTCTCCTCACCCGGGCGCATTCTTGAGAATTTGGGTTTATAGCAACTGAAAAATGGCGTGTCAATGCCCGGCGTGGATTGACACGCATGGGCGGGCATCGTCACCCCGCAGGACGTTTTAAGCTTGATGGTTCGAAGTGAATTTAGTATCAGACCCGCCAAGATGAAACCGCAAATCTTCGGCATCGTGCCCAAACGAGGTGCCCGCCGCCGGTTTCGGAAGCTGGCACCCTCCCGGCACGGGCAATCATCCAAAGGATCATAACATGGCATTGGTCGAACCTTTTCCTGGCATCCGCTACAACCCCGGCAAGATCGATTCTCTGGCGACGGTCGTTACCCCACCCTACGATGTTATTTCCAGCGATCAGCAGAGCGCTTACTATGAACGCAGCCCTTTCAACATCATCCGCATCGAATGGGGCCGCACCCAGCCGGATGACGGGCCCGATGATAATGCCCACGCGCGGGCCCAGCAGCACCTGCAGGCGTGGCTTTCCGACGAAGTGCTGATCCAGGATCGGGGACCCTGCTTCTATCTGGTTTCCACCCGATACCAACTAGAGAAGGAACCCGTGACGCGCTGGGGCCTGATTGCCCAGGTGGGCCTCGAGCCTTTCAGTGCCACAGGGCATATACTGCCGCATGAAAAGACGTTTCCCCAGATCAAGTCGGAAAGACTCGGATTGATGCGCGCCTGTGGAATGAACACCAGCCCCATCTTCGCGCTCTTCGACGATCAGGAAAACCTTATGGCGCGCTTACGGGAGCAGGTTCGCCGGCGCGAACCCTTGCAGGACTTTGAAGATGAAAGCGGCGCCCGGCACCGCATGTGGCGGCTGGGGAAAGCGCCTGATAACACCGAGATTCAAGCCCGCTTTGAAGATTGTCGGCTGTATATCGCCGACGGCCATCACCGCTACGAAACCTGCCTGGCCTTTAGAGACGAATGTGCCCGCACCCTGAAGCATTTCAGCGCCGAACACCCGGCCAATGGAACATTGATGTACATCAGCAGTATGCAGGATCCCGGCCTTCAGGTGCTGCCCACGCACAGGGCCCTGCCCAGGGTGGAAGCCCGTTTGAAAAACGCTTTCATTGAGCGGGCCCAGGCTTATTTCGACTGCACGCCCATCGCCAACGACCAGGGTGACGCCGAAGGTGCCACCCGCCAGTTGTGCACCGCGCTCGAAGCGATCCCGGCGGAGGGGGGGCTGGGCGTCGTCATTCAGGGAGATGCGCAGCTGCACCTCTTGCAGCTTAAACCGGATGCCGCCGCGCAGATCTATCCCGCGGACATGGCGTCCCCGCTGCGGCAGTTGAATGTAACCCTTCTGTCGGACTTCGTCCTGCCCGAGTTGCTTGAAATGGACCGTACCAAGCTTGAAGATGCCCAGAGTCTTCACTTCCGGCACAGCGCCATCAGTACGGTCGCGGATGTCTACGGGGGGATATACGACATGGCCTTTATTCTGAAAGCGACCCCGGTGGAAACGGTGCGGGCCATCGCCGAGTCCGGCTTGAGCATGCCGCGCAAAACCACCTACTTTGCGCCCAAAGTGATAACAGGCCTGGTGATGCGCGCGCTTACGCCGCCCGCCTGATACCGCCGCCCCTATCCCTCAGGGGGCCAGCATGCGCTGCACCTCGTCTGAATAGCGTTCTTCCGCCTGGTAGATAATCAGCGGCGGCCCGGCCACAAGACCGGCGGAGGCCGCCTTCACACCCGCCATCAACACCATCTTGGCGTCGCTGTTTTCCCGGGAGTGAACCATTCGCAGAAATTTGGGTTCAATATTGAAATGCTGCATTCCGGCGATCAACTCAGCCAGGCGCTGGGCTGGATAGATGGTCCAGAAATAGCCTCCCGTCCTTAAAACCCGCCTTACGGCACGCAGGAGTCCTTCGAGCGTCAAGGTAATTTCATGCCGCGCCAGGGCGCGCTCGTTGTTGGGGTTTATCCGGCCGGAGGTGACCTTGCGGTAGGGCGGGTTGCTTAGGATCACATCGGCGGTATAACCCAGAAGCGACGGATTGATGGTCTGCAGGTCCGCTTGGATTATCTGGATCCGATCGGCCAGATGGTTGGCCAGCACATTTTTTCTGGCTATACGGGCCAGTGAGGACTGTATTTCCACACCACAGATCGAAATGCCCTCATGCCGATAGGCCAGAAGGAGTGGCAGGATACCGGAACCCGTTCCAAAATCAACGACGCGCCCATCTCCCTGGCGTAAGGTCACCGTATGCGCCAGAAGAAATGCATCGATCGAAAAGCGGTAACCCCGTCGATCCTGGTGAATGACCAGACCCCCATCGAAGAATGTATCCGCCGTGGTATCCATGTAACCGGGCAAAAGTCCTTAGGGTGCATCCAGCGGCCCGATCTTGAATTGGATATCATCCACAATCGTGCTGCCGGCTTCCTTGTTGACGCGTTCGATCAAGGTACCTTTTTGGAAATGGAGTTCCTGCAGCCAGACCGAACTGCTGACATGCACAATCAGCAATCGCTGCTTGAAAGCGGCGGGTCGTGCATTCCTGGCAATGGCGGGCCCCACGGCCCGGTCCCACACCTGCCAGAGAAGGTCCGGATCCAGCTGAAGATCGCGGCGGCATTGGCGCAGGACGCTGTTCAGTATGCCTTTGAGGGGGGTAACACCCCCTGCTTTTTTGCCTTCATCCTTCATGGATCCGCCATTGAATGTCCATTTGCGGCAATCGCGATTGGGTTGCGGTCTACAACGATTGTCGCCGGCATGTCAACGCAGCCGCCCAATCGGCGACGAGGGTTTTTTATCCGCGGTGGCAACACATCCGAGAAGCACCTGGCGGATTATCCCCGCGGTTGCGGCGCCCCTCACAGCCGGTGTCTGGCAATGTCATGCTCGGGGGGCATGACCACCTCCGGGCACGGACGCACTTGCTTCCGGGGCCATCGGCGCCACCGCATTTTTTCTTGACTTGCATCATGGTGTAACTTAATTACATTAGCACCCTAAACAAAGTCACCCACTGCCGCCGAGGGGCAGTTCATTTGCCTGCGGCGGATTCAGATCTTACCTTCTTCTCATCAAGCCTATCGGCATTCATCGCACAACCACTATCGAATAGGAAAACAAAAATGAGTTGGGATTGGGAAAAACTAAAACAGCAACAGCAGCAAACCCGTGGCCCCGCTCCGCCACAAATGGACGAAGTTGTTAAAAATCTAAAGAAAATCAAACTCCCGGGAGGACCGATCGTATTCGTTTTGCTGTTCGTTGTCGTCCTGGGCATCTATACGTCCGTCTACAAGATCGACACGGAGGAAGTCGGTGTCGTCCAGCGATTCGGGAAATACATCAAAAGCACTCAGCCCGGTTTGAACTTCAAACTGCCTTTCGGCATCGAAACGGTGACCCCGGTACCTGTCCGTAGAATTTTAAAAGAGGAGTTCGGATTTACCAGCCAGCGCGCCAGCTCACGCGGGCGCAGCTCTTTTACCACCGAAAACACGAACGAAGCCCTCATGCTCACCGGCGATCTCAACGTTGCCGTGGTGCCCTGGATCGTTCAGTACCGTGTAAAAGACCCATACAACTATCTGTTCAAGGTTCAGAATGTAACCCGCCTGCTACGTGACATGTCCGAAGCCTCGATGCGTTTGGTCGTAGGCGATCGCAGCATCAACGAAATTCTCACCAAACGCGCGGAGATCGCCGACGCCGCCAAGGTCGTGCTGCAGGCCGAACTCGACAACTCCGAAGCCGGGATCACCATCAGCACCATTGAAATGAAGCGCACCAACGTGCCGGGGCCGGTTCAGGACTCCTTCAACGAGGTCAACCAGGCCACCCAGGAAAAGGAACGGATGATCTACCAGGCCCGTGAGGAGTACAACAAGGCCATTCCAACGGCCCGCGGTGACGCCGAACGGGTCGTCAAGGCCGCCGAGGGCTATGCGCTCGACCGGGTCAACCGTGCCAAGGGCGATGCTGACCGCTTCAAATCGGTATACGCCGAATACATCAAGGCCAAAGATGTCACTACCCGTCGGCTTTACCTTGAAACGCTGAAGGAGCTTCTCCCGCGGATGGGGCCGAAATACATTGTCGATGACAACCAGAGCAATTTATTGCCCCTCCTGAACCTCAATCAACCCGACTTGAAAAACATTGCAGGTGCATCCAAATGAACAATAAAGCCACTATTCTGATCGCGATCGTACTGGCCATTGTGGCCACGGCCTATTCCGCCGCTTTTATCGTTGACGAAACCGAACAGGTGGTTCTGACCCGCTTCGGTAAAATTGTACGGGAGCCCATCACCACCCCCGGTTTGAATTTCCGAATTCCATTCATAGATACCGTCAACAAATACCCCAAGAATCTCCAGCAATGGGACGGCGACCCCGGCCAGATTCCGACCAAGGATAAAACGTTTATCTGGGTGGATTCCTTTGCGCGCTGGAAGATAACGGATCCTGTCAGATTTCGCGAGACCGTCGGCGATGTGAGGAGCGCCAACAGCCGTCTGAACGATATCATCGACCCCGCGGTTCGCAATGCCGTTACCAGCTATCGTCTGATCGAGACGGTGCGGAGCAGCAACCGTGAACTGGACACCTTTGAGGAAGGTTTCGACGCCGCAGACGGAGGCCAGCAGCGACAGAGTTACGGCATCACCACCGGGCGGGGAAAAATAACCGACAGCATCCTCACCGAGGCGCAACCCAAACTGGTCAAATTCGGTATTGAAGTGGTCGACGTCCAGGTCAAACGCGTCAACTACGTCGACCAGGTAAGAGAGTCCGTCTACAATCGCATGATTGCTGAAAGAAAGCAGATTGCCGAAAAATTCCGTTCGGAAGGGGAAGGTGAAGCGCGCAAGATCCGAGGCGACAAAGAGCGTGACCTGAAGGAAATCAATTCGGAAGCCTACCGCCAGTCGCAGATTATCAAAGGTAAGGCGGACGCCGAAGCGACCCGCATCTATGCGGATGCTTTCGGGGTGGACCCCGAGTTTTACAGCTTCGTCAAAACCCTGGAGGTCTACAGTGAATCGATCGGCAATGACAGTGCGCTGGTGCTCTCGACCGACTCTGACCTGCTTAAATACCTCAAGGCGTTTCCCAAGTCGCTCGAATAGGACGATGCGATAGGCAACGGCCGGAAACGGCCGCCTTGGCAATGAAAAAACCAATAAAGCACCTGGAACCATCGTTTCCAGGTGCTTTTGATTTAAACAGAAATCAGATCAGGGGCGTCCTATTTACCCTTTCTCCTCTGGTGACGTGTACGTGCCAGTAACTTTCTGTGCTTGTGTTTGCGCATTTTTTTCCGACGTTTCTTGATGACACTGCCCAACGGATCACCCCCTCTTGGTTTGTATTCTTTAATAAACTGTCTTGGTAGCATCGAAAATGGCAGTTTGTCCAGTTTTTTTTATATATCCGTTCCTTCCAAATTCACATTTTTCTCACCGTATTTATTAACCCATTGATTTTAATTTGATATTCAATCACACCTATGATAGCCGAATAGGCCAGGGCGTTAAGGCATTCAACGGCTGCTACCCTGGAATGAATCCGTGAAATTCAGTCGCGCACAACTTGATATTGTAAATGAGGCGGTTGCCATGGCCGAAGAACTTGTCAGCAACCATTACAAGCTGTCAGCGAGCCAGTGGTCGGGCCGCCGATATGATATCAAAACGGCGGTTGATCTCAAAGCGGATGAAATCCTCGACGGGCCTTTTGCCCAGGTCATCCGCTACGAGGGACGCTCGACCGGCATGCCGCTGAATTCCAACAGTTTCGATTTTTACAAGGTCTGCCTCCAGGACCACACGATTTTAGATACGCTCTTGCATGCGCCGGAATTGAGTCTGTTTCCCTTCACCCTGTACATTGTGACCCATGAATTGATCCACATCGTGCGCTTTTCTTTGTTTCTGCAAAACTTCGAGGCATCGGACGATGAGCGCCTGGCTGAGGAAAAGCGGGTCCACGATAAAACCCACCAGATCCTATGCCCCCTCAATATCCAGGGACTTGCCTCCGTGTTGTCATACTATGCACGCTGGCGCGATGGCTTTGATAATCTCAAGTGTTGATCTTCACACCTTTTGAACATTGTTGGCCGTTCTGGACTGACGACCCGGCTAGATTCACCCCGGACTGCTGGTCTTTTCGCCAAGGGAGTTTGAGGCCTTTGCAGGTTTTCCGGAAGAGACGGCGCATGACGACGGGCCCCTAAGATCTGATTTGCAAGACGATGCGCGCAGGCTGTTTTGCAATCGGTACGATGTCCATTTTTAATTGCCGCCAGACCTTGACAAAAATAATTGGCTGACTATTTTTTCGATGTCCGACGTGGGCGTAACCCACGACTGTTGTAAAATGACTGACCTTTGAGGGAGGTTTTTTTTATGCCCATTTACGAATATGAGTGCCAGCAATGTGGTGCTGTCGAAGAAGCGCTGCAGAAAATTTCCGACAAACCCTTGACCAAATGCAGCCAATGCACAGGCAAGCTTCGTAAGATGATTTCCAACAGTACATTTCACTTGAAGGGTTCGGGATGGTACGTCACCGATTATGCAAAAAAGTCCACATCTCCCTCAACATCTACGGATAACGGCAAACAAGCCAAGACCTCTGACAAAAAAACCGCATCAGGGGATTCCACATCCGGCAACTCTGCTGATTAGAAGTACTAATAAATTAAATTTTTTAATGCCTTGTCAACCATGTCAATCTGGTGACGAGGTTTGTTTACCGACAAAGCGCACGACATTTGATTTCAGAACAAAGCAACCGATACAGCCATTCTTATCGGTTTGAAGAGGGGATGTACCCACGATTTCGCTGGAGCCGCTTCCTGTTCTTTCCCAAACGGCAGGAACGCCTCCCGGTCAAAATGGGTTTAGCAACCATATCAGTCTGAAAAAGGAGAAGAGGAACAAATGAAGATCAGACCGTTAAACGATCGAGTCCTGGTTCAAAGGATGGAAGAAGAAACCAAAACCAAGGGGGGGATCATTATTCCCGACACAGCCAAGGAAAAACCGGCGGAGGGAAAAGTGGTCGCCGTTGGAAACGGTAGACTGGGTGATGACGGCAAGCGCGTAGCCCTGGAGGTGAAGAAAGGCGACCGTGTTCTGTTCAGCAAGTACGGCGGAACCGAAGTCAAAGTCGAGGGTGATGAATATCTGATCATGCGGGAAGATGATATTCTTGGCATCATTGAATAATTAATAGAAGTCTATGGAGGTTGAATTAAAATGGCTAAATTGATCAAATACGACATGAAAGCCCGCGAAGCAATGCTGCGGGGTGTCAAAACGCTTGCCGATGCAGTGGTTGTTACCTTGGGACCCAAAGGCCGCAACGTGGTCATTGATAAATCATGGGGCTCGCCGACGGTAACCAAGGATGGCGTAACGGTTGCCAAAGAGATTGAACTGGAAGATAAGTTCGAGAATATGGGCGCCCAGATGGTCAAAGAAGTGGCCAGCAAAACAAGCGATATGGCCGGTGATGGCACCACGACGGCCACTGTCCTGGCGCATTGCATCTACGAAGAAGGCCAGAAGTTGGTGGCAGCGGGCAACAACCCCATGTCCATCAAACGCGGCATCGATGTCGCCGTGGATGCGGCGGTTAAAGAGTTGCACAAAATGAGTAAGCAGACCAAAGACCAGCGCGAGATCGCTCAGGTCGGCACAATTTCGGCCAACAACGACGAGACCATTGGTAATATCATCGCCGAAGCCATGAATAAGGTCGGCAAGGAAGGCGTGATTACGGTGGAAGAGGCCAAGGGCATGGAAACTACCCTGGACGTGGTTGAAGGCATGCAGTTCGATCGTGGCTACCTTTCTCCTTATTTCGTCACGGATCCTGAAAAAATGGTAGCTTCCCTCGAAGACCCCTATATTCTGATCAACGAAAAAAAGATCAGCAACATGAAAGATCTCCTGCCGATACTCGAGCAGGTTGCCAAGATGGGCAAACCGCTGATGATCATCGCCGAGGATGTCGATGGCGAAGCGCTGGCCACGCTGGTGGTCAACAAACTGCGCGGAACCCTTCAGGTGGCTGCCGTCAAGGCGCCGGGCTTTGGTGACCGCCGCAAGGCCATGCTGGAAGATATCGCTATTCTCACCGGAGGACAGGTGGTCTCCGAAGACCTGGGGATCAAACTCGAGAATATGGCCCTTTCCGATCTGGGCAAGGCCAAACGTATCAATATCGACAAAGACAACACGACCGTCGTGGATGGAGCCGGTTCCCGTTCGGCACTCGAGGGTCGGGTCAAGCAGATCCGCGCCCAGATCGATGAAACCACCTCCGACTATGATCGCGAAAAGCTGCAGGAACGTCTGGCCAAGCTGATCGGCGGTGTGGCAGTTATCAACGTGGGCGCGGCGACCGAGACGGAAATGAAAGAAAAGAAAGCCCGTGTCGAAGACGCCCTCAATGCCACGCGCGCTGCTGTCGAGGAAGGTATTGTCCCGGGCGGCGGTGTTGCCCTGGTGCGCTGCCTCGATGCGCTGGACAAGGCGAGGTCCAAGGTCAAGGCCGACAGGAAACTCGGTGTCGACGTTGTCATGCGGGCGATTGAAGAACCGCTGCGCCAGATCGCCAACAACGCGGGCAAAGAAGGTTCGGTCGTGATCGACAAAGTCAAGCAGGCTGACGGTGCTCAGGGTTACAATGCGGGCACCGATAATTACGAAGACCTGATTGAGGCCGGCGTCATCGACCCGACCAAGGTCACCCGTTTTGCGCTTCAGAACGCCGGCAGCGTTGCCGGATTGATGCTCACCACGGAAGCCATGGTGGCCGAAAAGCCCGAAGAGAAAAACGACGCCGC
>JASJCD010000141.1 GCA_030066135.1 Desulfobacterales bacterium | reverse complement strand
TTCACGAATTGAAAGCGGCTACCCCAGAGCGTCGGCCACGATGTCGATGACGTCGGCCACCTTGGGGGTTTTTTCCATTTCCAGGGACTTTACGCCGTCGTCCAGCATGACGAGACAGTAGGGGCAGGCCGTACCAATCAAGTCGGCGTCGGTGGCGGCGATCTCCTGGGCACGGACCACATTGATGTTCTCGCCGATATTTTCGTGCAGCCACATGCGTCCGCCGCCGCCGCCGCAGCAGAAGCCCTTTTCCTGGTTGCGTTCGGTCTCTTCGAGCGCAGCGCCCGGAACGGCCCGGCAGATATCCCGGGGCGGCTGGTAGACTTGGTTGTAGCGCCCCAGATAACAGGCGTCGTGCAGGGTGATCTTGTCGGCCACCGGGTATTTCAAAGTGATGCGCTCATCGCGGATCAGCTCCGTCACCATTTCGGTGGCGTGCACCACTTCCAGCCGGCAGCCCAACTCGGGGTATTCGTTCTTGAGCGTATTCAGGCAGTGCGGGCAGAGGGTCACGATTTTTTGAACTTGGTATTGCTCGAACTTCAAGATGTTCTGGCGGGCCAGCCGGCGGAAGAGGGCCTCGTCACCCAACCGTCGCGCCGGGTCGCCGCAGCAGGATTCCTCGCTTCCCAGAATGGCGAATCGGATGCCGGCGGCCTTGAGAATTTTGGCCATGGCCCGGCTGGTTTCCTGATTACGGGGGTGAAAAGCCCCCGAGCAGCCGACATAGAGAAGCACGTCCACATCGGCGGCACCGGGGTTGGCGCTGCGGCCGATCTCGGTAACATCCCGGTGCATGGCCCAGTCGGCCCGATGGGCAGCGCCCTTGCCCTGCACGTCGCCATAGATTTCAAGATCGCGGAGCATGGGCCGGGCTTCGGACGGCAGACGGGCCTCGCCCATGACCTGGTAGCGCCGTATGTCGATGATCTTGTCCATCGGCTCGATGGCCACCGGACAATGCTCGACACAAGCCATGCAGGAAGTGCAGGCCCACATTTCATCGGACGTGACGTCATTTTCGAGCAGCGGCGCCGCCGCCCCATTCCCGGAGGCTTTACCCTGGGCGCGGACCGTCTCCATCTGCTCCCGGATGGTGCGGATGACCTTGCGCGGCGAGAGGGGTTTGCCGGAGATGGTGGCCGGACAGTGTTCTTCGCAGCGACCGCAGGCCACGCAGGCCTCGGCATCCAGCAGTTGCTTCCAGGATAGGTCGTCGACGGTGCGCGCGCCGACGGCCCCTCTTTCGATGGCCGGCTGGGTCAGTGCGGCCCGGGGACCCTGCTTGCGATAGAACACGTTCAGGGGCGAGGCCACGGCATGGCGCATGAAGGTAAAGGGAATGGCGGCGATCAACAACAGCACGGCCAGGAAATGCAGGCGGATCATCATCTGCATGAAGACCGGGGAGGCCGGTGTGATCAGGGAAAAAAACCACCCCACGGGCGATGACCAGGGAAGACCGCCTACCTCGAGAATGCTCATGCGTGCGCCGGCGGCCAGATAGCCGGAGATCACGATGACCAGCAGCAGGATGATGGGCAGCAGCGTGCGTGCGGGCCCTTCGCTCTCGTCCCGGCCGAGACGCCGCACCAGCAAGTAGACGGTGCCGATCAGCAGGGCCGCGCCGGCCAGATCCTGAATGAGGGAGAGCAGTCCGGCCGGTGCCTGGGGAATGATGAAATCGAATTGGGCCAGGATGATCACGAGCAGGGGAATCACGACACCCCAGAAGGCGCCCAGATGGCCCAGCCCCACCGTGGGACGATCGAGGATTCCCCGATGGGCCAGAACCGATGCCATCAGGCCCTGCCAGTTGCCGGCGATGCCGGCGGGTTTCTTTTCCCGCCACAGCGCCCAGCGCCGGGCCAGACCGAGGCCCATGATCACAAACGCCAGGGCGATCACTAAAAGGTCGAATGATGTCAACAGTGCCTTCAAGGCTAAAGCTCCTCGCTAACGGATTTATTGTGGGTTTTGGCCCGTATTGCTTTTAGCTGCGTTCCGTCGGGTGCGCGATCTGAAAAACCCGATCACCAGTGCCGCCAGACCGCCGACGATGAAAACCTGATAGAGGGATGCGGCGGCGAAAATAACCGGTTGGGTCTCGCGATCCGCCACGGGGTGCATCTTCCCCCAAAGGGCGCCGGCCGTTTGCGGGTCGTAATGGCATTTGTAACAGGTCTCGTCGTTGATGGGCTCGGTTTCGCCATGGGCCCCGGCCCCCTGATGGCAGCCGAGGCAATTGGCCTTCTCATAGGCGGTGCCGAAATCGCCCTTGGCGTGAGACGCGATCTGGAAAGACGGAAACCAGGAAAAGTAGTCTTCGTCACCAGCCGTGGTCGGATGGCATTCACCGCAGGTGACCGGCAGTCGATCCGGATGGACGGCCGAGGCCGGGTCGGTCTTGGTGCGCATGTTGTGTTTAGGGTGGCACTCGTGGCATTGGAGGGGCGCATCCTCCGGGCCGTGACGGCTCTCCTGCTCGTGGCAGGCGCTGCAGTCCACGGCGCCGGAGCCTTCTTCGCTCTGGTGGCTATCGTCGACCACGCCGCTGTGGCAGTCCTGGCAGGTGAGTTCCTCCTGGGCGTGAATCGAGGCCTGGTAAGCATCCACATCCATGTGCAGGTCGCTCTCCTCGCTGCCCGTGCGGTGGCATTCGATGCAGGCTTCATCGGTATACTCGGTCTCGCCCTCGTTTTCGGCGGCATTGGCCGGGGTGGCCACCAGCAGAAAAGCGGTCAGGACGCCGGCCCAAACGGATTTGACGCGATATGGTTTCATTTGTGTTCCTCGATTCGGGAGATCAGCAAGGGCAGGATTTCATGCACGTCGCCGACGACCCCCAGGTCGGCGAACCGGAACATCCGCACCCGCGGGTTGCTGTCGATGGCGATGACCTGCTGGGCTTTTTCCATGCCGGCCGTGTACTCGTTGGCCCCTGAGATGCCAAGGTTGATGATCAGGCGGGGGGCCACATATTTGCCGGTCTGGCCGATCTGGCGCTCGTATTCCGCAAGGCCCCAGTCGATGATCGGCCGGGTGGCCCCCACCGAGCCGCCGATGGCCTTGGCCAGCGCCTGGACGTTGCCGAAGGCCTCCCCCTTGCCGATGCCCCGTCCGGCGGCCACGATGATGTCGGCTTCTTCCAGGTCGAGGTCTTCCGGTGCGGCCTCGATGACCTCGACGGTGCGGGTTTTCAGATCTTCCGCCGCCACCTCGAATGCAACAACATTGACCTCGGCGGCGGTTTCCCGGGACGGGGCGGTGTCCAGCAGGACGGCCGGCAGGAATAGCACGATCGGCGCCGGGCAGGCATCGAGTTCGAGGTCCTCGAAGAGATAGCCGTTGGCCACCGGCCGGATGGCCAGGGCCTTGCCCTCGGCGGTCAGATTGAAATTCATGGCCCGGGTCACCAGGGCGGTGTCGCAGCTGGCCGCCACGCGCTGGGCCAGGTCTTCGGTTTCCGCCGTCTGGGCCATGAGCAGGCAGGCCGGGGTTTCCTGTTGAACCACCCCGACCAGGGCCTGTGCAAAGACTTCACCCTGATAGCGCTCCATGCCGTCCGTGTTCGCGTGCAGCACCCGCTCCACGCCGTAGTGGCCCAAGGTCTCGAGGACCGGCACGGCTACGGGGCCCAGGGCCACAGCGGTGATGCGGCCGGGCTGGCCGCTTTCTTCCAGGAGACGCTGGGCTTCGGCGGTCAGACCGAAGGTCGTCTCCTCGATCTCATCCTCGCGGTGATTGACGTATATCCAGATATCCACGATGGTCCTCCTAAATGGCTCTGCCGATGCGGTGGCCTTCGATGATGGCCATGTCCGCCTTGCGCGGCGCCACGCAGTCACCGACGCGGTGTAGGGTATCCACTTTGCCTTTCAATTCGTGGTACAAATCGTCGCTGGCGAAATTGCCCGCCGCCAAAACGACCGTATCGTAGCCGTCGAAGTCGATCATCTCGTTGGAGTAGACATTCAGCCCCTTGACCAGGGTGCCCTGGATTTCGAGAACGGCGATGTCGGGGGTGAAGGTGACCCCTTTTTTGGCCAGACGGTTGCGGGTCAGGTAGAGGTCCTGCAGGGGGCCCAGCGCCGATCCGATGAAAAGCGCCGCCGTGATCATATGGACCTTTTTACCGCGATCCGCCAGAAGTTCGGCCGTGCCGGTCGCCTGGTGGTGGCCGTCGAGGTCGATCAGCAGGACCTTGTCGCCGGTCTCGACCTCGTCGGTGAGAACCTGCACCGTGGTGACGACCTGGGGCGGGCCGTACTCACCCGGGAAGGGATTGGTTTTGGGCTGGGAGCCGGTAGCGATCACCACCACGTCCGGTGCTTCGGCCAGCACCATATCGGCCGTGGCCTCCACCCCCAGACGGATGTCCAATTCGAGTTTGTTCAGCTGACTCACCAGCCAGCGCGTGACCCCGGTAATCTCCTGGCGGCCGGCGGCCTTGCCGGCCAGGATGTTCTGCCCGCCGACATCCTCGCCCTTTTCGATCAGGGTGACGCGGTGTTTGCGCAGCGTGGCCACCCGGGCCACCTCGAGACCCGCCGGGCCCGCCCCCACCACCACGACATTCTTGGGCTCCTCGGCTGGTTTGAGGGTGCCGATGCCGAGTTCCCCCTCCTTGCCGGCGGCCGGGTTGTGAAGGCAGCCCAGATGATACCCGAGCCCCATGCGGGCAATGCATCCCTGGTTGCAGGCAATGCAGTTGCGGATGTCGTCCATGCGGCCTTCCATGGCCTTGTTGGGCAGCTCCGGATCGCAGATCAGGGCCCGGACCATGCCGATGATGTCGGCCTGGCCGTCGGCGAGGATCTTCTCGGCCAAATGCGGGTCGTTGATCCGATTGGTGCAGAAGACCGGCAGATCGACCACCGAACGCATGCCGGCGGACAGCGGCGCGGTGTAGGCCAAGGGGGTGTGCATGGAGCCTTCCACCAGGTAGAGGTTGTAGAAGGTGCCCAGGCTGAGATCCAGGAAGTCGAGCTGGCCGGAGGCTTCCAGGCGTACGGCCACCTTTTTGGCATCCTCGTGGGTGAGCCCTCCCCGGGGATGCATTTCATCGGCGTTGAGCCGCACCCCCAAGGTAAAATCGGGCCCTACGGCCTTGCGCACCGCATCGATCACTTCGAGGGCGAAGCGGCAGCGGTTCTCCATGCTGCCGCCGTATTCGTCCTCCCGGTGATTGGTGAGCGGCGAGAGGAACTGACGGATCAAGGAGCTGTGCCCCAGCTGCAGTTCGATGCCGTCGAAGTCGCCTTCCACGGAATTCTTGGCGCACAGGGCGAAATATTCGATGCACTCCTGGATATCCTCGAGTTCCATGGCCTTGCAGGTCTCCCGGAAGATGGGATCCTTGCCGGTCGAGGGCCCCCAGACCGGGAGGCGGGAAATCTTGCCGTCGCCCTGCATGCCGTTGTGATTGAGCTGGGCGAAGATCTTGGTGTCGTATTCGTGAATCGCGGCGCACAGGCGTTTAAAGCCCGGAATCACCTCGGAATGATAGACATCGACCAATTTGGCGTAGGGGTGGTCCGTGGGGTGGATGCCCATTTCCTCGGTGGTGATCAGCCCCACGCCGCCCTTGGCCCGTTCCTGGTAATAATGGATATGCCGGTCGCTGATCAGGTTGTCTTCGGCATAGTTGGTCATGTGGGCGGCGAAATGAATGCGGTTGGGCACCACAGTGGCGCCGATTTTAAGGGGTGAAAAAAGATATTTGAATTCACTCACAGCAGTTCTCCTACTTTGCGGCCTTCGATGATGGCCATGTCGATCCCCCGGGGAGCGACGCAGTCGCCGCTGCGGTAGACCTCGGCGACCTGGCCCTTGAGTTGGTGGTATAGTTCGTCCTCGACCCGATTGCCGATGTCCAGGACGACCGTATCGTAATCCTCGAACAGGATGGTTTCATTGGTGTAGGTGTCCCGGGCCGTAACCCGTATGCCATCGGCCTGCGCTTCGATCTCCAGAATGTCCAGATCGGTGCGGAAGGTGGCGCCCTTCTGCAGCAGGCGCTGACGTCCCAGGTAAAGCTCGCCGCGGGGGGCCAGTTCGATGCCGATGAACAGATCGCTGGTCACCATGTCCACCTGTTTGCCCTGTTCGGCCAGAAGCTCCGCCGTGGCCATGGCATGGTGCCCGCCGTCTTCGTCGACCACGAGGACCTTCTGGCCCACCGGGTGCGCGCCCTGGATGACGTCCCAGCCGTCCAGCACCGCCGGCGGTCCGTAGGTGCCAGGATAGGGATTCTCCAGCGGCACGGAACCCGTGGCCACCACCACCGCGTCCGGAGCCTGCTCCAGGATCAGCTCGGGGGTGACCGTTACACCCGTCTTGATGGGGACCTCGCGTTTGGCGAGCTGGCCGGCGAGATAACGGATGACGCCCTGCATGGCGCCGCGCCCGGGGCGTTTGCCGATGAGCTTGACCTGGCCGCCCAATTTATCGGCCTTGTCGTAGATCGTCACGTCGTGACCGCGTTCGTGGGCCACGCGCGCGGCTTCCATGCCCGAGGGGCCGGCGCCCACCACGATGACTTTCTTCTTTTTTTCGATCGGTGGCCAGGACTCATCGCCGTCGAGCGGCTCGTAGCCGACGGCCGGATTCTGGATGCAGCCCAAGGCCTTGGATTGGTTGAGTCGGCCGACGCAGCCCATGTTGTCTTTCACACAGAAGCAGATATCTTCCAGGCGGCCCTCCCGGGTCTTGACGACCATGTCGGGATCGCTCAGAAGGGCGCGCATGTAACCCACCATGTCGGCCTTGCCCTCGGCGATCAGTTGTTCGGCCTGGGCCGGGAAACCGATCTGGTGACTGGCGATCACGGGCAGGCCGATGCCGGCCTTGATCTGCTCGGCCGCCTCGATCGTAAATCCCAGGGGAATGTGCATGGAGGGCATGATCAGGTGGAGGTTGTAATAGGTGCCGAGGGCCACGTTGATGAAATCCACGGCTCCGGTGGCCTCCAGGGTCTGTGCCAACTGGACGGACACTTCGGTGGTGATACCCCCCCAGAATTTTTCGTCGGCGCACAGGCAGACGCCGATGGTGAAATCCGGCCCCACAGTCTCACGCACGGCCGCCACGACCTGCAACGGAAACCGCATGCGGTTTTCCAGGCTGCCGCCGTATTCGTCACCGCGGTGGTTGCTGATCGGAGAGAGAAACTGGCGCAGAAGCGATTCGGGGCCCATGTCGATTTCGATACCGTCGAAGCCGCCTTGCTGCACATGGCGTGCGGATAGACGGTAGGCCTCGATTATTTCGGTCATGTCTTCGGGTTCCATGGGCTTGCAGGTTTCCCCGAAGACGATGTCGGCCACGGCCGATGGTCCCAGAATCGCCTTGCGCGTCACGTAGCCGCTGCTTTGAAACCCATGATGGTTGAGCTGGGCCATGATCCGGGTATCGAATTGATGGACGGCGGCGGTGAGGCGTTGAAAACCGTCGACCACCTCCGGATGATAGGCCTCGATGAGGGTCTCCCACGGGCGGTCGTCCGGATGTACCGTCAACTCGCCGACAATGATCAGACCGCACCCGCCCTGGGCCCGGCGTCGATAGTGGGCGATATGGCGGTCCGTTATGCGTCCGGATCTGCCGTAATTGGTGCGGTGGGCCAAAAAACAGGTGCGGTTCGGCAGCTCGGTGCGCCTGATTTTCAAGGGGCTGAAAAGTTGTTCATGCATTTTCGGCTTCACTTTTGCAGTTTGGTTTGATGAGGGTCCATGGGGACACATGCGACATTCGTCGTTCGCTGGCACCAACAGCAACTTATGTGCCACACATGGGTTGGTCCGTGGCCCGGGACCTAAAGCCGCCAGGCCGGGAAAAGAACGGATTGTCTAAATCTTGTGCTAACAAAACCAAATGCCTTGGCGGAGGGGAAAACAGGCCCCGCGGCCGCTGCCCGATCCGCGGACGGAACCTGGAAAGCCGACGGATCGGCGGGGCAGAACGTGTCCAATTTTGGGACAAGCGACCCCACCCGCCGGCCGACGCTTCGCAACCCGCGCGCTGGCGGCAGGGTGTGCCGCGTCGCCGGGTGAGAACCCTGTCCGGCGCCCGGGAGGGGCTGCCGGGGCTGAGGGTGGTAACTTGTTGGATTTCCATAGTTCTTGACACCTCAGCGTGGTATTGGATACTGAACCTGCGGGCGGTGGAGGCGATACCGCCCTGAATCGCCTTGCCCCTCGGGTGAGGCCGCGGAATACGGCCTATGCAATGTATGGACGACGATCTGCTCAAATTCGATATTCCGGAGATTATCTACGGACCGGAGGCCCTGTCCGGCATCGGGCATTGCGCCGCGCGCCTGGGCGGGGAGAAGATCTTTCTGGTCACCGATCCGGGCATCATCGCCGCCGGCTGGGTGGACCGTACCATCAGCCATCTCAAACAGGAAAAGCTTGACTATGTGGTCTACGACAACGTGGTCAGCAATCCGCGGGATTTCCAGGTCACCCAAGGGGTCCAGCTTTACCACCAGAAAGGCTGTGACGTCATCATCGCGGTGGGCGGCGGCAGCCCTATCGATACGGCCAAAGGGATTGCGGTGCTGGCCACCAACTTCGGCAAGCTCGAGGAATTCGTGGGCTGCAATCGCGTCATGCATCCAATCCCGCCATTGATCTGCGCGCCGACCACGGCGGGCACCGGTGCGGATGTGAGTCAATTCGCCGTCGTGCTGGACAGCCGTCGTAAAATGAAACTGTGCATCCTGAGCCGGGCCATCATGCCGGACATCTCGATCATCGACCCCACCCTGCTCCGGACCAAGTCGGAGGAGATCATCGCGGCCACGGGCATGGATACCCTGACCCACGCCATCGAGGCTTATGTGTCCTCGCTCTCCTGGCCCATGACCGACCCCCACGCCATCCATGCCATCGAACTGGTCCACCAGCACCTGGTGCGGGCCACCAAAACCAAGGATGCGGTGGCCCTGGAAGGCATGGCCGTAGCCTGCCTGGAGGCTGGTATGGCCTTTTCAAACGCCATCCTGGGAGCCGTCCATGCCCTGGCGCATCCGTTGGGGGGGCTCTATGATCTGCACCATGGCATCGTCAATTCGGTTATGCTGCCGGCGGTGGTGCGCCGGAACCTCAGCCACGAACCGGATAAATTTGCCCGCATGGCGCGGGCCCTGGGGGTTGAAACCCGGGGCATGCGCCCCACGGAGGCGGCCCAGCATGTGCCCGCCCAGATCGAGGCCCTGATCGATGAACTGGGACTGCCCCGGCATTTGTCTCAGATGGGTGTGTCGGCCGACGATCTGCCGGCGATGGCCGCCATGGCCCAGGAGGATATTTGTATGCTCACCAATCCCTGTACCTATTCAACTGGCGATATCGAGGCCATGTATCGCGACGTCTGGTAGTGGAGGCCCTGGATATGGACGACAAACGCACGCCAGCCGAACTGGATTTCAAGGGGCTGCGCCATTCGAAGATCGGCTACTTCAAGGAGGTGCGCACCAAGATCAAGGAGCTCGAAAAGCTCAATCTGCAGCTGGCCAAGCGCCACAATCGCCTGAACGCGATTTTCAACAGCATGAGTGACGGGGTCACGATTCTGGATCGCAACCTGGCAGTTGTTTTCACCAATCAGGTGCAGCGCGAAATGTTTCCCGACATTTCGGATTCGGCCAAGCACTGTCACCAAATTTTCTATCAGCGTGACACGCGCTGCCCCGACTGCCCGGCCCTGAAAACCATGGAAACCGGCCAGATGATGCGCGGCGAGCACATGTTCAAGAAGGGCCGCCTGACCAACCGGTTCTATGAATGGACCACGTCACCCATCGCCGACGCCCGGGGGCAGGTGGAAGAGGTCATCCTGATCATGCGCGACATTACGGAGCGAAAAGAGTTCGAATTCCGCTCGATGCAGAACGACCGCATGGTCTCGGTCGGTTTTCTGGCCACGAGCCTGGCGCATGAAATCAACAATCCGCTGACGTCGATCGCCGGTTTTTCAGAGGGTTTGCTCAAGCGGCTCAAACGCCGGGATTTGGAGGATGACGGCCGGCTGCTGGCGTCATTTCGGGAATACCTGGAGATCATCAACAGCGAAGCTTATCGCTGCAAGGACATCATTCAGAATCTGCGGGAATTCAGCAAAAACGCCTCGGATGAATACGAAACCCTGCAGATCGATGTCATCATCGCGGAAACCATCGCCCTGGTCCGGCAGCACGCCAAGGATCACCGCATCCAAATCACCTACCAAAACCACCTGGCGGCCGGCTTTAACGGCATCATCGGCAAGAGCAGCCAGTTGAAACACCTTTTCCTGAATCTCTTCAAGCAGCTGTTCAGTGCCTTGGCCGCCGGCGGGGAATTGGCGGTTACCGCGCGCAACGACGGGGAGAATATCGAGGTGCTGCTGCCCGATCCGAACGGCAGCCTGTCCGTTGATTTCTCAGGCTGCCTGACCTACCCGAAACTGGATGGCGCTGCAATGCAGGGGCGGGAGCGCATGGATTTGTCGCTGTGCTACAATATTATTCGCCACCATAAAGGCGAAGTTCAAACTCAACCCATGGGTGATGGCGGCCAGCAGTTGGTGCTGCGCTTTCCGGTGGCGTTGCCTTGAATGACGGTTTCGTAAAAAGTCCGATAGCGGCGTTACGCTTCAGCTCTCGTCATTGCAGCGTATTTTAAGTACGCTTCATTCCTCGGGCTTCGCAAGCCTTGCTCTCGAACTTTTTACGAAACCGTCCAAGTCGTGATTTCTTAAAAGACCGTCTTGAATGGGAGTCGACGCAATGTCGGACGGGAAAATCCTGGCCATCGACGATGAAAAAAACATTCGCCACCTGATTCGCAGCGAATTCGGTCTCGAGGGCTTCGACGTCACGACGGCCGGCAGCGGTGAAGAGGGTCTCACCAAGTTCAATCAGGACAAGTACGACGTCGTTTTTCTGGATCTGAAGCTGCCCGGGATGGATGGCATCGAGACCCTGCGCCAACTCAAGCGCCAGTCCTCGAGCACCGAGGTCATCATGATTACGGGCCACGGCGAGATCGGGTCAGCCGTGACTTCCATGAAACTCGGTGCGCGGGACTATGTCACCAAACCCTTCAAGCTCGACGAACTGCTCCGGCTGACCCGACAGGTCCTGCAGGACCGGCGCTCCTGCGCAGGGGATGACCGGTTCCGGGTCGGCGCCGTATGCCGCGGCGACGACAAGACGATTGTCTGTCCCAGTCCGGCCATGACCAAGATCTATTCGGCCGTGAAACGCATCGCCCCCACCGACACCACCGTGCTGATCCAGGGCGAGACCGGCGTGGGCAAGGACGTTCTGGCCACCCAGATTCACCGCAGCAGCGCCCGCAGCAAAGCTCCATTCATCGTCCTGGACTGCGGCGTGCTCAATCAGAACCTGGCCGAGAGCGAACTATACGGTCATCGCAAGGGCGCATTTTCAGGGGCTGACGACCGCAAGCGGGGGCTCGTCGAAAAAAGCCACAAAGGAACTCTCTTCCTGGATGAAATCGGGAACATCGATCTGGACCTCCAGAAAAAGTTCCTGCGCTTTCTGGAAACCGGCAAGTTTCGGCGCGTCGGTGAGACCGAGGAGGTTCAGGTGGATGCCCGCATCATTCTGGCCACCAACATCGATCTGTACGATGCCGTGCGCAAAGGCCGTCTGCGTAAGGACCTGCTCTACCGGATGGACGTTGTCTCCCTGCCCCTTCCGCCCTTGCGCCAGCGCCGCGAGGACATACCGGCCCTGGCCGCCAAAATGATCGAACTCTACAGCGATGGCCCGAATGCCGTGACCATCGCCCCCGAGACCATGGACATTCTGGCCGCCTATCATTGGCCCGGCAACATCCGCGAACTGCGCTCGGTGATCACCAAAGCCCTCATCTTTGCCGAAGGCGATGTGATCCGCCCCGATGATCTGCCGCGGCATCTGGCCCACGATCAGCATGGGGCGGGGCGGCCGCTAAAAACCCTGGAAGAGATGGAGAAAAAGCACATCATCGCCGTCCTTGCGGAGACCGGGGGGAATCAATCCAAGGCGGCCGAGATTTTGGGGATCAACCGCAAGACGCTCTACAAAAAAATTCATAAGTTCAAAATCTTTTCCTGAAGCAGGGGAAAAGTGCGCTCTTACGCACCCCGACGCCCACCGAAACCATCGCGATAATCGCCTGTGGTGGGTTGTCCCTTTTGGCCCCAATCGCGGCATATTATATATTTAATAGCAATATTAGTAATTTATGATTGTTAGTGCGATGGTTTTGCGATCCGCTGCACCTCAATTGGCCCCCATGCGACCGTTCATCCACTAGAGCCCTGTCCCGGCCGGGCGTGACCCCGGACAGTGATGAACGGATTTAATCAACTGAAAATAATTCATATTTTTTGGACGGGCCGTCAGTGCGATCGCCGTGAGCCCCGGGCTTCATCAGTCGGTATGGTATTTGCTGTGCAGATTTGGATGTGGTTTTTCGCACATGCCGACCAACTGGGGGAGG
>JASJCD010000140.1 GCA_030066135.1 Desulfobacterales bacterium | reverse complement strand
AAGGCGGTCAGCGCGTGGACGGTCGCGCTTCCGATCAGGTTGCGGATGTGGCCGCTGGAAATGGAAGGCGACATGGCAGCTCCTCTCATGCGATGATATCGAATCGGGGCGGGCAGATCGATGCAACCCGCGGGCCGTCGCCACTGTTTGCCGGCGTCATGCGGCCGGACCTGCGCCCGTCGTGCCGGCCCCGAGCGGCTCAGATCCGGTTCAGGGTCTCGCGATAGGCGCGCAGTGCCTGCTCCCGAAAGCGGTGCGTTCGATTCTCGTAACGGGGCGAAAAGTGGAAGACGCTGAATCGTTTCACCCGGGCCCGCGCGGCCAGTTCTCCCGCCTGACAGGCCGTGAGGTGCTTTTTCGCCTGCGCGTCCGCACGGTCCTCTTCCAGGAAGGCACTTTCAATGTAAAGATGATCGGCATCCCGGGCGAGATCCTGGATCAGGCGGGCGTTCTCTTCGTGAAAGGCGACATCGGTAATATAGGCGATTTTCTGGCCAGGGGTTATCGTGGCAATCCGGGTGGAAAGTTCGCCCAGGGGGTAGGCCCTGGTTTCCCCGGGCCGGTCCCAGCGGGGCGCTTTGATCAATTGGTCGGATGGGGCGCCCCCGTAAAGCGCTTTTTTGAATTCCTGGAGCCAGGGCCCGGTTGCCAAGTCCAGCGCCTGCAGTTCCTCCTTGATGATATTGACATGAAACGTTTCCTGCAGGTTGAATCCGAGCGAGGGCGTCCCATGATCCAGGATGGCGCTCTGCACCTTCAGCGATGGCTCGTTCAGCAGGTCCGGTTGGCACGGTCGATGGCGCCTGGGGCCCGGCGGGCGGAAACCCGCCCGGCAGTCATAGGTCTGTTGGATCCATTCGTGCGGCTTGATTTCCATGGCCACCAGTTTAAGGGAATCGCGGTAATTGGATACCAGATTCCAGTTATAGGCGGCCAGTTTGCCTTCGACATTGGCCAGAAACCCCTCGGGGCCGAAGATAAAGAGCTCTTTGGCACGCCCCAGAAAGAGGCGCAGGAGTTGATCGAACCCGCAGAAATGATCCATGTGGGTGTGGGTCACGAATATGTGGCTGATGCGGAGAATTTCGCGGGTCGAAAGGGAATCGAGCGTGCCGATATCGAACTGCAGGGCGCGCTTCTCAAACGCCAGGGGCACATACAGACCGGGATCCCCTAAAGGGTCGTTGACCAATCGGGGATGAAAGCGCGGCCGCATGCCTCAGGGCAGGTGTTTTCGGACCTGGGTATTGATACAGGTGTAGATCTCTTCGTCGGAGCCGTAGATGTCAACCGTGTCCTTGTGATCAATAACGGTTTCGAGAACGAAAGCGGTGACGTAGATGCTTACGATATGTGGTTGGGACACGAGGTTGCGATAGGGCGCGATGAGGTAGTCGATATCGAAGTCGTCTGCGCGGGTGATCTTGTCAAGACAACCCTGAATCTGTTCTTCCAGGCCGTTTTTGTTGGTGGTCTCCACCAGCCGGTCTTCCACCAGTTTCATGGCAATCGCGTTGGAGAGCGCCTCGATACAGTCCGGAATGGCGTTCAAGGAGCGTCGCCGCGCATATTCTTTGGAAGACTCTATTTTAGACAGAATACTGGACTCGCGTGTGCTGGGTCGGAATACTTTGGCCATCGTTTTCTCCCGCTAGACTTCTGCGCCGTGAAAGGGGCGATATTCAACCGTTCATAATAGGGGCAACATTTGGAATTTGCAATAAAAAAGTCGGTAGATTCGCAGGTGGCGGCTTCAGGTCGGTTCAGGCGTCGGTGGCGATGATGTGAAGCTGATGACCGTTGGCGCCATTCCAGGTATGGCGGCGCACGTGGAAAGCGATCCGGCGGGGCCGTGCCGGCAGCCTTTGCGTGTCGGCCACGTTGAACTGAATGGCGGACAGCGGCTTGCGGGTCCTGCCGTTGCGGCTGCGAAGCCGCATCCGCCGGTGCCGGCCGGCCACGATCTGCTGGCTGACGACCTCGACGTCGCGTGCCATGAAGACGGGTTCCGGCACCGTTTCGCCAAAGGGTTTCAACTGGGCCAGGGCACTGAACAGCAGCTGGTCGACGTCATCCAGGGAAATCTCCATATCGACGGCCAGGCGCTGCTGGCTTTCGCCGGTATCCGGGCGGGCCTCCATTTGTGTCCAGAAACGCCGGCAAAACGCATCCCAGTGGTCGGTGGCAATCGTCAGACCGGCGGCCATGGCGTGACCGCCATAGGCCTGGAGCAGATCGGCACAGGTCTGCAGGAGGGCGAAGATGTCGATGCCGGGCAGGCTGCGGCCTGACCCGCGGGCCAAATCGTCACGACCGGCGACCAGAATTACCGGTTTGGCGTAGCGCCGCATGAGGCGTGCGGCGGCAATGCCCAAGACGCCTTCATGCCAGTCCTCGCCATGCATCAAAATGGCCGGGCGGGCCTGCATTTGCGGCTCGCTTTCCAACGTGGTGACAATCTGGTCGACGATATCCTGTTCGGTACGTTGGCGGGCGCTGTTGAGTTCTTCGAGACGGCGGGCAAGTTCCTGCGCCCTGGCCGGATCATTCGTTGTCAGCAGTTCCAGCGCCAGATCGGCATGATCCATGCGGCCGGCGGCGTTGATGCGCGGTGCCAGGCGAAACGAGATGTCGTCCGCTTCGATATGGCGAGGTTCGATCCGGCTGCTGGCCATTAGGGCTACCAGGCCGGGCCGTACGCTAGCGGTCATCAGGCCCAGACCGGCCCGGGTGAAAGCCCGGTTTTCGCCCACCAGCGGAACCATATCGGCGACCGTACCGAGGGCGACCAGATCGCAGAGGTTTTTCAGGTTTGGTTCAGGACGGCCCTGCCAGAAACCGGTCGCCCGCAGATGGGCGCGCAGCTGGATCAGGAGGTAAAATGCCATGCCCACGCCGGCCAGGTGCTCCAGGCAGGCCGGGCAGTCCGTGCGTTTGGGATTGACAACCGCCAGCGCCGGCGGCAACGGACCGTCGGCCGGTGTATGGTGGTCGGTGATGATGACATCGATGCCGCTGTGGTTGGCGGTTTCCACGGCCGCATGGCTGGAAATGCCGCAGTCGACGCTAATGATAAGTTTATAGCCTCCCGGGGCGGCGACCTCTGATATGTGACGGGTGCGGAGCCCGTAACCTTCGCGGCGGCGATGGGGGATGTAGTGCGCGACACGGCCGCCGGCCTGGCCGATGAAATCCAGCAGGATGGCCGTTGCCGTCACACCATCCACGTCGTAGTCCCCGAAAACGAGGATCTTTTCTTTGGCGGACAGGGCGCGG
This sequence comes from Desulfobacterales bacterium, assembly GCA_030066135.1. Classification (GTDB taxonomy): domain Bacteria; phylum Desulfobacterota; class Desulfobacteria; order Desulfobacterales; family UBA5852; genus JABZFP01. Next base: position 9,112 of record JASJCD010000140.1, on the reverse strand, counting down.
GCGATGCGCTCGGCAGCAATCTGGATGTCCTTGACTTCGGGCGGCGCCTGGATGGCGGACAGGGACGGATTCAGGAACCGGCGCGCGCTTTCAACCGAACTGATGCCCCGGTTGACCAGCAGGGTGGCCGCCAGCGTGCCGAGGTCCAACGCCCGGCAGAGGCGCGTCACCCTTTCGGCGTCGGGCTGCTGAATTTCCCAGGTCATCTCCATAGGGGCCGCATATACCCCATTCGGCAACAGCGAGGCAAGGCTCTTTCGACCACCAATGCGATCAGCGCGCCGGCTGCGACCAGGGCGGTCGAAAGGCGGTTTAAACCTTGGCGAAAGCCGGCGGCGCTCCCCGGCGCGCGCTGCTCCTTGGGGGTTGCAATAGAGGGGTATATGGTTATACTCTGCACGTCTATTTGCCTGACCCGTAAGGGTTTTTGATGAGTTTGCCTCGTGGGAAAATGCGATACAATGGATCGCCAATCAGAAAATGAAGCGCTGCGCACTTCCCAGCGTTTTTACCGGATCGACCGCGGCGATATCAGTTATCTGCGGTTCATCCTCGAGGCCTACGACGGCATGGCTGTCGTGACCACCCGGGATGCCGCCCGGGGCATCGTGAGCATAACGATGGCACCGGGGGCTGAGGACGAGGTGGCCGCCATCATTGCGGGGCTTGCGGCGGAGGGTGAAATCTACATCGAAGCGCTCGCGGGCGAAGCGGCCCCGTGTTTCGACCAGGAGTATCAATGCACCAGCTTTACATAAACACAATCGGCTGCCAGATGAATGTCTACGATTCGGACCAGATCGAACGGGCTCTGGCCCCGAACGGCTTCGCCCGGACCGATCAGCTCGAGGAAGCGGATCTCGTCATCGTGAATACCTGTGCGATCCGGGCCAAGGCCGAACAGAAAGCCTTCAGCTTTGTCGGCCGGCTGGCTCAGCTCAAGCAGCGCAAACCCGGCCTGATCGTAGGGGTGGGGGGATGCGTGGCGCAGCAGGAGGGGGAAAAAATACTGGCCCGGGCGCCCCAGGTCGATCTGGTCTTCGGGCCCAAGGCCATACCGCGTCTGGCGCGCCTGGTCGAAAGGGTTCGGGCTAAGCGGTTGCGGGTGGTCGACATCGAGGATAGCGACGGCATCGAGGAACTCGATCTGAGCAGCGGATTTCGTGATGACGGTCAGGTGGCGCGTTTCGTGACCGTCATGCAGGGATGCGACAATTTCTGCACCTATTGCGTGGTGCCATACGTGCGCGGTCGGGAAGCCAGCCGGCACCCCGATAAGATTCTGGAGGAAATTCGTGTGCTGGCTGACGGCGGCGTGCGGGAGGTGACGCTGCTGGGACAGAACGTCAACAGCTACGGCCGGAAGGAAAATCTGGGCACCTTTGCCGAATTGCTGGCGCGGGTGAACCGGATCGACGGCCTGGCCCGGATTCGTTTCACGACCTCCCACCCGAAAGACCTTTCCGACGGCCTGATCGACGCTTTCGGGCGTCTGGACAAGCTTTGCCCCCATATTCATCTGCCCGTTCAGTCCGGTTCCGACCGGGTGCTCAAACGTATGAACCGTAAATACACACGGGCGGTTTACCTCGACCGCATTGCCCGCCTGCGCCACGTGCGCCCGGATATGGCCATTACGACCGATTTTATCGTGGGCTTTCCGGGGGAAACCGAGGAGGATTTCGAGGAGACGCTGGGATTGCTAGAAACCGTGAAGTTCGACGGGGTCTTCGCATTCATGTATTCGGACCGATCCGTGGCGCCGGCCTCAGGTTTTGAGGGCAAAATTGATGAAGCGCAAAAAAAAGAACGCCTTCAACGTTTGCTTCAGCAGCAGGAAGTGTTTACGCTTTCATCTAACAGGGCGCTTATCGGCTGCGAGCAGGAAGTCCTGGTAGAAGGTTTCAGCACGCGCCCCGGATTGGCCGAAGAAAATGTGTCCCCGCGGCAATGGTCCGGCCGCACACCGGGCAACAAGATCGTTAATTTCAACCCGGATCCGGATTGCGCCGGCGGCGATGCTGTCCACCCAGGGCTGTTGGTCGGCGTTCGTATTGAAAAGGCTTATTCCCATTCCCTCTGGGGGCGTCCGGTCCGGGTAGAGGAAGAACCCGGCGGATACAAAGGAGACACGTGCCATGCTGCATAAAGCCACGATCGCCGGGATCACGATGGATCCGGCCACGAACACGCCCATCATCATACTTAAAACCGATGAGGGCGGTCAGGCCGTTCCCATCTGGATCGGTCTGCTGGAGGCCACTTCGATCGCATCGGCCCTGCAGAACGTCAAATTCGATCGGCCCATGACCCATGATCTCTTCAAAAACTTTGCCGGCCTGATGGAAGTCTCCGTCAGCAGCATCGAAGTGTGTGATCTCAAGGACAACACCTTTTTTGCCCGGGTCAATTTTCTGACCAAGGAAAGCAATTTCAGCATGGATGCACGCCCCAGCGATGCGATCGCCATTGCCCTGCGCTTCGAGGCGCCCATATTCATCGATGACGCTGTGATCGCCAAGTCGCGTCCCTTTGATGCGGAAGCCGAGGCCTCGGATCAAAGCGAAGAGGGGCGCAAGTGGAAGGAGTACCTCGAGAATCTCAATCCCGACGATTTCGGCAAGTATAAGGTCTGAATCCTATCCACCGGCCGGCCGAACGTATCCGGCGCCTTATCGTCTTCGAACCCCAATCCCACCGGTCGAGCCCACCTTCCGGGGCAAAAAAAAAGTTTTCAAGAAAATCCGATATTTAGTGTTGGGCTGCCGGAAAACTACAATATCTTGTTGACAATCCCTCCCGAGTTCGCTATCAAGCCATGCAAATTTTACTAATCGTTGCGTCGATTCTAAGGGTTACGGGGACTTATGGAATCTGTTCTGGTGGTGGATGATGAAAGGTCGATTCTAGAGCTTTTCGATTACGCCCTGAGCATCAACGGTTATCAGGTTGAAACGGCTTCCGACGGCAGCGAAGGGCTGCGGAAATTCAGCGAAGGGCGCTTCGACCTGGTGATTACCGATATCCTGCTCAACGGAACCGACGGCCGCGATCTTCTCGAAAGGATACGCTCCTCCGACAAGCCCCAAACCCCCGTTATCGGCGTATCCGGAACCCCCTGGCTACTGGAGAATACCGACTTCGACCAGGTGCTGGAAAAACCCTTTTCCATTCAGCGCCTGATCGATTCCGTGCACGGGCTGATCAAACGCGGCGTTCCCCAAGCCTGACACCCATCCCCTTTAAAAAAAACGCCATTCTATTGGGCCTGATGGCCCGTATATTTTTGAGTTTTAATCTGATCCTCCCACCTCCATCTCTGTTGGCGTACCTGTAGAGATTCGACCTATCCCATTGATTTTATATGTTCCTATTCTTGGTCGCCCAAGAAGGGAAATCCAAAGAAGGCGCTTCGCTCACACAGGCCGGCGGGCTTCATCATCGGTTCAGAGGGTGCGTCTGGCCGTCAGATCTGAAACCGGCCTTTTTCGTAGAGCGTGATGCGGCCGCCTTTTTTCAAATGGGCGGTAACCCGTTTGGGCTCGGTATTGACCAGATCCCAGTGCAGGGCGGAATTATTGAAACCCAGTTGGATTTTGCGGTCCGGGGTCAGATCGGCCGGACGGCCGCTGTAGGTGTCCGCATAGGACGATCCCAGGGCCACGTGGCAGTTGCCGTGTTTCCCCCCGTAATTCTCGTCATACAGGGTGTTGGCCATGAAGGCATTGATCTTTGAAAAACGTTTGTCGGTCAGGGAGAATTCCCCCAGCCGGGAGGCGCCGCGGTCCATTGCCAGCTGCTTGCGCACGAAGGCCTCGCCCTGGTCGGCCTGTATCGAAACCACCTTGCCTTTTTTAAATTCCAGACGCACGCCTTCGACACGATTACCGCTTCGAAACGATGGTTGATCAGCGTAGTAGATGCCGCGGGTGCCGCGCCAGTCGGGCGAGGTGAAAAGCTCGAAGCTGGGTATATTGTGGCCGGAGAGTCCTATCCAGCAGCGGTTTTCTCCGGGGGTAACCTCAAGGTCGGTGCGGTTGGATTCCACCTGCAGCCGGTCGATCGCGAGTCGGTTGAGGCGCTCTTTGATGGCGGTGGCCTTCTTGAAGATGGCCTTCCAGTGGTCGAGGGGGCGCGTACGGTTGAGAAAACAGGCTTTGACCACCTGCGCGCTGTACGCCGCCGGGGACAGTCCCGCCTGGCGTGCGAGTTCCGCGGTCGGCACCAGGCAGAGGGTCCAGCCGAAAGCGCCCTGCTCGTCCCGGGCGTCGAGAATGTCGCGCAGCGGCTTGCGGGCCAGAAGGGTCTTGCCGATGCGGGTCGGATCGATATCGCTCAGGTGGGTGATGGATTCAGGGGCATAGAGGAAAATGCTGCCGTTCAAGGCCTGCATCAATTCGGCCTCCCCGGGCGGGTTGAAAACCAGCTGGCCCGGCTTGGCCAGCCGGTAGAATGATTTTTCGATGTTCGCGCTCGGCATGGCGCGCAGCACCGGGTGGACCCCCATGCCCATGAGGTTGCCGAAGATTTTTTCGGCCAGGGGCAGGGCCGGCGGATCATATCGCAGCAGTACAATATCATTGACGCGAAATTTCTGTTTACGGGCTTTTTTCAGTGCCCACAGCATGACCTCGGCATAGCGCTCGAGTTGTTTGTCGGATAGCATACCCATGCCCTTTCCGGTCTATCCCTCGGCCGCGGAAGCCTGTGCCGAGGCGGGGTTACGTTTGGTCGTCAGCACGTTCCGTTTTCAGGAAGAGCCGATGGTATTCGGCATCGTTTAGGTGTCTTTTCAGGAGAATGCCCAGATGGTCGAAAAGTGCGAGCAGTTCCTCATCGCTCATGCGCTCGACCAGCGTGCGGATCAAAGCGTCATCGGAAAACTTCTGCAGGTAGTAAATCAGTGTATTTTCGTCTGTCGGCCGGTCAAGCCCGAAGCCGACAAACCCCTTGAACGTTTCGATAAAATGGTGGGAGTGGATGGCCATCTGTGCTATGTTAACTCCTTTCGGGGGCGCGGCGAACGGCCCTGAAGCCTGCTTCCGTTTGACTGGCGTTCGAACCTAATGCAACCGCACCAGGCGGTCAATCCCCAATCAGGTCTTGCGGGGCGATGACCGCCCGGAGCGCCCGCTGTCGTGAGGGCTTAATATCACGGGGGCATCCATGTCTGGCGACGAAGACTATTTTCAGGCCGCGGATGGGCTGCAGATCCGCTGGTGCTATCGGCCTGCACCGGCGACGGATTCCCGTGGCACCATCGTTCTGCTCAACGGCCGCACCGAATACCTGGAGAAATACGCCGAAACCATGGCCGATCTCAATCGGCGGGGCTGGTCGGCCTACAGTATGGACTGGCGGGGACAGGGGCTCTCCGATCGCCTGACCGCCAACCGGCTCAAAGGCCACGTGGGGCGTTTCCGGGACTATCTGGAGGATCTTGACCGCTTTGTTGATCTCGTCCGGCGTCACGGTGCTGCCGGGCCTTTTATACTCATGGGGCATTCCATGGGGGGACACATCGGCCTTCGTTTTCTGCGGGAGCGCCGGCATCCCTTCATTGCCGCCGTTGTGACCTCACCCATGATCGATATCGAGCTGCCGGCTGTTCCGCGACGGTTGCTGCGCGGCTACGTCCGGGCGGCGGTGCGTCTGGGGTTCGATCAAGCCTACGTCCCCAGCGGGGCGGCGTATGTAAAAAAAGACCGCCGGTTCAGCGACAATCCTCTCACCAGTGATCGGGAGCGCTTTCAACGCCGGCTGGACGAGATCGCGGCCAATCCACGCCTGGCGCTGGGCGGCGTCACCTATGGATGGTTGGATGCGGCTTTCAGATCGATCGAACGTATCCTCGCGCCCGGATTTGCCCGGGGGCTCGACCTGCCCCTGCTTATCGTGCGGGCCGCCGAGGACCGGATTGTAAGCCGCGCGGCCCAGAAGCATTTCTGCCGCCGGGCGCCAAACTGCCGTCTCGTGGACGTGCCCGCTGCCCGGCATGAACTGCTGGTGGAGACCGATGCCTGCCGACAGGTATTCTGGCAGGCCTTCGATTGCTTTACCGATGGTTTGAATGCCGGCCACTGTGCCGCTCAGCCCCCTTCAGGCGGCGATCCCGGGCGGCATAACCGGCTGAATTGATCCACGGCCGCCAGGTAGGCTTCCATTCCCCGCAGAAAGATATCATTGTGATTGGCCCCCGGAATCTGCAGCAGGCGCTTCTGGGCGGCGGGTGAGGCCGACCACAGCGCCTCGCCGTCGCTGTAGGGGATGATGTGATCGAACTCGGCATGGATGATCAGGGTCGGACCGCTGAAAGACTTAATCTTGTCGATATTGCGAAAGCCCTGGGATTCCTCGAACCCGATGCGCTCCGGGTCGATGCCCAGCAGACGCAACAGGGGGGTCGCCAGGGCAAACCCACTTTCGACGATGAGACCATCGATGCCGTCCTGTCGGGAGGCGGCCAGTTCGAGAACCGCCGCGCTCCCCAGTGAGCGGCCCATCAGTATCAGCGGTCCCGTGTATCCTTTGGCTGCCAGCCAACTGCGGGAGAAGTCGAAAATCGTATGGCTGTCCGCCAGCAGCGCCGAAACGCTGGGATGGCCGCTCGAGCGACCGTATCCGCGGTAGTCCACCACCAGCAGATTGATCCCCCGGGCATTGTAGATCGGCCCCAGTTCATCGTAGTCGGCCACGATTTCCCCATTGCCGTGGAAGAAGAGCAGGTTGGGGTTGTCCGCGGCCTGCATGTGAAAGCGTGCGCCCACGGCGACTTCCGGCGCCACGGGTATCATCAGGTCCTGGGCCGTCCCGTGATAAATACCGGGCGGTTCCGGGCGGGGATGAAACAGGTGCAGCAGGACTTCCGGGCGGTCAAGCACGGCGATGGGGGGCGTTGCATCGGCATTCATGGTTTCAGGGTCTCCCTTTCTGAGGTTGATCGGTCTTCTCGTCGGGGTGATGGATTCTTTTATTCAGATCGCCCGAAATAGTCCCCGTCAAATTCAAAGGACTGCTCAAAAAGCAGGGGGTCGTCAAAATAGGCCCGCCCCACGAGTTTGATGGCGTGGCGGCCGCGCTGGCGCATGCTGCCCACGTCTGGTATGCCCATCGAGAAGAAGATAAGGGGTTCAATCCGCTCCGAATCGAAGGCGATGCCGTCGTCATCGAAGATGCTGCGCGTCCGGCCAGCCGCGTCGGGAAGCATTTCCAGGCTTTCATAAGGCACGAGGTCGTAAACGCTACCGGTGGCGGTATCCCGCGCCGTTCCCACGTGCTGGACCTGGTGCCAGCCGGTGTTGACCCGCAGGCGCAGGCGCTTATCGGGAAAACCTTTCGGGATCCAGCCGGGTACGAGGGGATCGACCTCAAATGCGATTTCACGGATGGCTTTCACCGCGTCGCGCGCGGGAATAAAAAAGTGATAGCAGCCGCAGTTGTTCATCAGGTCGACCATGAACGGGCGGGCCTGATGGTCGAGACTTATCCTTACGGTAATGCCGTCCAGGGGCCCTCTTTCGATCCAGGGCGCATTGGGGCCGTCGCGGCGCGGGTACCAGAAGGCATAATTAATCTGCAGCCGCGGCCGCCCGTCGAGGAGGGCGAAACTCGTATAATAATAGACGCTGGCCTTTTCCGGGTCGATGCGCACCCGGCCGTCTTTCCAGATCGGCGTACCGATGCGGTCGTAGTCACCCACTGTGTCCTGGGTTACGACGGGCGCAAAATACAGCGCCAGTCGCCGCTCATCCTCGGCAGTCAGTACCGGTACGCCCAGGGCGTTCAGCCGCTCCGGCCGCAGCAGCATTTGAGGATCGAACCCTTCGGCGTCCGACACCGTCGCCGGCCTGATCGTCACGAGGCGACCTTTGTACGGGAGGTCTTCCGGAGGGGTGGCATGCCATTGGCGGAAATCATCATAGACGTTGTCGGTTACAAGGGCCACCGGCAGGGATACGAGGGGGTAGAGGCCTACCAGTCGGCGCCAGGTCTGATACTCGTCGGGGACAGTGGTCCTGCGGCGCAGGCGGTCCCGCAGGTCGGTCTCGTAACGATGGTGGGCAAAAACCGTTCGGGAGCAATCGGCGACGCGGCGCTGGAGCGTTTCGCGATCTGGAATGCCCGGCATGGCGGCCACAAGGGTTTCCAAGCGTGTTGGCGAGAGGTTGCTGATTTCCTTGCGGCGGGACTCGAGATCCAGCGCGTGCATGGCCTCCAGCCAGGCCTGGGTCTGATCGCGCGTCAGCAGCTGGTCTTCAAGGGCTTTCAGGAACCGGTTGGAGCGCAGGTAGGGGAAACCGTCAATGCGAATAGCGGCGCCGTCGGTGACGCCGTCCGCGGTGATTTCGCGGTCGACCTGCACCAGGAGGCGCTGGCAGGCATGGACGGGTTCGGGGCGTTCCGGGGGCCGGTCCGGCAGCAGGGCGGTGCATCCCTTGGTGAGCAGCAGCATGCCGGTGAGCATGGCGGTGCGGGCAAAGCTGCGAATGATCGGCATAAGCGTGTATCTCCGGCAGCGCGACCTGAAGGCTGCGGTTTATCCACCCGGCGGCAGTTCGAGCCCCGAGGCCTGAACCAACTGATTCAGGAATTGCTCGGTTTCGCCGACCGGGCCGGGTGCGAACAGAATAGGGTCGATCCTGCCGTCGGGGTGATAGCGCCAGGCGATGAAGGTCGGCGTTTGCCGCACTTCAAGCTGTTTGGAGATGACGCGGGAGCGGTCGGCAAACAGCGGAAAGGGAACGGCATAACGCTGGCGAAAGGTGCGGACCTCGTAGGGGGTATTGCCGATGCCGATGCCGATGATCTTGATCTGGCCCCTGAGCCGCGCATCACTTTCAATTTGGCTGTAAAGGCGGTTGACGGTGGGTGCTTCGGCCTGGCAGTGAGGGCAGTAAAAGTTAAATACTTCGATGATCAGAATCCTGGTTTTGATCTCCGCCAGGGCGAAAGTCTCATCATCCCCGATCCCGAGATAGACGAGGTGCGCCTCATCGTCGGGACTAGGCAGCCTCAGGTAAGGCAGCTCGAAAGGCTGTCCTTCGGGGTGCGCGGACGGCGAAGCGGGCGTGCTTTTCGGGCGGGACGAGGTGCAGGCGGATAGAAGGAAGAG
>JASJCD010000139.1 GCA_030066135.1 Desulfobacterales bacterium | reverse complement strand
GGCCTGTTGGGAGGGGGGCGCACCACGGTGGACCTGACCGCGATACTGATGAAAAGTCTGACCGTTAAGGGCACCCGACTGCGGGCACGTTCACGCAATGCGAAGGGACTGGCAACGCAGGCATTTCGGGACCGCTTTTGGCCGCTTCTGGTTGCAGGCAAGCTTCGCCCGATCATTGACCGCTGCTTTCCGATCGTCGACGCCGACGCGGCGCATGCCCATGTCAAAGCCAACCGCAACTGCGGCAAAGTGATTCTGGATGTCGCCGCGTATTCGGATTGACGCGCGGATCCTTTCCCCCCTGCATCTTAGCGGATGCGCAGAATAAGCGCGAATTACGATCTGGCGCCGGCTAGTCCTCCCAGCGGCGAAAAATAACGGAGGCATTGTGGCCCCCAAAGCCGAAGGTATTGCTGAGGGCCACGTTCACATCGCGCTCTTGGGCATGGTTGAAGGTAAAATTAAGCCCCGGATCGATTCTCTCGTCGGGGGTAAAGTGGTTGATGGTGGGTGGCACCAGATTGTTTTGGATGGCCAATACGCAGGCAATGGCTTCGATGGCCCCTGCCGCTCCCAGCAGATGGCCGGTCATGGATTTGGTGCTGCTGATATTCAATGACGAGGCATGGTCACCAAAAACGCGACGGATGGCCAGGGCTTCGCTGATGTCGCCCAGCGGCGTTGAAGTTCCATGGGCATTGATATAGTCCACGGCTTCAGGTTCGATTTCCGACTGGGCCAGGGCATTGCGCATGACTTTCTCGGCCCCGATGCCCTCGGGATGCGGCGCGGTGATATGATGGGCGTCAGCCGACATGCCGCCGCCAATAACTTCGGCATAAATTGTTGCCCCACGCGCAATGGCATGCTCGGCCGTTTCCAGGATAAGGGCCCCCGCCCCTTCGCCGATCACGAATCCATCACGGTCGCGGTCAAAGGGGCGCGAGGCATGTTCGGGATCATCGTTGCGGTTGGAAAGCGCCTTCATCGAGGCAAAGCCACCAACCCCACTCTCGGTAATCGGGGCCTCCGAGCCGCCGCTGATAATAAGATCCGAGAAGCCTAGCCGCAGATAGGCAAAGGCGTCCAAAAGGGCGTTGGTGGCCGAAGCGCAGGCGGATACCGTGGCGAAATTCGGTCCTTGGAACCCATAGCGTATGGAAAGGTGGCCGGCGGCGATATCCGCAATGAGTTTGGGCACGAAAAAGGGGTTGAAGCGGGGGCGTCCGTCACTGCGGGCGTATCGTTTGACTTCTTCCTGAAACGTATGCAGGCCGCCGATACCCGATCCCCAGATGATGCCGGCCCTGTCCGGGTCGATTTTTTTAAGATCCAAACCGGCATGGTCGATGGCTTCATCGCTGGCCACCAGGGCGTATTGGGTAAAGGAATCCATTTTTTTGGATTCCTTGGCATCAAAATATGTCTCCGCCTGATAGTTCTTTATCTCACAGGCGAACTTGGTCTTAAACTTTTCCGTATCGAAATGGGTAATGGGTGCGGCGCCGCTGCGGCCACTTGCAAGCCCCTCCCAATAGGTCTGAAGATTGTGACCAATGGCCGTAAGGGCCCCCATACCGGTAACGACAACCCGTTTGAGTTCCATAAAATTCTCCGTTTTTTCGACCCTAGGAAAACCCTGCAGGCCGTTAGCGGTCGCGCCGGTTCAATCCCGCATCAGCCTTTTTTACTTATTTGAATGACTAGGTCTGAGGATTCGATCCACTCGCTGCCCGTGGGGCCGCTTGCTGGCATAGATCCTAAATTAAGGTTTAATTACAGATTGTTATGCTTTAAATTCTGGCTGTTGTCAAATGTCTGTCTTTGGTTGGTCAGCGGTAATTACTTATTTTGATGCGTCCCGAGGATAAAAGTGTTTCCCCTGGGTGTCAAGCGCTCCTTCCGCAACGGATCGCCACGATCGGTAAATAAGCGCGGTGACGTGTGTATGGCATGGTTGCGCCAGGTTTGGGCGGCCCAGCTTCCCGGGTGGGGCTAATGCCGTTGGCAGGCGTAAAGAAGGTTGCTCCCGGTGGGTGAAAGCGTGGCGTTGTGCTCCGGTTTTAGAGGAATGACGACGTCTTGGTGCTGGCGCGCCGTTAAGTCGGTTCTGGCAAAACGTTCCAGAATGGATGTCAATTGGGATCGCATCTGCCGGTATGAAAAATACCGACGCGCAACCCTAAAATTGTGACGTGTCATTTCAGCACGACGTGCCGGGCGGGTCAACAAGTGTTGAACTTGGTCGACGTGATGATCGTCAAGTGAACCATCCATGGTTACGAGATCAAATCCCAGAGGTTCAATATCCCGGACGAATGTTTCGTAGCGGTTCACGAGCATGGGTTTATGCAAGTAAATCGCCTCCAGGAGCGCATTCCCGAATCCTTCCGACAGGCTGGGAAAGGTAATAAAATCACTGCGGTCGTACAGTGCCCACAAACGCTGGTATTTGCTGGCCAAACCGATGGGAATCCCATTCGGTGCCGAGGGCTGGATCTCCAGAAAGTGCAGGTCGACGCGGTTTTGTGCAGCCAAGCATTTCAGGCTGTGCGCGTAGGCCATCCCTTCGTCTCCGGCCGCATGACTGATGACCAATTTGCATTTGGGGCGCTTGAGCCGCCTTGCCAGATCGATGGCATGTTCGATCCCTTTGCGCTGAACCACGCGTGTGGGTTGCAGAATAATGGTATCATCCGAATGAATGTTCAGGGCTTTAAGGAGGGCTTGCTGGGCCTTGCGGTCGATCTCGGGTGGCCGATCAAAATCCATGACATTGGGTATCAAGCAGGCCGAGACGCCGGATCGACAGGCCAGTTGTTCCTGCGCCGCTGAATTGATAACGACATGTTCGGCCGACGGCAGCGCAGGGGGAAAGGCCGTGTGCAGAAAATCGGCAGCCGCGTTATTGCGATAGCGTTCGCGTTCCCAAAAAAAGTCATGATGATGCAGAATGGCGGGCAGGGACCTTTCGGCGATAACCTCTGTAAGTGCCAGGCCAAGCGGTATATGCATCGGCAGCGACAACGCATTTTGGACAATCAGGATGTCGATACAGAAAGTGTCAATGAATTGATTCAGGTAGGTTTTCAGAAAGGCGCGAAGGTCGTGGATGACAGCCGAGGTTTGGGGTGAACGCTGGACTTGGCCCCAAACCTGTTCGTTTATCCATCTATTCCGTGGCGATTCAAAATGCGCTTCAGGTACCAGCATGCTGCGATTGAGCGGGCGATCAAGCTCACCGGCCAGCCAGTAGCAGCGATGACCCATGGACTCCAGAACCTCGGCCCATTTAGCGGCTTCCAGGCTGACCCCGTCCAGACCGGCAAAGCGGGTCGACACCATGCCCAAATTCAATGCCATTGCCGCCTCCTTTTCCGTAGGAATCGCAACTGAAATCAAAATGTTGGCCGCTGGCACGAAGAGGATCTATCCAGCCCAAGTGCAATTGTCGTGCACATGGGCGCAATTTACTCTTAATGATTGTAATTTTTGGATTTTTTGTCTTTTAATTGTCCTGCTTATAGGGCGGGATGAGAAATGAAATGCCCAATAGTTAGTGTATTACTAAAGAGGCAAGTATTATTTTTCACAGGTAATCGTCCCCTAAGACGCACGACCTGCCGGCAGGCGTCTGCTTTCCTTCCGCCATCGGTCTTTCCTGAAACGTTCGCGCACGGTATTCATTCGAACCCTTCAACCGATCCATTCCCATATTGCGCCCTTTGGGTTGGGGATAATGGCTCGTCTGAAATTTATGCGTCGTTTGCGATACGGATATCGCTTGCGGTGATCAGAGCATAGGAGGCGTTGACCTGCCGGTTTTCCATTTGCGCCGATCGCTGGATTTGGGTCTTAATGACGGCCTGAATCGCTTCCAGATCGCGATTCTCCCGGCTCATGCGATTGAGTTGGACCTCGAGCTGAATCAATCTTGGGACCGCATAGGCCGATAGGATGACATCACCGTCCAACAGCGGCAGGTGGCGCTTGGTCCAGATCAGGTACATCTGAAAAGGATTTTGAGTATTGTCCGGGGAATGGCCGGCCAGAATGAAATAGATATGGTGGATCGGATCGATTGGTAATTGGTCACAATGGCGCTGCATATAGGTTTCATATTCGGTCGCCAGAAATGGCAGTGCCGCCGCATAGACATCCTCGATGGTGTCAAATCGATCCTGCCCCATGAATGACTTGAGAGACGTTCCCATGGCGGAACCGGCTGATCCGCCACCGACCATCAAGACGGCATGGGCATTGAGTTGGAAAAGGCGCTCAATCTCCAGCGCTTGCAGATTTCCCTGGTGGTCAACCTCGACGCTATGGGCGTCCGCACCCAGCACAATCCCTCTTTGACTACGGCAGGCAATCATCTGTGACATTGCCCCCCCCCTTTACAACCTGCAATTTCGCGGTGACCGTTAAAAAACCGATGATGGTGACAGGCATTTGAGCTGTCAAGCCGGCCCGAAAAAATGACGCGGAGAGGGTCGCGCCTAGCGTCGATGCAAAAAAGGTGACGCTGAGCCTCAAACCCTTGACGAATTGGGATTTGGCACCAATAAATAAAGCTGTGTGTTTTACAGTCGGCAACTACTCAATTGTGGCCTTGATGTGAACATGGCCCGCTACTGTTTGAGGTATCAATGGACAATCAACGCATCTTTGACCTCGGCCAAAGAATAAAAACGATTTACCGCAACACTATCGGCCGCGACCCGGATGAGCTGATCCGCGTCTGGGATGATGGTGTATGGTATTATGTGCTGCGCAACGACGATACTCAGTCGGTTTTTCCTGTTCGTTTCCTGGCGGAAAACCGCGAGGAAGAAATAACCGAAGCACTGCGCAATTTCAAACCGATCGAATAAAGTCGCTCTCTTGAGAGCGCGTGGGATTTAAGCGTACCGGAAAACCGCGGGTTTACCCGTTAACCTACAGTTTATTTCCCGGTATATTTGCATTTGGCAGACGGCCTGCAGCGCGTATGGTAAACAGCGCCTGATTGCGCGGACAGTTAGAAACACGACGCACCAGTGGGCGTACGAGGCCTCAAGATGGAGACATCCATATTCGGGGCTGCAACGATGCTTTGAGGGGGGGCAGCGCCACCACAAAAGGACCTGCGGCCGATACGGGGTTTAATCGGAAACGCGCTTAACAATCGGCCGCTACAACGGGCAGACGCTTCTTCTCGCAACGCAAGAGGAAACGCCCACCAGCCATCGGTGGCATTTCAGCATTTGTAGGGATAAAAATGATGGTAGCAGTAAGATCCTAGGTCGCCATATAGAATCTCGGTTTCGGCCATGCATTGACCGATCATCTGCTGGGAAATATCGGCGTAGTCAGGCTTCTGCTCCTCCTGGGTTTTGCAGTCCATGCATATCGGTTCATGGGTGTAAGATGAGAGAATGCGAAGATCTTGGGGTGACAGTCCTTTCTGGCAGCCGGAACAACTGATGGCACACGTCAACTTTTCTTTCCAGTCGTCTTTCATGCTTCACTCCCTTTCAGCCGCGCGAGTTCTTCGCGCAGGTGCAGAAGCTCGCCCGTGGTCATCCGCAGGCGGTTGGCCAATATCTGCGCGAACCCCCTGAAAACCGTATAGCGAAAAGCGAATTTACTGTCGCCATAAAGCGCTTCGATGCGCGACATATCGGCACAGAGGCAGACGGTCTTCTCCACGGCAAAAACCGATGCGGATCGTGCTGAGCCGTCGACGACGCCCATTTCGCCGAACACGTCACCAGTGCGGCGTATTATCGCCAGTTCCTTATTATCTTTAACGATTCGGGCTTTGCCCGAAATCAGGTAAAATATCCAGTTGTCGTAGTGGCCCTCTTCGAGAATCTGCTCATCGGGTCCAAATTCCCGGATTTCACTCATCTCCAGAAGCGTCTGTAGATGCTCTATTTCCATCGTGCGCAGTACAGGAATCTTCTTCAGCTTGGCGATAATGGCTTCGCTGTCTTTTAAAAAGTCATCGTCAATCATGGCGCTGCTTCTCCTGGTTGCGGGCCTGGCGTTTTCCGCTGCTCTGCACGCCACCTTGCACGATACGGTCGCGGCGGCCATTCCGCGCTGGTTTGGCCAGAGGCAGTCATGGCCGGGACGACGGGTTGGCCTGAAAGGGTGGAGTGCCCGCAAAAAAAATCGTGCCACAGCCACCCTGCGGCGAGGGCTGCAGCCGACACATCTCGTCACGCTGATGCGGCACCCGGCCCTGCCAGCCGGTGGCCTGGCAGGATCGGTATGCATGCAGAAAAATCAAAAATAACAGCATTTTATCGTATTTAGCCCATTAGTATATGTTCTCATCCAACAACTGTCAACCACGCCCCTGCACGCCTGCGGGTCAGATGGTTATTCTTGACACCTATCGGTGATTTCTATATGTTTTCCAATTGGTGAGGTTACGCTATTGAACCATGCGACGCAAAGAGGTGATAAATGGCTGAGCCCGTAGACATTCAACTCTATTTAGACCATGTCAGAGAAGTCGAAATTCTTTATCACCTCAAGGAAGAAGAACTTCAGCGATTTCTTACCGTGTCCGAAGCGGTTCTTTACAGCAAAAGTGAAAAAATCGTCTCCCAGGGTGACAGCGGCAATTTTCTCTACGCCATAGTGACCGGCAAAGCCGATGTGAGTTTCAGAGATCTCAACGATGACGAGATGTTTGTTTCATCCGTCGAACCGGGTGACATGTTCGGGGAAGCCGCCTTTTTTACTTCGGAAACCCGTACCGCCAGCGTAACCTGTGCCGATGAAACCATCGTGTTGCGGATTCACAAGAGTGACCTGCTGCGCTTCATCAAAGACTATCCCAAATCCGGCAATAAAGTACTGATGATGATCATTCTGAGCCTGCTGAAAAAGCTGAAGAAGGCCAACCAGGAGCTGGCCTACGAAAAGCAGTCGGAAATCGACTTCAACTACGCGGATACTTTGATCCAGGACTTCCTCAACGATATCTAAGCCGTTTTTCTTTCTACCGCCGCCAGGTCAGGTCAGGTGGTCCGTTGCGGCCCCCGCTCCCGGGCACGCCTCATCCAGCAAATCACGAATGATGGCCGATAGTTGCTCGAGTTTAAACGGTTTTTGAATAAAACCTTTGCAGCCTTCGTTCAAAATTTCGCGCGCCTGGCCATCTTCACTATAGCCCGTTGCCAGCAGAACTTTGACATCTGGATTGATCGCCTTTAAGCGCCGGTAGGTATCCGCCCCGCTCAAGCCGGGCATGATCATATCCAGAATGACGAGGTCAAACCGGTAGGGGCGTTCTTCATAAAGCTGGATACCCTCCTCACCACTTTCGGCCGTTACCACGACATATCCCAGACGTTTAAGATTATCCCTGCAAATCTGCAGGACGGCACCTTCATCGTCGATCATCAGAATCTGCTCGCTGCCGCGCACGAGGCTCTTGGGCTTGAGTGGATTGCGCGGGTGGACCTTGCCGTTTTTAGCCGGCAGCAGGATCGAAAAACGGCTGCCGTGGCCCTCACGGCTTTGGGCACTGATATGGCCACCGTGATTCTTTATGATCGCATATGCGGTTGCCAGGCCCAGACCTGTGCCGCGCCCCTTGGGTTTAGTTGTGAAAAAGGGATCAAATATCTTCTGCAGGGTTTGCCGGTCCATTCCGCAACCGTTGTCGGTCACGGTGATGGCCACATAGCGGCCGGGGAGCAGCTGTGACGAGCGCCGCAGGGCGTCGTCTTCGGAGAGTGTGACGTTTGCGGTGGTAATCTTCAGAACGCCACCCCGCGGCATGGCATGCCAGGCGTTAATGTAGAGATTGAGCAAAACCTGTTCGATCTGAACGGTGTCGGCCTTGATGGCCCAAACATTCTCGACCAGACGGGTTTTCATGGAAATCTCACGGTGCGTGCGGCCAAACATGCGGTTCTGCTTGCGGATGATCGTATTGATGTCCAGCCGTTTGATCTCGACCGCGCCGCCGTTGACGAAGCCCAGGAGCTGTCGCGTCAGACCGGCACCCGCCTGGACGTGCTGCTCAATTTGCTGGAGCCGGTCCAGATGCGGATGGTCGCCTTCCAGGTCCGTTTGCATCAAGGAAACGTTCCCCTGGATCCCCATCAACAGATTATTGAAATCGTGGGCAATGCCGCCTGACAAATTCCCGATGGCCTCCATTTTGCGGGCATGCAGCAACTGGGTTTCCAGCATTTTGCGATAGCTGATATCGCGCACGACCCCATAGGTGCCGACATAGGCGGGGCTGGCATTGGAGCGGGTATAGATACCCGTGGCATTCAATTCGACCGGGATCATGTCCGTACCGCTTTCCTGCACCGTTCGTTGCGGGCCTGTCTTGAACCGCATTTCGTAGCCCGCCGTGGAACGCAGGCCGGTGCGGCGCTCACGGATATGCCAGCGGACTTTTTCCCTGTCTTCATCAAACAGGATGGCCTGGTAAGGCTGGCCGATCAGATCGGCGATGCGATAGCCGAAGACGCTCTCGGCGGCTTGATTGACAAAGGTGAAACGGCCTCTTGAATCGAGGGTATAGATTAAATCCGGTGATTTCTGGACCAAAAAACGGTAGCGGTTCTCGGAAAGCCGCAGCCTTCGCTGGATGCGTCGATTTTCCCTTTTCAAGCGCTGACGGTCCAAAGCGTTGTGAACGGTTTTCTCCAGCTCCTCGGGATTGAATGGTTTTTTCAAATAGTCGTAGGCGCCGCGTCTAAGTGCTCGCACGGCTGTATCCACGGTGGCATCTCCGGTCATCATGATGATGGCGGCATCGGGCAAACGTTCCAATATGGCGTCCATCAATTGGAAACCATCGAGATCGGGAATGCCAATATCCAACAGGAAGAGGTCATAGGGCTTCTGGTTGAAACCTTCCAGGGCCGTGGTCCCGGAAGTCGTGAACTCAACTTCAAAGCCACGCTGTTTCAGAAGCGATCTCAGGCTGTGACACATGCGATACTCGTCATCCACGATATAGATCGCGGGGCGTTCCTCCATCTTGACCTCCCGAAATGCGGTGCTTGTCGGTATGCCCAATCGGCAACAGAATGACAACGGTTGTGCCTTTCCCATGTTGTGCCTGGAAAAAGACCGTTCCGCGGTGCTGCTCGATGATATCCTTGACGATGGTCAGCCCCAAACCGCCATTCGACAGCTTTTTCGTGCTGACCCCGGGTTTGAAAAGCTGTTTGGGGATTTTACTTGCCAGACCGGGGCCGGTATCGCTGACGGTTACGATGATCTGCCGGCGGCTGCGGTTCTCGGCCACGCGGCGACAGGCCGTTTGAACCCGCAGATTGCCCCCACGCGGCATGGCCTCAACAGCATTTTTAAACAGGTTCAGGAAGACCTGGATCAATGCATTGCAGTCGCCTCGCATTGAAGGCAGGTCCGACGCCAGATGGTATGTCACTTTGACGTTGGCCGGCCGGAATACGGAGGGGCCTAAAAGGCGATCCAGATCGGTGATGATCCGATTGAGATCAACCGGCTCGCGGGGTGGCGATGAGGGCGAACTCCCCGTTTCCTGGCCCAGCCGCTCGATAAGACGTCCGACGCGATCAATTTCCTCCTGGATCAGGCCCAGTTCGGCCTTTTTGGAAGGGCCACGGTCCTCCTCTCCGCCGAGAGCACCCAGATAATTCTTAATAATACCAAGTGGATTATTGACTTCATGGATGACTTTGCGCACAGAATCCTTCAAGATCAAATGATCTTTGGGGGGGCTCGCAGGCGATGGCTCCGGAAGGCGGCTGTCCATAAAGACGCCTGCCTGGGCGGCAAACTCTTCAAGCCGTTCGATCTGGGCCGCCAGGCGGGGAATCTGCACCTCACGGATACCACCGACAATCAGTCCAAGGTAACGGCGATTTCGCTGCAGCGGCACACACAGCATCCCGTCGGAGCCAAGGGCGGCGATGAGTTGTTTGTCAACGATTGTGAGACTGCGTTCGGTGAAATAGCCAAACGAATCCAGGATACGGTTATTGATCAGGGCGAGAGATGGCAGGTTGCTGCCTTCTCGCAGGGGTATTTCCAGACCGGCCGCACTGGCACCGTTTAGGCCATTGTTGGCGACACTGATGCTCAACACCTGCCGCTGGGGATCGAACCTGAAAAAAAGGGCTTTATGTACATCGAACAGGATGTGGAGCCCAATCAGAAACATGCTTCGGGCGGCTTCTTGATCGCGGGCCTTCAACAGGCGGTTCAATAACCCGGGAACCAGTGACATTTCTTCGACTTCGCTGAGCATCGTGCGAACCGGATAAAATTTCTCAAGCCGGTTGAAGACATGGTGATGGGTGAAGTCGGCGGGCATCAATCCCAGAAATTGACAGGCGGATTTGAATTGATTTTCCGCCTGGGGGCGCATGGCGGCGAGCTGCGATGCATCCAGGCGGGGGGAGAGGATCGTCGCCAGGCCCTCTAAATCCTCTGGCGTCGGTTCAGAATGGGTCAATAAATTGGCCGCGTAGAGAATGCGCACAAGGGGCAGACTGTTGAGGATCTCCGACGGGCGTTGATGGTGGAAGCGCACCGCATCCGTGAAAAACGAGGGCAGGTTCAACGTGGCCAGAAAGAGGGCCCCGATATCGGAGTGGGTGGCACCCAGCAGACGCTGCTCCTTTTTCTGGATCTGTCCTGGGTCGGCGCCGTGGTCGAAATAGAACCCGTAGGTTTGCGGAAAATTGGACCACAGCAAGAGCTTGCCGATATCATGCAGCAATCCCACCAGGAACGCTTCTTCCGGATAAGGGTAATCCAAGCGCACCGCAATTTCGCGGGCGAGCGCGGCACAGCGATGCGCATGCTGCCAGAATTGGTTAAATCGGAGGTGGTGCCGTCCCTCCTCGGGGTGTGTCGCCTGCAACATGGCGGCGCACACGGCCATATGCCGAATTGTTTCCAAATCGATCCGAACCAGGATGGATTCAAAATTTTTGGGATCAACGGTGTTGCAGCTTTCAGCGGCCTGAAGGCGAAAAAGGCGGATACAGAAGGCCGGATCCATTTTTACCGCATGGGCCAATTGGCGCGGTGAAAATGAAGTATTTTTAGTAATTTCAATTATTTTTAAAAGATAATGGGGAAGACTGGGAAGAGGTACGGACGTATTGACATGATTAAAGATGTGAGGTCGATCCGCCAATCGAAATCACTATACGTCTATGGTTTTAGGATAAATAGAACTTGACTGCAGGCCGCCGGCGATAGTTTTGCTCCTTATTTGCATTCTTCCCTAATATATTAAGAGGGCGGCTGTCAAAAGAAATATCGAATAAGAATAGGGCTTCAGCAAGCCAATCGGTTTTCCGTCTTCAGGACTGGATTTTGACATCAAATACGGTCGAGACTGCGATACTGGATGGCTTCGGCGATGTGGTGGGCGGCGATCTGCGGCTGGTTGGACAGATCGGCGATGGTGCGCGCAATTTTGAGAATACGATTGTAGGCCCGGGCGCTGAGACCGAGTTTCTCAATGGCACTTTCGAGCAGGCGGACCGAATCATGATCGATGGCGCAATGGGCTTTGATCTGCCGGCTGTTCATCTGGGCATTGCTGTGTATGCGGGCCCGCCGGAAGCGTTCCTGCTGGATCTGGCGAGCGGCAGCGACCCGCGTGCGAATGTCCTCCGAGGTTTCCCCCTGGACGGCAGCGGTCAAATCACGAAACGGCACCGCCGGGACGTCGACATGGATATCGATACGATCCAATAAAGGGCCCGACACTTTCGAGCGATACCGCTGGATCTGAGGCAATGAGCAGCGACAGGCATGTTGCGGGTCACCCAGATAGCCGCAGGGGCAGGGGTTCATCGCCGCCACCAGCATAAATGCGGCCGGATAGGTGAGGGTCGAGGCGGCCCGCGCGATGGTGACGCTGCGATCCTCCAGGGGTTGACGCATCACTTCGAGCACATGCTTTTTGAATTCCGGCAGCTCGTCCAGAAACAAGACACCGTTATGGGCCAGACTGACTTCTCCGGGGCGGGGTATATGCCCGCCGCCAATCAACCCGGCATCGGAGATCGTATGATGCGGTGCGCGGAAGGGCCGGTTGACGATCAGGGCCTGCTTGTGACCCAGGAGCCCCACGACACTGTATATCTTGGTGGTTTCGATGGCCTCCTCAAAGCTCAGGGACGGCAGAACCGAGGGCAATCGCCGGGCCAGCATGGTTTTACCCGATCCCGGAGGGCCGATCATGAGGACGTTGTGGCCGCCGGCGGCGGCCACTTCGAGGGCGCG
>JASJCD010000138.1 GCA_030066135.1 Desulfobacterales bacterium | reverse complement strand
AGCTCAACCCGCTGTTGATGATGATCCCGGCCACCCTTTCGGCCTCCTGTGCTTTCATGATGCCCATTGCCACCCCGCCCAACGCGATCGTTTTCGGCAGCCGGCGGATCAAGATGGCGGAGATGGCCCGAACAGGTCTGATCATCAACCTCATCATCGCCGTTCTGCTGACGGTTTATCTCTTCACCACCCTGCCGACTTTTCTGGGGGCCGACCCGGGGGTGTTCCCGGAGTGGGCGCAGCAAATGGAAACGGGAGTGAAATAGGTGCTGTGGATCTACAGGTGAAATCGACAAACTTGGGGTTTAACGCTTTACCTAATAGTAAAGATGCTTTGAAGGTAATTTTCTCAGAAGGTTGTCTTCTATTTTAATGTTCATTTTCATTACTGCGAAGAAAAGATGAATTCGTAGAAAGTCATTTCCCGGACGGTTTCGTAAAATGTTCGAGATCAAGGCTTGCGAATACCGAGGAATGAGGCGTACGTGCAGTACGCCGCAATGACGAGGGCTGAAGCGTAACGCCGATATCGGGCTTTTTACGGGACCGTAAGAAAATTAACCAAAAGAAAACGCCTTTGTCCCGCTTAATCCTGTGCGTCACCGATGTGGCCGGCGCGCGTTGGAACTCGCTATCGCTCAAACAGGCCGACGCGCTTTTTCCGTCCACATCGGCGATGCTCGGCGCGGGACAAAGGGGAGGGCAATTCAATGGCCGCAATCGTTGACATTACCGTGGTGCGTCTAAATCCTCCCATTTCGCAATAGGAAACGAGCAGAAAGGAAAAAGTAATTGATGCAGGAAAAGATCATTGTTGCCGTGGCGCCTGTTGGTGCGGATATCGCCCCGCCCAGCGTCAACCCGTTGACCCCTGAAGACGTGGCGGCGGACGTGGTGGCCTGCAGTCGGGCCGGCGCCGCCATGGTGCATCTGCACGTGCGGGATGAATTCGGCGAGCAGACGGGTGATCTGTCGGCTTTTGCGCACACCCTTGATCTCATTCGCGCTTCCAGCGACATCGTCATCCAGGGCTCCACCGGGGGCCTGAGTACCCTGAGCCTGGAAGCGCGCTGCGTGGCCCTGAACGATTCGCGGGTGGAGGTGGCCTCGCTCAACATGGGGTCGGTCAACTTCGGCGAGGAGGTCTACATCAACCGTATGCCGGATATCCGCTATTGGGCGCAGCGCATGACTGCCGGCCGGGTGGTGCCGGAACTGGAGATCTTCGAGGCGGGCATGCTGGCTGCGGCCCGGCAGTTGATGGACGAGGGCGTTCTCCGACCGCCCTGTTACGCCAACCTGCCCCTGGGGGCCCACTGGGCGCTGCCCGCCGATCCGCGAAGCATCCTCTTCATTACTTCCCTTCTGCCGGACGGCATGCCCTGGAGTGCGGTGCACGACGGTATGCTGGATCTTTCGCTTCTGGCGGTCGCCATCGGCATGGGCGCCAGCGCGGTGCGCGTCGGCTTCGAGGACAGCGTCTGGTATGCCGCCGGCCAGGCGGCGCGCACGAATGCCGAACTGGTCGCCCAAGTCGTCGGTCTCATCAACGCCATGGGCGGGGCCGTGGCCACTCCGGAGGAAGCCCGTCATTTGCTGGGCGTGGCGGCCCTGCGCTGAAGCCCGGCGCGCATGGCCTGTCCTCAGGGATGTGCTTTGTTTCGCTTTTTTGGCGGGTGCTTCCGGCGGTAAACGCGCACCAGCCAAAGGGTGGCCCCATAGCCGGCGAGCGCCAGGGGGAGACCCAGCACGCTTCCCCCGATGAGCAGATCCATAATGATCTGGTTGGATTGCCGAAGAAGCTGAATGAATTCGGAGAAGGTGAACGCGGACGGCCATGCGGTTTTAGCGGAAAACCCGACCAGTTTTGATCCTACCCAGTAATTGATGGGATAGATGAAGGGGGCGGTGAGTGCGTTGGTAATCTGCACGCCGATCAGCGCACTGATTTTGCTCCATTTTAGAAGGGCCGCCATTCCCACGGCGGTGATCACGTGCAGGCCGAAAAAGGGGCTCATGCCGATAAACAATCCCAGCGCCATACCGCCGGCGATGGCGTGCGGCGATGCCCGCAGTTTGATGAACCGCTGATACAAGCGGGATTGTGTGAATTTTGTGCGTGCCACCATGGTTTAAATCGAAACCGGAGATAATGCCGGCATTCACCCGCGTCCCAGCCCGGAGGGGGCGACGTCTATCCGCCGATCGATGCTGTCTGGCGAAACCGATGGCGATAAGCGACAACTGCGTTCGGCCTCGCCCAAGACCTGGGCAGGGTGCCGGGAACCCAAACGCAAATATAATCCCGGCGTGTTAAAATGGTGTAAGGAAGTCGGGTGTTGCAGAAAATCCGCGGCGAATTTGGAGTCGGTATGTTTCGGGGTGGGTCCGGGCTTCAGGGCGCCCTTGCGGGGATGCGCAAAAAAAATACAAAACGCCCCGGTCGGTATTTCTACGGCCGGGGCGTTGGCGCTTGCCTAAGGGGTGCCGCTGGGCGGTTGCTACTGTTCGATCAGGAGCTGCCTGTTTTTCAGATACAGAAAGCGGACAAGCTCGTACTCAAATGGTGATCCGGTTTCATAATAGCGAAAGGCCACATTGCTGCGCGTGTTGAGGATCCGCAGGCCTGTCAGGCTCCACCTGACCTTATCCTCGGTGCCCGTACTCCAGTCGGGCGCGTTGACGAGAAAGTTCAACCAGAGCCCTTCGCCCACGGCGTCCACTGCCAGCCCCGTGGTGTCGCGGACGGTCGAGGGGCCCAGAATCGGCAGCACGAAGTAGGGACCGGGGCCGGCGCCCCAGACGCCGAGCGTCTGGCCAAAGTCTTCGCGCCATTCCGGAAAGCCCGCGTCCGTGGCCGGGTCCATGAGCCCGCCCAATCCCAGGGTGGTGTTGATGGCGAAGCGGAAAACCGTGTTGACACAGCCCTCGATTTTCCCCTGGAGCAGGTTGTTGCCGAAGTTCCGGATTTCGAAAAGGTTGTTGAAAAAATTGGTCACGCCCTGGCGCGCCGGTTCGGGCGTAATGAACTGGTAACCTTTGACGAGGGGCAGGAAGATATACTTGTCGAACCCATAGTTGAACCGGTACACCCCCCGGTTCCAGCCCTCCCAGGGGTCGTACATGTCGATGGCGGGTTCGAACCCGGGTGCGCTTGGGTCCGTGAGCTTAAGCTCGCTCGGCGCCTCCTGGGCCGCCAGGGGCAGGGCGTAGGTCGTCAACATCAGCAGAACCAAGCCCAGCACGGGTATTACTTTTCGTATCGGATTGAAGGCCAGTTGCGATGTCATTGAGCGCGTCCTTTACTGTTTGAAATAATCCACCATGTAGGCCACAAAGTCCTTGTGTTCCATGTTGCCGCAATGCCCGCCCGTGGGCCAGATCTTGGCACGCGAACCAAAGACGTCGCGCAGCCAGTCGACCTCCCCGGGCGCCAGGATGAGATCGTCGTCGTTGGTTGTCATGGCGATTTTATCAGCCCCCCTCAAATAGGACTCGATGTTCTTGAGGCTCAATTCGTCGATCAGCTGATCGCGGGTCAGTGACGGGTTGCGGGCCCGATGATAGGGGTAGAAGAAATGGTCGAAGTAGTCCATGAAGCTGATGCGCAAGAGCTTCTCGAAATAGGGGGTCGTCGAGTCGGTCGAACTCAGCACGGTGTCCGATGGGACCACCATCCCATAGCGGGTCATCACGTCGGAGGTAAAGGCCATGTTGCTGGAGGATATGCGGAAGGTAAACCCGATCAACGCCGCCAGCTTGGCTTCGGTGGGAACGCGTTTCTTGTAGATATTGTAGAGAAAATCCTCGTTGAATTCGAGCGGCTCGCTACGGTCGTAGGCCGTGAGGAAGGCGCGCATGACCCGGCCCAGGTAGCTGTTGAAGGCGCCTGGTTCTTCGCCCACCGTGTCGGCCAGCATCTGGTCCAGGATCTGCACCGAATTGTAGAGGCTCACCGAGGGGTTGATGACCAGGACTTTTTTGAAGTTGAAGGCCTGGCGGGTTTCATCCAGTTTGGCCAGAAAGGCCGATTGGGATCCTCCCAGGCTGTAGCCCGTGAGATAGAATTCGGATACGCTCACCCGGGAGGCCACACTCTCGTAGGCCTGCTCCATTACCCGGTAGAGATCCTCGGCATCTTCCCCGATGCGGCCGGGCACCGAGGTGGTCGAGGCGTTGATAATGAAATTCATGTGGGTCGGGGAGGAGATCGCAATCGAATGGAAACCGGCATGGTGGAAGGCCTTTTGCAGGGCCACGACTTTGGGGGACTTGTAGCTGGCCCCCGTGCCGGCGATCACGAAAATCAAAGGGGCCTCACCGCGCACGGCCGCCAGGGAAAACGTCAGCCGCTTGCTGTACCAGAAGACCTTGGGAACCTCACGGTCCTCGAAAATGGTCAACCGATGCTCCCGTGTCGGATCTCTATCGGGGACATCGGCCCGATAGACCGACGGGGTGCCCACCACGGTGGCCTCCAGCGAATTCACGAAGGGATAGTCGTAGGCCTCCATGGCGGAAGCCTGCAGGGGGGCGGCCGTGGCCAGAATGAACGCTAAAAGGATCCCATAAAAATATCGCATGCTCTTGTCTCCAGAAGGATATGTTTCATGCCGGCAGGTCAAAATGGATCGCCACATTTATTGGTCCTCTGGCCGGGAGTCGTCCCCGGCGGCGCCAGGTGGCGCTTGATTTTTAGAAAACCGCTCGCGAATACGTTGGGACAGCTGCTTGACTTTGAGGCCAATGAAGATGGAAGCGCTTCCCAGCAGTACCAGAAATATGATGTTGAACCAAGGAAAATGTGAATAGTCCGGCGCCACGCTCCGCATGCGGGTAATGTTGGGATACAGCGAGAAAAGCTGGATGCGCCAACCGTAGAAAGTAATCAGCACCGTTGGCGGCGGGTTCTCGTTGGCAAAGGCCTGGGCCTGGGCCACCAGGTCTGAGCTGTTGAATTTGAAATAAGGCGGCCAGCCCCAGCCGGTATCTTCGTTGCGCAGCACCAGCACCCGGTTGTCCTGTTTGACGGTGTTGATGAAACGAACGTCGCGGCTACCGGCAGTGCCGGGGTTTTGGGTCATACTTCCGCGGCTATCCATCCGTTTGACGTCAACGCCCTGGATGGTAACAATGGCGGTTCGCGGCAGGTGGTAATGCAGAAAGGCGACAACCAGCAATGCCCCCACGACCAGCAAAACAATTTTGGTGATGCGAAGCTTACTCATTGGCGGCAGGACTTTCCCGATGTTGACGGTCGCATGGTGCTTCCGGTGCAGGGATCGACGGGACCGTCGTGTTTGTATTCATTATTGAGTTGTATACGTGCCGGGCACCATCGGTCCTGGCGTTACCGTGTGTCACGGTCCGGTTAGCAGGGGATTAGCGTCTTTCCTATACTACACGTATGTTGGGGATGCAAGGTTGTTGCCGTTTGTGGGGAATTGCTGACCCCTTGGGGAGGGCGGTGGCCGGCGACATGTAGATTTACCGCTCTGACGGAATAGGCCCAGTTTTGCTTCCAGCGGATGGTCAGTCAATTTATTCTAGGGCGCCGCTGCGGCGATGCGCTTTCCGGGACGCAGGGGGTCCATCGTGACCGCGCCGCTGCGGCGTGATTCGATCGCGGCGTGAATCTCACGGTGGGCGCGGGCATTCAAAGGAAATTTCCAGATAATGGCAATGGCCGCGATGTTGCAAAGGCAGGGCACCAGCGCATACAGCACCCGCAGGACCAGGATTACCGCCTCGGACTGGTCGGCATTGGGACGGTAGCCGGCGCTGCCCAGCACGGCCAATCCTATGCCGACACCGGCCGCGGCGGCAATTTTCTTGGCGATCGACCATAGGCCGATGTAGCGGCCCTCGCGGCGCTGCCCCGTGAGCAGTTCATCGTAGTCGATCACATCGGCCTGGATGGCCGAGGGCAGGGCCAGCGAGGCGCCGAAACCCAGCCCGGAGCCGACCACCAGCAGGCCGTAGATCACTTCGTCGCCAGGACCCAGAAAGAAAACGCCCAAAAAAACGCCGGTGTTGACAATCATGGCCAGCAGCCAGGCATTTTTTTTGCCAATCCGCCGCGACAGAGCGATCCAGGCTGGCAGGAAAGCCACACCCGTCACCAGATAGAGCATCAGGAAGAGATCGGCCCGCGCTGACTGCAGAACATGTTCGACATAGTAGAGAATCAGGGTGGCGGGCAGGTTGCTGCCGATGGCGCTGACCGTATAGGCGACCAGCAGGATCACAAAGGGGCGATTCTGCCAGACCGCGCGCCAGTTCGCGGTGGGTTTTTCCTGGCCGGCAAACGATTCTGGCGGTTGTTCCCGGATGCGGTAGACGCACCAGGCACACGTGCCGACGAGCACCGGCGCATACAAGATGGCGATCCAGAAAAATTTCTGTCGTTCGCCATCCGCTGAAGCGCCGGTGTTCCAGAGGGCGCCCACCAGCGCCGGGGCCGCCGCCGCCATCAGGGTGCCGGCGATGAGGAGGCCGTCACGCACCGCAAAAAGGGTGGTGCGTTCGGTATAGTCGAAACTGATTTCCGGTCCCAGCGATTCATAGGGCACTGTCACCAGCGTCCAGAAGGCGAACAGTAAAAATATCCACCAGCCGAACCACAGGGAATGATCGCTGCCTGACCGGGGTGGGGTGAACAAAAAGTACATGGCCAGGGCAACACCGATTCCGCCGACCAGTATGTAAGGACGGCGCCGTCCAAAGCGGCTGCGGGTGCGGTCCGAGACCAAACCGATGACCGGATCGGAGAAGGCGTCGAACAGCCTTACCGCCAACAGTATCCCGCCCATCAGCGCGATGTCGATGCCGACCACGTCGCTGTAAAACTTGGGAAGGTAGACGTAGACGGGAATACCGACGACTGCCAGCGCGAAAGCCGGAATACCGTATGCAAATCGTTTAGACCAGGGAACTGTGGTTGAGGTCACGTCACCCCCAGAAGCGCCTTTTTGAACGAACGGTCGATGGGCTTCGGTCCCAACCAGATGGCGAATACGGCGGCTGCGAAATCATCCCCGGGAACAACTCCAAGCCGCAGACCGTTCAGTGACAGCTCAGTGCCCCGACCGGGCAAGTAGGTCAGTGCATAGCGATCACCAGGCTGCACGTCTCGATACAGGCTATTGAACTGCTCGAGCCGCGCGGCAAGGCTTGCCATTTCCGTCTCAGAAACGTTATCAGCCATTTTCTTGCGTGTCGCCTGAGCGAAATCGTCGGCCGTGATGGCATGATAGTATACCAATTCGAGACGGCGCGGCACCGAGTCCAAAACCTTTTCAGGATCCACATCGGACGGCATATAAAAGGCTCCGGCGTAGGCCTTGATGAATACCATATAGCGCAAAAGCCCTTGGCCCCGCAGTGGTATGTCGGCTTGTACCGTCCGGTGCACACTGTCAAACTCAAATCCGCCCACCTCGACCGTTTCCGTGGCCGGGGCCATCTGGGGGGCGACAACCGAAAGTATCAAGACAATGATGATGGCGTTGACTTGTTTCATGTTAAATTCCTCCTTAATTAGTGATTAATCTAAATCGCTGCGGCCTAAAAGCAAGCGTCTGTGGATGGTATTGTTTGCGGGCACTATGATAGGTATAACCTCTTAGATTCGGAAGGAATTCGGCCATTGATTCACATTGAGGAAACCATCCGAGGGCCTCGCGCGCCCCGGGAGGCCTTCGACTATTTGGCGAATTTCGCCAATATCCAGGCCTGGGACCCGACCGTTCTGGTGTCCCGTAAGACGACCTCCGGTATTCCGCGGGTGGGCTCGCGCTTTCACCTGCAGATGCAGTTCGGACTGCGCCCCGTGCCAATGACCTACACGCTGGAGGAGATGCAGCCGCCAAGCCGGCTGGTTTTTCACGGCCGGGGCCAATCCTTCCGTGCTGTGGATGACATTCGGGTCGAACCGGCCGGCGAGGGTTTCCGCCTGCGCTACGCGGTCCGTATTGATTTTGATCGTTCTGCCGGAGGACGCCTGGAAGGTCTCATCGGGCCGCTCGTGCGCCTGAACGCCCGCCGGGCCATAAAACGTCTTCAGGTCATCCTGGGAGGAAACGACAGCCTCCTGCCCCGCTTGACCTCGGGGACCCTGCTGGCGGACCGGTTGATCGTACCGGGTCTGGCGCAATTCACGCGTTTGGGCTACCGCCTGGGACACAGGCGCTGGCCCCTGCCGCCAGAGGCGCTGGCCGGTCGGCGTGTGGTTTTGACCGGCGGGACATCTGGCATCGGCCTGGCCGCGGCCAAACAGCTTATGGCCTGCGGCGCCCATATAACACTCGTCGGACGCAACCCGGATAAATCAGCGGCGGTTAAACGTGAACTTGATCGGGCGGCTGTATCGGGTCGCCTCGACCTGGAAATTGCCGATTTAAGCAGTATGCACGCCGTTCGCGCCCTGGCGCAACGCTTGTCTGCAGATCACGATGCTATCGACGTGCTGATCAACAATGCCGGGGCCCTTTTCAATCGGCGCATGGAAACCAGCGAAGGGTATGAGCGAACGCTGGCGACGGATTTGCTGAGCCCGTACCTCTTGACCCGTCTGCTCCTGCCGCGGCTCAAAGCGGCCGCCGGCGCCCGGATCATCAACGTCGCTTCCGGCGGCATGTATACCCAAAAGATTCACACAGACGATCTGTCGTTTCAGCAAGGGCCGTACGACGGTGCCACGGCCTATGCGCGTGCCAAGCGGGGGCTTGTAATTTTGAGCGAAGCTTGGGCGGGGGCATTGAAACCCCAAGGTATCCGGGTGCAGGCCATGCATCCCGGCTGGGTCGATACTCCCGGCTTGAGTTCTTCCCTGCCGGCCTTTTACCACCAGGTGCGCCCGCTCTTGCGTTCCCCGTCACAGGGTGCGGATACCATCACCTGGTTGGCGGCTTCACCCGTGGCGGGTCAAACCAGTGGGCTGTTCTGGTTGGACCGCAAGCCGCGCGCCACCCATGTTTTCACGGGCACAAGGGAAACGCGCGCCGAGCGCCGGCGTTTTCTGCAGGCGCTCGAGCGGATGGTGCAGCCGTATTTCTGAAAGGCAACCGGATGCGGGCGGGTGGTTTTCATCGAGGCCGGGGTATTTGATCGCCATGATCCCTAAAGATGCTTTCGACTGCGACCATCGCGCTAAGTAAAAATTGGTGGCTGGCGGCAATGCGTGCATCGACCCCTGCCGGACCAAACCCGTCATCGGACCGGCTTTTCGACCGGGTAATCCTGCAAGGGCAATCGAGACCCCAACCCCCGGTATTTATACGCCTGGAATATTCAGATGGCGGTTTCCGGCCCGTGTCAGCACAAGTTGAAGATCCCCGATGACGCGCTCGCGGAAGGCGGCTTCGCAACTGGCCAGATAGTAGCGCCATTTGCGTTGGAAGACGCGGTCAAAACCCAGGGCGGCTACCGCTTCCTGATTGGCTTCGAAGCGCCGCCGCCAGGCCGCCAGGGTGATGGCGTAGTGGCTGCCGATGTTCTCGAGGTGGTCGACCATGAGGCTTGAGTGGCGGGTCATCATTGCCGTCAAAACGGTCAGTGAGGGCAGGAGACCGCCGGGAAAGATATGCTTGCGAATCCAGTCACTCTCTTTGCGGTAGCGGGCATAGCGCTGGTCGGGAATGCTGATGGTCTGCACGACGGCAATCCCCTGGGGTTTAAGCAATTCGTCCAGTCTTCGAAAATACTGGGGGTAATAGGCATGCCCCACGGCCTCCAGCATTTCGATGGAGACAATCTTGTCATAGCGGCCTTTAAACTGCCGGTAATCGCTCAATATGATCCGGATGCGATCAGTTAGACCGGCCGCTTCCACCTGTGCGCACGCCAGAGCGTACTGTTCGCGCGAAACCGTGATACCGGTCACGCGGCAGCCGGTCCGGCGGGCGGCCGCGATGGCGAAACCGCCCCATCCGCAACCGATTTCGAGCAGATGGTCGCCGGCCTTCAAACGGGCCTTACGAATGATGAGATCGTATTTATGCTGCTGGGCATCTTCCAGCCTATCCGCGGGCGAACGATAGATGGCGCTGGAGTATGACATGCTCGCATCCAGAAACAGGCGGAAAAATTCGTTGGATAGATCATAGTGCCGGCGAATGTTGCGCCGGCTGCCCAAAATCGTGTTGCGCCGCACGACCTCCAAGGACCGGGCCAGGGTCCGCGCCAACCAGTTGGTCTGAAGACGCCCGTCGGCAAAGGCCTCGCGGTTGCGGATGAAATAACGTACCACTTCGACCGGATCGGGACTGTCCCATTCGCCATGCATGAAAGCCTCGCCGAATCCGATCCCCCCGCCCAGAACCACCCGAGAGAAGAACCGGGCGTCCCTGACATCCAGGGTGGCATCCGGGCCGCCCTGTTGGCCGCTGTAGATTTTCTGCTTCCCATCGGGGAGGCGCAGCGTCAAACAGCCCTGTGCGGTATTTTCAAGGGTGCGCTCTACAAAGGACCGGCAGCGGCGCTGGAGAGGGGTTGCCGCAATGTGGCGGATGGTCATGGGGCTCTGGGGTACGGGTTTTTGGTAATAGGTCAGCCCACGGCGGAAGCGCAGCTTGAAGGCTTCCCAGTAGATGCGGGGAATGGTCAGGTGCGGAACAAAGGGCTGTGATAGAACGGTTCGCAGGTGCCGTAGGGGCGTCAGGGGAATGGGCCGCCCCCGTAGGCGGGCGGCCATGATCTGGCGTCCTTCACGGTGCAGGGCGATGCGGACATCCAGTTCACGCCGGATGTCGGCCAGATGAAAATGATAGGTGCCGCCCGTCGTGTTGAAGGGCGATACATGAAACGCTTTGGTCGACTTGAAACGGGCCGGGAAGGCCGCCGGGGCCGCTTTCGCGGCCGGCAGGACATAAATGTGTTTCTCGCCGAAAGTGTTATTGACCTCGGCCACCGCGCCCACGAGATTGTCTTCCGGGTCGAAGCAGTAGTAGAAGCTGACCGGGTTGAAGACATAGTTGAAGTAGCGCGGGGAGGTGACCACCACGATGCGTGCTACCTGACGGCCGCCCAACTGCGGCTCGACCTGCCGCAGCAGTTTTTCACGAATGCTGCCCGCTTCCGCGGCCAGGTAGTCCCGGTCGTAGAGGCTCACAGGGCGGAGCCGGTTGTACCCGAAAAGCGGCAGGCGACGATCCAGAAGGGGGAGATCGTCTAAATCGATAGCATAGACATAGATTCGGTAGCGCAGTCGGTGGCGGGTCGGGAAGAAGCGTTCGTGCTCGACATAGCCGTTGTACAGAATGGAGGTGGTCATAGGTCTGCCCCTAATGCGGCTGCCACCGAGACCGCGGCGCGCACAGCGTCTTCATGAAAGCCGTAGCCCCAGTAGCTGCCACAATAGTATGTCCGGCGACTTGCATTCAGGCGCGGCAGTTCCGCCTGGGTGGCCATGCTGCTGAAGGTGTACATCGGGTGGTGGTAAATAAAGGTGTCCACCGTAGCCTGCGGATCGATTGGCTCGGGTGGGTTGAGCGTTACGAAATACTGCTGCTGCGTTCGCAGGCGCTGCAGGCGGTTCATATGGTAGGTCAAAACGATCGGGGTGTGGTCATCGGCGATGGAAGCGCGCCGATAATTCCACGATGCCCAAGCTCTTTGTTGGGGCGGCATCCAGCCCACATCGGTATGCAGCACAACCCGATTGCGGCTATAGCGCCAGGCACCCAGGAGGTGTTTTTCTTCCGCTGAGGGGTCTTCCAGCAGGGCCAGCGCCTCATCGGCATGGGTCGCCACGACGGCCATGTCATGACGGCGCCGGCTGCCGTCCATAAAGCGAACATCAACGCCCGTATCACTGCGCTTCAAACTGCTGATGGCCCGCTGCGTATGGATCTCGCCTTTGAAATCATCACGAAAGGCTTTGACGTAACGGTGGCTGCCGCCGCGCACATAGTACCACTGGGGTTGATCGCGGACGCTAAGTAGCCCGTGGTTGTGGAAGAAGCGGGCGAAGGTTGCCATGGGGAAATCCATGATATCGTCGTCGGGGGACGACCAGATGGCCGCGGCCATGGGAATGATATAGCGGGTGCGAAAAAACCGGCTCATGTGCATCCGGCGCAGAAAACCGCCCAGCGTCATGTCCCCGAGTGATCCATCCTTGAGACCTGCACGGGCGGCGCGGTTGAACCGCAGAATTTCCGTT
>JASJCD010000137.1 GCA_030066135.1 Desulfobacterales bacterium | reverse complement strand
GCAGGCGGGTGTGCGCACCATCGACCAGGGCAAGATGCATTACGGCGCCGCCATCGCCGTCGGCGGTCTGGGGATTTCACTTCTGGACCTGACCCATCTCTATACGAGCCTGGCCAATGGGGGCCGGCTCTTTGCGCTCAACATGACGCGCCCGGAAAGTGAGAATCTCGGCGCTTCACGCCGGCTGTTCAGTCCCGAAGCGGCCTGGCTGGTATCCGAGATTCTGGCCGACGGCTTTCGCAAGGAATTCTCCGCCCACTGGACGTCTGTCACGGACATTCCCAAGGTGGCGTTCAAGACCGGAACGTCGGCCGGCGGCCGCGACCTGCTCACCCTGGGCTACAACCGGACATACACGGTGGGGGTCTGGCTGGGTAATTTCGACGGAACGCCCACGCGGGATCTCACCGGCATCGACGCGGCCAGTGGGATCATGTTCGAGATTTTCCGCCATCTTTCCCGCAGTCGACGCTCGGAATGGATGGCCCGTCCGCCGGGTCTGCAGCGTGAAACGATCTGTCCCGGTATCCTGGATGCGGCCGACGGGTTCTGTCCCGATGCCATTGAGGACTGGGTGATCGCCGGTCGCGCGCGGCCGCGGCCCTGCGGGCGGCTGCGCGCCGAAGTCATGGCCTATCTCGTCGAAACCGGGCGTTTGGAGAATATGCGCAGCCTCCGATTCCATGAATGCTATGACGCGGTGGCGGCGTTAAAGCCGCATATCGCCGCCCCCCACGACGGGGCCGTGTTTGCGGTGAACGCTGCCATGGGCCAACGCTTCGGCAAAGTCCAACTCAGATGCTACAGTTTCAATGCCGATCCGGCCATCTACTGGCTGGTCGATGCGGGAGCACCCCGCACGGCCCGCTCCGGCCAGCCCCTGCTGCTGCCGCTGGCGGCAGGCAGCCATCGCATCGGCTGCCTCGACAGCGGCTCGCAGATAGCCTGGAGCGAAATCATCATTTCAAAGGAGTAGTATATGCCCACCCTCAGACATACGAGCCTGATCGTGCTTGTGCTGTGCTTCACCTTCGGGGCTGCCCAAGGACCGCTGACCCTGACACCGCCGGATGGCAAGGTCGCCACCGATGCCAGCAGTCTGCTTTTCACGCTGGATCGCATGGTCATTCCCGAAGCCCGTCTTGGGCATGTGACCAACCAGGACATCATTCAGATCGAGGGGGCGGCCGGGAGCTTCGCCCTCGAGGCCCGGAACCGGATCCGCTTCTACCCGCGGCAGCCGCTGCCATCCGGCAAGCGCTTCAGCGCCAGGCTCAATCCAACCTTTTTTCAAGATCAGAACGTATCGGCCCAGCCCGTTCATTTTGAAACCGAGGCCCTGAGCGTTCGCGATGCCCAGCTTTTTCGCGACCCGCAACCCACCCTGCGCCTGGTGTTCAACGACCGGGTGCGGCGTGAGAGCCTGATCAAACATCTGCGTCTCGAAAAAAAACAGAAAATGGCCGCAACCCTTCTGCAGTTTGAGGTGCAGCCCTCGGAAGACGCCCGTGTCTTCCTGGTGGCCATTTCGGAAGCATTTGGTGAACACACGCTCGTCGCGACCATCGATCCGCGTCTGGCGGCTGTCGGGGGAGCTTTGCTGACCGGGGGTTTCGAGGAAGCTTTTGCACCGCCGGCGCGCCAGATACGCCTCGACGACCACCGCCGCAGTCTGGTGTTGCCGGATGCACCCCGTGGCGTGTCCCTGCCGGACGGGCGCCTGGGCATCCGGCTCTACGTCCCCCGTGGGTTCTACGCCAATACAGCCATCCAGCCCCACGTGCGCATCGACGGATTGTCGACTTTTAAAGTGGGGGCCCGGCGCTACATCGACAAAAAAGAGCGCGCGGCTTTCGAATTGAATGCCCGCACCCGCTATGCGTACGACATCACGGGGGATTTCAAACCGAATACCAAGTACCGCCTGACGCTCAAGGCCGGTCTGCGGGATGGGTACCGCCACGAACTCAAAATGGACCAGCGCCATACCATTACCACCGGCGATCGCCTGCCGGCCCTGCGGTTTGAAAGCGATAAACCCTATTTGAGCCCGGCCGGGGAGGTGGGGTTCACCGCTGTCAATGTGGATACGGCCAGCTTTATCGTCGAGCGCCTGACCGAGGCCAATTTCCGGTATTTCCTCAATTTCATGAACGGACAGCCGGCCAGTGTGCTGCGGGGCAGCGAAGAGGTCTTCAACCGTCAGATTGAACTGGGCGGCGAATTCAATGCCTTTGTCCAGCATAAGGTGGCCCTGAAGACGTTCATCCAGAAATGGCCCGGGGGGGTCTATCGCCTGAGCCTGCGGTACAAGGACAAGACCAGCACAAAGGTCGTTTTTGTTACCGATATCGGCCTGAGCGCCCACCTGGGCGCAAACCAGTTCTTTGTCGCGGCCACCGGCCTGTCAGACGCCCGCCCGGTGAACCGGGCGCGGGTGCAGGTATACTCGGAGAAGAACGCCCTGGTGGCCGAAGGGCGCACCAGTGGCGATGGGGTCTTTGTCTTGAACCAGGATGACCTCGCCGCCCGCAAGATCAAATCGGTGGTGGTCACCAAGGGCAAGGACCGCGGTTTCCTGGTGCTGAACACGGTATTAAACGACTACAAACCCCTGCCCCCGGACAATGCGGTCAACCGCTACCGGGCCATGCTCTACCTCCAGCGCCGGCTGATACGGCCCGGCGAAAAACTCCATCTGCTCGCCGTTCTCAAGGATAAATACTACCAGTCGGCGCCGGAGCTCCCGGTGCGCATCCGCATCCTGGACCCGGGCCGCAAGAAATATTTCGAGGAAGATCTCAAGACGGATGCCGTGGGGGCCTTTACGCTCACGACACCCATGGACAAGGCCGCCAAGACGGGTAAATACCGGATCGAGGCGCTTCTGGGCGACAAGGTGATCGGCCGGACCGCATTCAGCCTGGAAACCTTTCTGCCCCAACGGATCAAAAATCGCATCGACACCGACCGCGACCATTACCGCACCGGCGAGACCATCAAGGCTGACATCGCCTCGGATTATCTCTTTGGGGCACCGGCCGGCGGGCTCAGGGCTGAAGTGAAGCTTTCGGCCGTGGCCACGCCCCTCAAACTTGAAAGCCATGCGGATTACAGCTTCAACAATATCGCCCTGGCCCGTGGCAACACGGTCAACTACCTGGATGTCAAACGGGAAGCCGTCCTGGATGCCGACGGCCGCCGGCAGGTGCTGCTGCCCACGGCCGTCGATCAACCGGTGCCCTCGATCCTCCAGGGTCTCATCGGCGCCACCGTCTTCGATGACGGCCGGGAAGTGGCCGCCTACAAGGAGGTGCGTCTCTACCCCTATCGCCAGATGGTGGGGATTCACCTGGCCGATAAAGTCATTCGCGGCCGCAAGGACTACGGTTTCCGCACGGTCCTCATCGATCCGGAATCCGGGCAGACCGAACAGCGGCAGCTGTTCGCCACCCTCAAGCGGCGTGTCTGGCACTGGCGCTACGATGCGGAGGGCTACTATCGCTGGAGCGAAGACTATGAAACAGTGGAGACCTTCACGGTGACGCCCGGCGAGCGGGTGGAACGCCAGGCCGCCGAAAGCGGTCAGTACCTGTTGCTGGTGGCCGATCGCCTGGGCGGCCACACCGCCGGGGTCGAGTTCCGTGTGCACGGTTGGGGCTACGACCCCATGGGGCCCACCGACGATACGGCCCGGGTGGAGATCGAATGCGAGGACCGGCCTTACCAGAAGGGTGATGTCATCCGGGCCAGCCTGCATTCTCCCATCGGCGGGCGCCTTCTCGTGGCCCTCGTGGGAGAGAAGATCCTTTGGCATCGGTTTTTCGACCTGGCGAACAACACGGCGGCCGTGGATATCCCCATCGATTTCGATTTCCGGGACGGGCTCTATCTGCATGCCCAGGTGGTGCGCCCCACGGATCAACCCAGCCGGATCAAGCCTTTTCGGGCCAAGGGCTACCACTATATCCGTCCCAACCTCGAGGACCGTCGTCTGGCGGTCCGCCTGGAAGCCCCGGCGCTGACCCAGAGCAACCGGCGCGTCACCTTCAAGGTCGACGCGGGGGCGCCCGACACCAAAGTGCTGGTCTCCCTAGTGGACGAGGGCATCCTGCAGATCGTGGGGCAGCGGCCGCCGCGGCCCTTCGAGTTCTTCCAGAGCACCGATCCCCACCAAATGGCCCTCTACGACCTGTACGACCTGGTGATGCATCATCTGATCGAGGGCCGCCGCCTGGACATCGGGGGTGACGACGCCCGTCTGCTGGCGGCCCGCAAAAAGCACATGGCCCCGGAGACCGGTGCCAAGCGGGTCAAACCCTTTGTGTTCTGG
This sequence comes from Desulfobacterales bacterium, assembly GCA_030066135.1. Taxonomy (GTDB): domain Bacteria; phylum Desulfobacterota; class Desulfobacteria; order Desulfobacterales; family UBA5852; genus JABZFP01. Next base: position 7,725 of record JASJCD010000137.1, on the reverse strand, counting down.
TCGGATCTGGTGTCCACGGATGCAGACGGCCGGACGGAGGTGGTCATGGCCATCCCCAATTTCAACGGCCGCGCCGAGGTGGTGGCGCTGGCCTTTTCAAAGGACGGGATCGGTGCGGCCAACCAGCCCATGGTGGTGCGGGACGATGTCATCGTCAAGGCAACGGCGCCGCGTTTCATGCTGGCAGGCGACAGCCTGGTGCTGCCGGTGCGGGTGTTCAACACTACGGACGCTGCCGTAGAGCTGGATTTGTCCGCCGTGCACGCCGGCAATCTGTCCCTCACGGGATTGCCCAACCGGGTCAGCGTGGGGCCGCAGAAGGACGTCCTCTTACATGCCGATCTGCGGGCGCATCGACACGGCCGGGGCGATCTGACGATCACGGCCGCCAAGGGGGGAGACCGCTATCGATACGAGGTGGAGCTGCCCATCCACACCGCCAGTGTGCTCGACACCAGGATCTACAGCGGTGAAAGCGAGGGCACGGTGTCCATCGACGTGCCCCCGGCATACTTCCGCGAGGGCAACCCCCGGGTGGACATCGTCGTTTCCGAACTGCTGCTGGCCCGTCTCAAGGGCACCTTCAACCATCTGGTGGGCTATCCCCACGGGTGTGCCGAACAGACCAGCTCCCGGATGCTGGCAATGCTCAACGTCGAGGGCATTCTGGCGGGGGCGGACGAGCGCTACACCCGGGCCTTGGTGGCGGATCGCGCCCAGTTCCTGCGGGCCGGTCTTGCCAAACTCGAACAGATGCAGCGTCCCCAGGGCGCTTTCAACTACTGGAAGGGCGGCGACTACGTCAATCCTTACGCCTCGGTCTATGCCAGTGATGTTGTCTTGTCAGCCAAACGCAAAAAGATCGAAGTGCCCGATGCGATGACACGCGGCATCTATGCCGCTCTCAAGCGCATCGCCAAGGGGGAGGGACAGTATCAGCGCTACGAGCTGAGCACTTTTACCCGGCTTTATGCCGCCTATCTCCTGTCCACCGAAAAGCGTCTGCCCAAATCCCTGGTCAATCAATTCTACGATCGCAAAGTCTACCAACGCAACCTGGTCAGTGCCTATATGATGGCGGCCATCCTCAAACAGGCCGGGATGGAGCGGGCCATGACCAGGGTCCTGCAGGAAATCGAGGCCTACGACCTGACCAAGATGGACGCCCGGCGCAAATACGACGGGGACTTCTACTCCCGGCCGCGCGACCGGGCCTTCGCGCTCTATCTGCACAGCCGTCATTTCAAGCCCAACAGCGTTTCCCAGGCCCTTTTGGTGGCCGTGGCCGACGATATCGACCGCCTGTACTCCACCCAGGACCAGGCTTTTGTGCTGCGGGCCCTGCAGGCCTACTACCGGGACATCGAGCCCGGCGTCATGGACGTGAGCCTCAGCGTCAACGGCGGCGCGCAGCGGGCGGATAAACCGTTCGGTTTCAACGGTGAACTTGTCGATCCACGCATCAGCCTGCAGGCCCACCAGGGGCGATTCTACTACTCCGTGGCGGTGGCCGGTTATCTGCCGCGCGAAACGCGCCATCAGCGGGAACTGGGTGGCAAGCGCCTGGGGATCTACCGGCAGTACGTGGACGAGGACGGCGCGCGCGTGGATTTAAACGCCGTTCGCCAGGGGGATCTGATCTACTCCCGGATCACGTTGAGCGCCAGCGAGGCGATCGCCAACCTGATCGTCAGCGACCGGGTGCCGGCCTGCTTTGAGATCGTCAACGAACGCCTGGACCGACGACAGCGGCCGGCGGCCCTGAAAGAGGTGCATTTTCGCCCGGATCACGTGGATATCCGCGACGATCGGGTCTTCACCTTTGTGAACATCGGCCGCCCTTTGCGGCGCCAGCCCGCGAGCAACACGATTGTCTTTTATACCCCCCTGCGGGTAACCTTCACGGGCACCTTTCAGCTGCCGGCCGCCCAGGTGGAGGCCATGTACGACAGCCGATTGAGCGACTACGATCTGCAGGCCGGTCCGGTGGTGGTCAACGCGTCGGAGCTGGCCCCCGCGCCGAAGCTGGAGCAGGCCTGGTAGAAGCTGCCGATGAGTTTTGATCTAAACTTTCCACCTCTGGTGGAGGACCCGGAGAGGTTCTGCCGATCCAGGGTAAGGTATTTCTTGGTATGTTCCTTTTCTTGCACGTGGACAAGCAACTATTGGAAGAAGCAGGTTCCCCATCGGGGTCGGCATCGGTATCGGCACTCGAAAAATGGCCGACACACCAAAGACACGATTCCGATACCGATAGCGACACCGACACCGTATGGTAAATATCGGCAATAGGAGACTCGCTGCGCTCAAACAGGCCGACACGCTATCTCCGACTTCATCGCCGATGCTCGGCGCGGGACAAAGGGATAAAAGCGGAAACCCAACTGCTTGATACGCCCCCCTCCTGGTGGTTACCTGAGGCCTTCCCTCTGCGGGATGAGCTTCACTGCAACCTGTTTTCAGCGCCAGGCAATGAAGAGCAGGTAGATAACCGGCAGGGCGAAGAGCACGGGTTTTATCGTCGGCATCCAGGGGGCCTTCGGGAAGAAGACCACCAGGCACAGGCCGGCAAATACGGCCGTGCCCCGCAATCCCATGGCCACGTAGCTCCACTGCAGGATGGCCGTATGCAGGCTCAGCCAGGCGACCACTGCTGCCAGCAGGACGATCAGAAAACAGCAGGTGCGCACCATGGTTATGCCTGAACGCCGGCGCATCATGGGTATGCGCGTGAGCAGGTCGTGGTGCAGGTTGGTGGTCACCCCCAGCACCAGCCCCGCGCCGGTACCCAGGATGACGACGAGCAGACCGGCCAGAAACAGGGCGGCCAGGGCCGGCGGAAAAGACCGACTGATGAAATAGGGCAAGGCCTGGGCGGTATCGGTCGCCAGTTCCGGAACGCTTCCGCGCAGGTAGAGGCCGACAACGATCCCCAGAAGACCCAGCGGCGGGATCAGGGCGGCACTCAGAAGCGCCCCCCGGCGAGCGGCCTGCACCGTCTGGGCGGCAAAGACGGCCTGAAGATAGATCTGGGTCGACAGTACGCCGATGATCATGGAACCCAGATCCACCAGGGCCGGGAGGACGCCATAGGCAAAGAGGGACATGGGCGCGCCCTCGTTACGGGCCGCGGCCAGGAGCGCCTGCCAACCGCCGGCGTCGGCAATCGCCACCCCGGCGCAGAGCAGCATGACCAGGTAGAGCAGAAAACATTTCAGTTTGCCCACCAGCCCGGCACCGGCAAGGCCGCCGAAAACGATCATGCCCAGGGTCAGCAGGGACGCCAGTGCAATCGACGCGAGCGGGGGGAAACGAAAGACCGCGCCGATCAGGGCGGTGGCGGCCAGGAACTGGGCCACGACCTGCATCAGCATGCCGCTGGAGGCGACCAGGCTGCTGTAGGTCCGGAAGCGCGACCCAAACCGCTGTCCCAGGAACTCGGCCACCGTGATCGATTCGCTGTCGCGCAGGACGCGGGAGAAAAATAGCGCCAGTAGCAGGCAGGCCAGGCCGCTGCCCAGGGTGAAGTGCCAGGCGGCCGGACCGTATCGATAGGCCATCTGGACGGTACCCACCGTGGCCGCGCCGCCCACCAGCGTGCCGATGATGATCCAGGCCACATCCGCGGCCGTGGCGCTGCGACCCGCCAGGGCGAAGTCCGTCCCCGATTTCACCCCCCGCCCGGTTCGGGCCGCGACGATCATGATCGCCGCGAACACCAGTGCAAAAACAGCGTGAAAAACCATCTGGCGTCCTTTCCCCGGTTGCTCCGGTGCCCGCTACCGATGAACACCCGCTGCCCGTCATCGGGCGCAAGTAAACGGCCGGCATGCGTTTCCCCAGGCAACCCCAGGTCGCTATAGTCGATTTCGAGGCCTTAGACAAACCCCAGCCGCCATCGTTGCGATGGATTGACAAGCCCTTTGGGATCATGCATCTATGAAACATCTCAAAAATACCGCTTGGCCCCTTCGCTGTGTCGGGCGATCGAATTGAATCCTCGAAATACCAAAGTATGCCTCCGGCTCAACTTTTACGGCCGCCCTGCACTGAAATCATAGTCTTTTTTTTGAGATGCCTTCGATTCAATCCACATGCCTGATGACAAAGCCGCAAAGGAGGGCTCATGGTTTGGCAGAGTGCGGTCGGATTGGTGGTATTCGTGGCCCTGGCCTGGGGACTTAGCGAGAACCGGCGCGCCGTTAGTTGGCGCATGGTATTGACGGGCCTTGGGCTGCAGCTTGCGCTCGGGGTTATCCTGCTCAAGGGGCCCTTCGTGCGCGAGGCCTTTCTGGCCCTCAACCAGGTGATCCTGGCCCTGGAGCAGTCCACCCGCGCCGGCACCTCTTTTGTATTTGGCTATGTCGGTGGGGGCGAACTGCCGTTTGAGCTCAAATACCCCCAGAACAGCTTTGTTTTTGCTTTCCAGGCGCTGCCCCTTATTCTTCTGATGAGCGCCCTGTCCGCGGTTCTGTTTTACTGGAAAATCCTTCCGCTGGTGGTCAGGGGATTTGCCTGGTGCCTGCAGAAGAGCATGCAAATCGGCGGGACCGAAGGCCTGGGTGTGGCCGCCAATATCTTCGTGGGCATGGTCGAAGCGCCGCTGTTCATCCGTCCTTATCTTCAGGCTATGACCCGCAGCGAGATCTTCACGCTCATGACCTGCGGGATGGCGACCATTGCCGGTACGGTCATGGTGCTCTATGCCAGTATTCTGTCCGGCGTCTTGCCGGGCGCCATGGGGCATATCCTGACGGCTTCGATCATCAGTGCCCCCGCCGCCATCATGATTGCCAAAGTCATGGTGCCGGAAACGCGACCGCTTACACCGGGAGTCCTGAGCGCTCCGGATCCGGCCACGAGTACGATGGATGCCCTCACCAAAGGCACCCTGCAGGGGGTTTCGCTGCTCATCAATGTCGTTGCCATGCTGCTGGTGCTCCTGGCCTGTGTTTCGCTGGTCAACCTGCTCCTGGGCTTCGGGCCGCAGGTGTCCGGCGCGCCCCTGTCCCTGCAGCGTCTGCTTGGCTGGTTGATGGCGCCGGTGACTTTTCTCATGGGGGTACCTGCCGGTGAGGCCGCGGCGGCCGGAAGCCTCATGGGCACCAAGACCATCCTGAACGAGCTGATTGCCTATGTCGATCTGAGCCGTCTGCCGGAAGGCACCCTCAGCCAGCGCAGCATGGTCATCATGACGTATGCCATGTGCGGGTTCGCCAATCCGGGCAGCCTGGGCATTATGATCGGGGGGATGGGGACCATGGCCCCGACGCGTCGCGAGGAAATCGTTTCCCTGGGCTTGCGCTCCATCGTGGCCGGAACCCTGGCCACCTGTATGACCGGTGCCGTGGTGGGGCTGATCGGCGGATGACCGTCGCTCCGATGCGGTTTCAGGCCCCGGGCAATGCGTCCCCTGTCGTGTATCCCGTCACGGTGATACCGGCGATTGCCAAGTTAATTTATAGCCATTGGTAATCTCTTTCACACCCATGCCGGGGGTCTTTCCGTAAACACTTGAAATCATTAGAACTGAAATTGTAAGGCGGCCGGCATCGATTTTGCTTCAATCAGCACAATGCGTATGAAAGGAGGCTTTGGGGTGGGATATTGCCATTTATCCGGGTACCGGATTGTCGCTGAAATCCTGGGTTTGAAAGTGCTCTGGTCGCGGCCCCTGCGCGTCATAGCCTCAATCGCGATAATCGGATCGGCACTCGCTTTCAAAGCCTGGCCTGTTCTGCTCCTGTTTCTGCTGTTTTTAGCTGGGGCGCGGCTGTGGTATCGCCCGACGTCGTCTGCGCATGCCGCCGGTAACGCCAGGCCAGCACCGGCGATGCCGGTCGCTTCCGACCGGAACCGCCAGAGGCACATGTCGTCGATCGTTGATCAGATTCTCATGCGACATCCTCACTGGCTGGAGGCCAGGCTCATCAAGGCCAGCATTCTGTGGCACATCCATGGTGACCGTGACGGCGCGCGCTGCCATTGTCGTGATCTTCTCGGGCGGATCCAGCGGGATAATCCCCTGTTCGAACAAGTCTGCAGCCTTTATATGTCCACCTGCCGTCCCGGCCCTTCCCGATCAACACTTCCCGCCATCAAAATTGCGGCTGAAGCCGGCTTTCCGAATTGGTCCGGATTTGCCGATGCTGAACGGGGCAATGTCGTTCCCTTGCCATCGAAACGGCTGCACCTGACACCCCCATAAAAAAACGGCCCACAGGGCCGCTTTTTTTATCGCTTACGCCGCCACGATGCTCGTCGCCTGAAATATCGCCGGCGGAAACGATCGGCGTGGTCAGTTGGTCGGGCTCTGGCTGCGCTTGATGCTCTCCAGGCGCTTGAGCAGCGTGCGCGCCTTTTCCAGATTCCGCTGGACATCGCGGTAATTCGGATCGAGTTTGTAGACCATTTCCCACTGCTGGATGGCTTCTTTCAGATTTTCTTTCTGAAAATCCGCCAGGCCCTGACGATAGTGCAGGTCTTTGTACATGCTCTCGGACTTGGCAATATTCTGTTCACACTTTTCGCACCTGGGATCATATTCGAGCGTGGCTTTAAAGGCATCGCGGGCCTTCAGGTATTTCTCCTGGCCAAAGAGCTCCAGACCATGCTGGTAGTGGGATTTGGCCAGATAGCTGCGGATTTCGGTATCCTTCGGATTGGCTTTGGCCAGGTCTTCCAGTTTGGCGATCGCCTGGGCATATTTCTGGGTGCGGTAGAGGGCCAGAGCGCTGCCGCGCTTGTCCGCCGTGGCGGACTGCTTGCGGCTCTTTTCGATCAACTGGCGGCAGTCCCGGCAATTCTTGTCGTACTTCAGGACATTCTCATAGGCTTTGGCGGCCTGGGTAAAGTCGCCTTTGCGATAGGCCAGCGCGCCCTTATCATAGTAGGCTTTGGCCATGTAGGCTTTGGCTTCGGGGTCCTCGGGCACCGTGTTCAGCACTTTTCTGAATTCAGTGATGGCACCGTCGTAATTCTTGTTGGCGTAGAGCTCCTTGCCGAGATTGCGGTAATTGGCGATCATGTCGCCGTTGGCCCCTTCGGCCGCGGCACCCTGCGGCAAAGTGACTTCAATCGGTTTGCCGGCAATGAGCCGGGCTTCGGGGGTTTCCGGGATCTTGAGTTCCTGCCCGACGCTGATGGCCGTGGGACTGGTCAAACCGTTGAATTCGGCGATGACATCGTATTTCTTGAAATCGCCGTAATAAATGCCGGCAATCTTGGACAGGCTTTCCCCCGGTTTGACCACGTGCAGTACATAGCGTTTGACCACCACGACATCTTCGCCCATGAGGCTGGCGGGCGCACCGCCTTCGGTGCGGATGTCATGCATACCGGCAATGATCGGCATGCCCTTGATCACCGGCACCTTGATCTGCTGCCCCACGTCGAGCCGGGTGGCGTCTTCGATTTCGTTATATTTGGCAATGATGTGGAATTTGCGGTAATCGCCGTAATATTTGTCCGCCAGCGAGGAGATGGTTTCGCCCGGCTTGATGGTGTGCAGAATGTATTTATTGGCCGCGGATACACCCCGGTCGAATTCGGCCAGTTTTTGCTTAGCGCCTTTATGCTCCGGGTTGTAGCGCAGGGCCGTTAGAAAGGCCTGGCGCGCCTGGGGGTATTGCCCCATTTTGTAAAACTGCAGCCCGGTCTGATAGTGATCATCGGCAAGCGCCTTCAACTGGGGGGCAAGTTCGGCCACCTTGGCTTTGGCGGTCT